>NZ_JAQQLA010000011.1 GCF_028548395.1 Vogesella indigofera | reverse complement strand
ATGGTGATACCACGTGCTTTTTCTTCTGGCGCGCTGTCGATCTGCGAGTAATCTTTCGCTTCGCCACCGAATTTCTTCGACAGAATAGTGGTGATCGCTGCAGTCAGAGTGGTTTTACCATGGTCCACGTGACCGATGGTACCAACGTTTACGTGCGGCTTGGTCCGCGCAAACTTTTCCTTAGCCATGGCAAATTCCCTGAATACAATAAAATGAGTTTGGTGCCCATGGGCAGAATTGAACTGCCGACCTCTCCCTTACCAAGGGAGTGCTCTACCCCTGAGCTACATGGGCCAAAAAACTTTACAACTATCGCACTTGGAGCGGGTGAAGGGAATCGAACCCTCGTCGTAAGCTTGGAAGGCTTCTGCTCTACCATTGAGCTACACCCGCCTTACGATCCCGGCCAACTCTAACTGCTTTCGCCGCCAAGATGCTGGTAACTTTGGTGGGGGGAGAAGGATTCGAACCTTCGAAGGCTGAGCCGTCAGATTTACAGTCTGATCCCTTTGACCGCTCGGGAATCCCCCCGTGAAGAAGCCCGAATATTATAGACAGCTCCGGCGATCGTCAACAGCTTTTCCGTGATTTTTCGGATTTTTTGCAGCCAAAATGCAAACAGCCGCCACACTCGGTGACGGCTGCTTCACAAATCAACGGCTTAGCGCAATCAGGCCTTGGCGGTGATTACCAGGTATTTCTGGTACAGCTGGTCATGCGTCTCCGGATTGGAGGCATCCAGCGGAATGCAGTCCACCGGACAGACTTGCTGACACTGCGGCTCGTCATAGTGACCGACACACTGGGTACACAGGTTAGGATCGATTTCGTAGATCTCTTCACCTTGCGAAATGGCGTTGTTCGGGCACTCCGGCTCACAGACATCGCAATTGATGCATTCGTCAGTAATGATCAAAGACATAGTAATTTCCTCAGGTATTTCACTAGTGAATTCTGGCACCGCCGGCACACCATCGCAAGCCCATGCCGTTATATGTTTATTCGCTCGACTCAGCGACCAGCAACGCAAAGCGCACCGCCCCCGCCTTGCCCTCTTTCAGTACCCGCCAGCCGGCAAACTGCTCCGGCCGATCCGATTCTATATATATGCATCCGCCCGCCTTCAACATGCGGCCAACCTTGGGCAGCAATACCGGCAACAGGGTCAGCGCATACGGCGGGTCGAGGAAGATCAGGTCGAAGCGCTCCGCGCTGCGCGCCAGGTAGTCTTCCGCAGCACCGGAATGCAGTTGCACCTCGGTCGCCGCCAGCAAGGTCTTGCTGTCGCGCAGACACTGCAGCGCCGTGCGGCTTTTCTCGACCAGCACCACCTTGCGCGCACCGCGCGACGCAGCCTCGAAGCCCATCGCCCCGCTACCGGCGAACAGATCGAGACAATCGGCGTTTTCGACGCGGTCGGCCAACCAGTTGAACACCGTTTCCCGCACCCGGTCCGGGGTTGGCCGCAAGCCGTCAACATCCGGGAAAGGGAGCAGGCGCCGGCGATATTTGCCGGCAATGATCCGCACCCTGTTGCGTTGCTGCGCCATGCCATGCCCTGCCTTGAAAGAAGGGCGAGATTTTACTCCATTTACCGCCGCAGAACTTCTGTCGTGAATCAATCTGTTAACGCCATGTCGCGCTTTATACTCAGGTTTGACCCCGTCCCGGCTTTTGCCGGTACAATCCAGCGCTAATCACTTACTTCGACTCAGCCATTTCGCATGTTCAGCTTTTTCAAGAAAAAACCCGTTCCCGACACCACCCCGACCCCGCCGGCAGCCCCTGTTGCGCCCGTAGCGGACACCGTCATCGCTCCCGCCCCAAGCGTTGAGCCGGTACCTGCCGCAGCAGAAACGGTACCGTCAGTTGTCGCGGCGCCGGCCCCTACTCCGGCCAGCAGCGTGACGCAGGCGAAACCGAGCTGGACCGAACGGCTGAAATCCGGCCTCGCCAAGACCCGCGACAAGCTGGGCAAACAGCTGGCCGGCCTGTTCGGTGGCGGCAAGATCGACGACGAGCTGTACGAAGAGCTGGAAGCGGTGCTGCTGACGTCGGACATGGGCATGGATGCCACCAGCCACCTGCTGCGCGACGTGCGCGAGCGGGTGTCGCTGAAGGGACTCAAGGACGCCAGCGAGCTGAAAGGCGCGCTGAAGGAGGCGCTGGTCGAGCTGATCCAGCCGCTGGAACAGCCACTGCAGACGCACGGCAAGAAGCCTTACGTGATCATGCTCGCTGGCGTCAACGGTGCCGGCAAGACTACCTCGATCGGCAAGCTGGCCAAGTATTTCCAGAGCCAGGGCAAGTCGGTACTGCTCGCCGCCGGTGACACCTTCCGTGCCGCCGCCCGCGAACAGCTGATCGCCTGGGGCGAACGCAACAACGTCACCGTGATCGCACAGCAAAGTGGCGACGCTGCCGCCGTCTGCTACGACGCGATGCAGGCCGCCATGGCCCGCGGCATCGACATCGTCATTGCCGACACCGCCGGCCGCCTGCCGACGCAATTACACCTGATGGAAGAAATCAAGAAGGTGAAGCGCGTGATCCAGAAGGCGATTCCGGACGCCCCGCACGAAGTGGTACTGGTGCTGGACGCCAATATCGGCCAGAACGCGATCAACCAGGTGGTGGCCTTCGATGAGGCACTGGGTCTCACCGGCCTGATCCTCACCAAGCTGGACGGCACCGCCAAGGGTGGCGTCATCGCCGGCATCGCCAAGCAGCACCCGGTGCCGCTGCGCTTCATCGGCGTCGGCGAAGGCATCGACGACCTGCGTCCGTTCTCGACCCGCGACTTTGTCGACGCGCTGTTCGACTGAGCGGCCTGATCCACTTGCGGTCACAGTACTTGCGGCCAACCTTTAGTGCGGAATGATTGCCGATGATCCGATTTGACCAAGTCACCAAGCGCTACCCCGGCGGACACGAGGCGCTGCGCAACCTGTCCTTCACCGTGGAAAGCGGCGAGATGGTATTCCTCGCCGGTCACTCCGGCGCAGGCAAAAGCACGCTGCTGAAGCTGGTTTCCGGAATCGAGCGCGCCACCAGCGGCAATGTGCTGGTCAACAACCAGAATCTGAGCAAGCTGCGCGCTAGCCAGTTGCCGTATGTCCGCCAGCACATCGGCGTGGTGTTCCAGGATCACAAGATCCTGTTCGACCGCCCGGTATTCGACAACGTGATGCTGCCGCTGGACATCATCGGTTTCGACCGCCGCGATGCGCAGCGCCGTGTACGTGCGGCGCTGGACAAGGTCGGCCTCGCTGGCAAGGAAAAGGTGATGCCGATCCGCCTATCCGGCGGCGAACAGCAGCGGCTGTGCATTGCCCGCGCCGTGGTGCACCGCCCCAGCATCCTGCTGGCCGATGAGCCGTCGGCCAACCTCGACCGCGCCTACGCGCTGGACATCATGGAGCTGTTCAAGTCCTTCCACCAGGTCGGCGTCACGGTGCTGATCTCGGCCCACGACGAAACACTGATGGAAGACTACGGCCGCCGCATCATCCGGCTTCGTGAAGGACAATTCGCCGCATGAAACACTACCTGTACCTGCACGCGCAGAGCGCCCGCAGCGCACTGCTGAAGATCCTGCGCCAGCCGTTCGGCAACCTGCTCAACCTGCTGATGCTGGCCATCGCGCTGGCACTGCCGGTGTCGCTGTATCTCGGCGTCAGCAGCCTGCAGCAGTGGACCGCCAAGCTGAACACCACGCCGCAGATCACGCTGTTCATGGAACTATCCAGCGAACAGGCCGACCTGGCCGCGGTGGAGAGCAGCCTGAAGCACCATCCGCGGGTCGCCTCCTTCCGCTTCGTGCACAAGGATGCCGCACTGAAAGAACTGGAACAGCGCAGCGGCCTGAACGCGATCAGCGACGGCCTCGGCAGCAATCCGCTGCCGCACGCCTTCATCGTCACCCCGCAGCCGCTGGAGCCGGAGATGCTCGACCTGCTGCAGAAGGAGCTGTCCGGCCTGCCGATGGTGGAGTTGGCGCAGTTCGATGCCGCCTGGGCGCGCAAGCTGCACGCGATGATTACCCTCGCCGGCCAGCTCGCCTGGCTGCTGGCGGTGGTGTTTGCGCTGGCGATGGTGCTGATCAACCACAACACCATCCGCATGCAGATCCTGGCACGACAGGAAGAAATCGCGGTCTCGAAACTGATCGGCGCCACCGACAGTTTCATTCGCCGCCCCTTCCTCTACCACGCGGCGTGGCAGGGCGGGCTGTCGGCGCTGTTGTGCTGGGGCCTGAGCAGCTGGCTGGCCTACCAGGCCAATCCGGCGCTGGCCGAGTTCGCCAGCCTGTACGGCATCGATGCCCAGTTGCGCAGCCTGCAACCGCTGGAGGTGCTGGGCGTGCTGCTGGGCGCCATGCTGCTGAGCATGCTCGGCGCCAGGTTGGCCGCAGACCATCATCTGCGCAAAAACCAGCCGGCGTGACGCCAGAGCAAGACAATCGGTCTGATTGAAATTTGCCATTGGCAGGAACTCCCCGCGTCTGGCACTCTCATAATCCGAGTGCTAAGATAAGTCGGTCCATTTAGGAGGATTGCGAATACATGTCCACTTTTGCCCTGCCCGTACTTTCTTCCAACGGCAGCCTGGAACAATACATCCAGACCGTTAACAGCATCCCGATGCTGACCCAGGAAGAGGAGATCGAGCTTGCCACGCGTCATCAGCAACACGAAGACCTGGAAGCGGCAAAACGCCTGGTGATGTCTCACCTGCGCGTGGTGGTATCCATTGCCCGCGGCTACGCCGGTTACGGCCTGCCACAGGCCGACCTGATCCAGGAAGGCAACATCGGCCTGATGAAGGCGGTCAAGCGCTTCGAGCCGAATCGCGGCGTGCGCCTGTTCTCGTTCGCGGTGCACTGGATCAAGGCCGAGATGCATGAATTCATCCTGCGCAACTGGCGGCTGGTGCGTATTGCCACCACCAAGCCACAGCGCAAGCTGTTCTTCAACCTGCGCAGCATGAAGAAGGGCTTTGCCGCGCTCAGCGACAGCGAAGCACGCGCCATTGCCGAAGACCTCGGCGTCAAGCCTGAAGAAGTGCGCGAAATGGAAACGCGCATGAGCGGCCAGGACGTGTCGCTGCTGGCCGATGACAACGACGATGACGCCTACGCCCCGATCGACTGGCTGGCCGATGCCCACAACGAGCCGACCGTGACACTGGAGCGCCGCGCGGTGGATCGCCTGCAGAGCGAAGGCCTGCTGGAAGCGTTGTCGACACTGGACCCGCGCAGCCGCCGCATCATCGAGGCGCGCTGGCTGGCCGACGACAGCGGTGCCACGCTGCATGATCTTGCCGCCGAATTCGGCGTGTCCGCCGAGCGCATCCGCCAGATCGAGGCCAAGGCATTGGGCAAGATGAAGACGGCGCTGCACAGCGGTGTGGTCATCGACGCTTGAGCCACCCGCCCCTGTCGGACACAAAAAATCCCTGCCATGTGCAGGGATTTTTCATTGCTGCCCAGCCGCCTCCGTTCACGGCTTAGACATCGCCGCCTCCACCTGTTGCCGTAGCGGCTGCCACGCCACCTCTTCCGGCGACAGCGCGCGCAGGAAAAACGGCGCGTAGGTCGGGAACGAGGCCAGCGCCAGCCGCATGGTGTAGGCCGCCTCCTGCGTGCGCCCTTCCAGCGCCAGGAATTGTGCCTCCTTGCGCAGCACATCCGGATACGGCCGCATCTGCGCCAGCAGCGCGATCCACTGCCGCTGCGCTGGCGGACTGTCGCGTCCCGGCTTCACCACATCGTCCAGCAACCCCAGCGCGTGGAAGGCGAACAGCGGCTCGTTGCGCATGATCTGCTGCAATCGCTGCTGTTGCTGCGCGCTGCGCGGGTTGTACAGGCCCTGCATCTCGACGTAACGGTAGCTACCATACCCGGCCAGCAGCAACATCAGCAGCGCACCGTACTGTACCGGCCGGAACGGGCGGCGTTTGCCCCCCTCCGCCACCGGCGCCAGCGCCAGCAGCATCACCAGCACCGCCGGGAAATACAGGTACCACAGCGGGTACTCCAGCATGCTGTGCAATAGCGAGATGGCCAGCATGGCCAGCGGTAGCAGATGCACCGCCCGCGCCTGCCGGCCGCACCACGGCAGCAACACCCAGCCCAGACCCAGCAACACCGCCAGGGTGCCAATCAGGCCGACCTCGGCCAGCAGCTGGAACACTAGATTGTGGGCACTGCTGAACAGGCCACTGTTGACGCCGCTATCGACAAACTGCGGCAGCAGCTGTAGCCGCACGCTGTGGGACGCGTACTGCGACCAGCCGGCACCGAACCACGGCGCTTCGCGGAACACCAGCCACGCCTTGCCCCACTCCGCCAGCCGGCGCGCCCCCATACCGTCAGAGTTGGCCGCCAGCCGCTCGACCCCGCTGGCCACCAGCTCGCCATGCAATAGCGGCCGCAACAGCCACTCACCCAGCGGCAACGCGAACTGCATCAGCAGGAGCAGGCCGGCCGCCAGCAGCAGCCACTGCATCAGGCGTTTGCTGGCCTCGTCGCGCACGTGCCAATACCAGGCCGGCGCCAGCAACAGCAAGGCGGCGGCGTACAACAGCACGGTGCGGGAGCCGGCAAAGGCGATCGACAGCGCCAGCCACAGCAGCACCGCGATGGCCACGCCACGCGACAGCACCCGCGCCACCGCCAGCCAGCTGACCGCCACCAGCCCCCAGCTCAGGTAGTGCGCATACTGGTTGCGCTGCCCGATGTGGCCGAAAATATTGGAGGTCGGATGCGCGCCATCGTAGAACAGCACGCCACCCAGTAGCGGCGCCAGCCCGGTGAGCTGCGCCAGGCCGATCAGCGACTGTAGCAGGGCACCGACCAGCAAGCCCTTGGCCAGCACCGTCATCACCGTTTCGGCATCGCTCAGCGCCTGCCAGCGGGCAACGGCCAGCGCCAGCAGTGCCAGCGCGAGAAAGGCCAGCGCCGTTGCCGCATTGAGGCCGGGAAACAGCAACTCGACAAATAATGGCTGGCTCAGCCACAACAGCGCCAGCAACGCCAGCCATGGCACCACCCGCGGCAGTGGCAGGCTGCCGTGCGGCAGGCACAGGCAGGCCAGCGCAGCGAGCACCACGGCCGAGATTTCCCCCCACCACTGCGGCAGCGGCAGGTAGTGGAACGGCGACAGGAACGGCAGCACGGCCACCGCCGCCAGCAGCAATGCGGCCAACCTTGGCCGCGCAAGAGAAGCAAACATCATCAATCCGCGTTTCGGCAAAGGCGGAAGCATACCGCACCGCCGCTTTGGCTGTCAGATCGGAAACCCAAGGTTCAGCGCCGTGACGCAGCCAGCACGCTGGATGCCGCCGACTGCGCACCGCCGTTGCGACTGGCCAGCAATGCCGCATTGGCGATCGCCTGCAGCGGCAGCAGCTCCGGATCACGGCGCGACATCAGCTCGGCGGCAAAACCCGGCGTATAGGCCGGATAGGCGGCGATGGCAAAGCGTAGCGCCTGCTCGGCAGCGGCATGATCGCCATCCAGCGCCCGCAGAATCGCGACATTGATCAGCATGCCGGCATGAGGACGATATGCCGTCAGTCGCTCGAACAGCGCGCGCTTCTCCTGCAGCTGGCGCTTGTCCACGATCAGGTAGTTGGCCAGCACCATGTCGGCCTCATAAGTCCACAGCGGATTGCGGGCAAGGTGCCAGACTTCCTCGGCGCGCATCACATTCACCTGCGCATTGGGACCCGGTATGAGCCAGCGCGCCAGCTTGCCGTAAGCCTGCAGCCCCGCCACCGACTGCCACAGCAGCAGCGCGCAAAATCCCCACGTCAGCACGCGGCGCATCGACAGGCGGATAGCCAGCGTGTAGCGGCGGGCCGGCGACAGTCCCAGCAACACGGCGAACAGGCTGAGAAAAGTCATATACCACAGCGGATACTCGACCATGCTGTGCAGCAGCAGCACCATCGCCAGCAGTACCACCAGCAGAGAGTGGACATTGGTCTGCTCCTTGCGGAAAAACGGCAGGAACGCCCAGCACAGGCCGGTCACCGCCACGGTGGTGCCAAGCAGCCCCGTTTCCGCCAGCAACTGCAGGATCAGGTTATGACTGTGCGTAAACAGCCAGCTCTCCGACCACTGCCCGGCAAAGCCCATCGCCACTTCCAGGCGCACGCTTTGCGCCGCATAGCCGCCCAGCCCGACACCGAATAGCGGATGATCCTGGAATACTTGCCACGCCTTCTGCCACTCCACCCAGCGCCGGGCGCCGAAACCACCGGCCAGCATGCGATCGACGCCAGAGCCGATATTGCCCAGCGGCAGGCCCAGCCAGGAAAGCAGCGCGACCAGCTCTTTGTTGAACAGCTGGCAGAACACCAGCCAGCACGTTGCCAGCGCCAAGGCCAAGGCTAGGCGACCCGTTTCCCCCTGCCGGCTGCTGCGCCAGTAGAAAAGCCAGGTCAGTACCATGGCGGCGCCGGCATAGCCGATCGCCAGCCGCGAGGCGGACCAGCTGATAAGCAAGCCGAAAACCAGCACCAGCGGCAGCAACAACCAGCCGCGCAGCTTGCCGACGGCAAACAGGTAGCAGCCGGCGAACAGCGATAGGGTCAGGTAATTGGCGTAATGGTTGCGCTGCGCCAGCTGGCCAATCAGATTGGCCGGATTGCCCTTGTCGTAGAACACCCACGGCCACTGCAATACCAGCACCCACTGTGTTACCTGCAACAAGCCGACCAGTGCTTGCACCAGCCCACCCAGCAACAGGCCCCAGGCCATCGTTGTCAGCACCAGCTGCGGCGGATGACGGGATACGGCATGGGCCAGCGCCAGACATAACAGCACACCCACGCTGGCCGCCAGCCCTTGGCCGGGATAGGGTGAAGCTAGGGCGGTGACAATGGTCAACAATGGCAATAGCGCCAATAACAGCAAGGCGCCGCCAGACTCTGCAGCACGATTTCTTGCCGGCGACAGCAGCAGCACTGCCACCGCCAGCAACACCGCGCAAACACTGCTGACGTAATCACCCGTCGGCTGAAAGCGTACCCAGTTGAGAAACGGGATGGTCACCAGCAAAAACAAGGCGGCCATTGCCAAGCGTTCCAATGTGATGATCCGGCGCATTTGCTTCCCGAAACTAAAAAGCCCTTGCTGGGCAAGGGCTGGGTGGGATATCAAAAAATTCTGCTTACTGGCAGGATTTCGGCAGGTATTCCGCAGCAACAGCGTCAGCACCCGATGCTTCACATGACCACGTTGTGGAGTTAGAGGCAAATGTTGGGATCAGTTTTACTGTCTTGGTATCCAAATCAACATGGGCACCCGGAGTATGGAAGGTTGCCTCGATCTCGCATGCGGTACCAGATGCCACTTCAATATCAGCATAAAGCCCCGATGCGGCCATGTCTGGGCAAGAGCCTGTCTCACCCTGCGACTCCGCCACCTTCACCTTCATGCCATCCGCCAGCGAGAACGCTTCCGAAACCTGCGCACGCTTGGTGTAGTTGGAGTACGCCGGGATCGCGATCGCGGCCAGAATACCGATGATCGCAACCACGATCATCAGTTCGATCAGGGTAAAACCTTGTTGTGCACGTTTCATGCGTAGTGCTCCTGTTTGAAAATGAAAAACGGCAAACTACCAGCGAAAAAACAAATCCTGTTCCCGCAAGCCGGCCTTGCAGTTGCCAATCGGCACACAAGCCGCCCCGGTCAATCGCAGAGCCGAGGCAAGCTGATTACTACGTCACTTGGAACTGCAACCCCACGGCTAGCTGCCTTAATAAAGACCGTCGCGGCGAGGATACGCGGCGATGAGCCAGTGCAGCTTGATTCCTGACAAAGCAGAGCAAGATCGGCGCCAGCCCGTGCCTGCTCGACCCCAGCAGCCGGAAAATGGCGCGCTGGCAGGCTTTCCGGCCTCATCACCGCCAGGACAGTCGCCGCCGGGGGGCGCAAAATCGGCAAGCGACTGACAATTTTCGTCACTCTTGCGCGGCGTGGCGCCATGTTACGATGCCCGCCTTGTCTTACGGAGCACTCGCCATGCATGACTCGCAAGCACAACACTGGCTGACGCGCAGCCGCGCCGCGGTGTGGCACCCCTGCACCCAGATGAAGCGCCACGAAACCCTGCCCATTATTCCGATTGCCCGCGCCGACGGCATCTGGCTAGAGGATTTCGACGGCAAGCGCTACATCGACGGCGTCAGCTCGTGGTGGGTCAACCTGTTCGGCCACAACCAGCCGCGTATCAAGCAGGCGCTGAAGGAACAGCTCGACACCCTAGAGCACGTGATCCTCGCCGGCTTCACCCACCAGCCGGTGGTGGAGCTGTCGGAAAGGTTGGCTGCACTCACCGGCCTCGGCCACGCCTTCTATGGCTCCGATGGCGCCAGCGCCACCGAGATCGCGCTGAAGATGAGCTTCCACTACTGGCGCAATCACGGCCAGACGCAGAAACGACGCTTCCTCAGCCTAGAACACAGCTACCACGGCGAAACCGTCGGCGCGCTGGCGGTAACCGACGTGCCGCTGTTCTCCGATACCTACGCGCCACTGCTGCAGCACAACCTGCGCGCGCCCAGCCCTGACGCCCGCCTCGCCGCGCCGGGAGAGACGGCCGCCGATGTCGCGCGCCGCGCCGCTAGCGCGCTGGAGAGCCTGCTGCAACAGCACGGCCACGAGCTGGCCGCCTTCATCATCGAGCCGCTGGTACAGGGCGCCGCCGGCATGGTGATGTACGACCCGCTGTACCTCGCCGAGGCGCGCCGGCTGTGCGACCAGTACCAGGTGCACCTGATCGCCGACGAAATCGCGGTCGGCTTCGGCCGCACCGGCACGCTGTTCGCCTGCGAACAAGCGGCGATCCGCGCCGACTTCCTGTGCCTGTCGAAGGGCATCACCGGCGGCTACCTGCCGCTGTCCTGCGTGTTGACCACCGACGACATCTACGCCGCGTTCTACGACGACGACGTCAGCCGCGGCTTTTTGCACTCGCACAGCTACACCGGCAACGCGCTGGCCTGCCGCGCGGCGCTGACCGTGCTCGACATCTTCGAGGACGAACAGGTGATTGCGGCCAACCTTGCCACCGCCGCGCTGTTCAGCCACCACCTGGCGGAGATCGCCGCCCATCCGGCGGTGCGCCACTTCCGCCAGCGCGGCATGATCTGGGCGTTCGACGTCGACTGCCAGCGCGCCGACTTCGGCCCCGCCTTCTTCCGCCTGATGCTGCAGCAGGGCTGCCTGGTGCGCCCGATCGGCAAGACGGTGTACTTCATGCCGCCTTACATCATCGAGGAGAGCCACATGCGGCAACTGGTCAACGCCACACTGTCGGCGCTGACGCAACTGCTGGCCGGCGACCGACCGTCGGCGCAGCAGGAAACCGCGCTGCCGTAGACCGTGACGCACTGCGGCATGGCGGCGGAATCGGGTAAACTGACGGCTTTGCTTCTGACGGGGTTCGGCGACATGCAATCGGTGATTCACAGCGCCACGCGCATCGTGGTGAAAGTAGGCTCCAGCCTGGTGACCAATGACGGCAAGGGTCTGGACATGAGCGCGCTGGCGCGCTGGGCCGCCGAAATCGCCGACCTGAAACGCCGCGGCAAGGAAGTGGTGCTGGTCTCCAGCGGCGCCATCGCCGAAGGCTGCCAGCGCCTGGGCTGGGCCAAGCGGCCGAAGGCGGTGCACGAGCTGCAGGCCGCCGCCGCCGTCGGCCAGATGGGGCTGTGCCAGGCCTACGAGAGTGCCTTTCGCGAGCACGGCCTGAAAACCGCGCAGGTGCTGCTCACCCACGAAGACCTGTCCGACCGCCTGCGCTACCTCAACGCCCGCACCACGCTGTCGACGCTGCTGGCGCTGAACGTGGTGCCGATCATCAACGAGAACGACACCGTGGTCACCGACGAGATCCGCTTCGGCGACAACGACACCCTCGGCGCACTGGTCACCAACCTGATTGAGGCCGACAGTCTGGTGATCCTCACCGACCAGCAGGGCCTGTACACCGCCGACCCGCGCAAGCACCCTGACGCCGCCTTCGTACACGAGGCCGAGGCCGGCGACAGCAAGCTGGAAGAGATGGCCGGCGGCGCCGGCTCCAGCGTCGGCACCGGCGGCATGTACACCAAGATCATCGCCGCCAAGCGCGCCGCGCGTAGCGGCGCCGCCACCGTGATCGCCTGCGGCCGCGAGGCCAACGTGCTGTCGCGGCTGGCCGATGGCGAGGCGATCGGCACCCAGCTCAACGCACCGACCACCCGGTTGGCCGCACGCAAGCAGTGGCTGGCCGATCACCTGCAGCTGTCCGGCAAGGTGGTGCTCGACGCCGGCGCCGCGCTGGCGGTACGCGCCAAAGGCACCAGCCTGCTGCCGATCGGCGTCATCGCGGTGGAAGGTAGCTTCCTGCGCGGCGACGCGGTGGTCTGCGTCGACGAACAGGGCGCCGAGGTGGCGCGCGGGCTGGTCAACTACAGCTCGGAAGAGGCGCGACTGATCATGCGCAAGGCCACCCGCGACATCGAGGGCGTGCTCGGCTACCTGATCGAGCCGGAGCTGATTCACCGCGACAATATGGTCGCGCTGTAACAGCGGCGCACACAAGACAACAGGGCTGCCGCGGCAGCCCTGTTTGCTTGCTGGCCTGAGCGGCCCGGCGTAGCGCTTACTCCGGTGCCTTGCCGTTACGCTCGCTGGCGCGAGCCTCCACCGCGCGCATGATCACGTAGGCGACCATGGTGCACAGGAAGAACAGCAGCATCACCCACGCGATCTGCGACAGGGTGTCGATCACGGTGCGGTAGATCTGGATGGTCCAGCGCACGCCGTTCAGCTCCAGCGCCGATTCGCGGCCGTTGGGCACGAACTTTTCCAGATCCCAGATGCGCACGCCGCCGGAGACGCCGACCACCACGATGGCGAAGCTCATGTACTTGCGCCAGGCCTCGGCCAGATCATCGCCGACAATGCGCGACAGGATTTTCTTGACTGCCTCGTTGAAAAAACGGACCACCAGTATCGACGTCACCAAGGCGACCGCCAGTGTCACCAGCAAAATGGCGTAAAACATGCCTGCATACTCCCTGAGCAATCATGAGCGAATAAAACATCTGGCGCGCATTGTACGCCGCGTGCTCAACCTTGCGCAGCCCCGGGCAGCAAGGTGGCGAAACGCTGCAATAAAGCCGCCGCATGTGGTGTCGCTGCAACATTCTGCTGCAGCGCCGGCAGCGACAGCTGCGCCTTGTCCAGCAACGGCGCCAGTTGTGCCAGATAACGCGTCATCGCCTCGGCATTGAATTCGGGATGGAACTGCACGCCCCACGCCGAACCGTGGCGGAAGGCGTGGTGCGGCTCGAAGGTATTGTGCGCCAGGCACACCGCGCCGGGCGGTAGGCGCTGCACGCTCTGCCAGTGGATCACGTTGGCGGCAAAGCTCGCCGGCAACGCCGACAGCAAGGGGTCGCTGGCCGCCGCGGCCGTGGTGTGCACCGTCACCGTGCCGGCCTCCGGCCCCTGCGGGTGGTAGCCGACCTCACCGCCCAGCGCCGAGGCCAGCAACTGGTGCCCGAAGCAGATGCCCAGCAGCGGCACGTTGGCCGCATGCGCGCTGCGTAGCCAGCCGGCGGTGGCCTCACTCCACGGTGCGCGCTCGCTGACCATCGCCGCCGAGCCGGTAATCACCGCCCCGGCCACCTCCGTCACCGACGGCAGCGCCTCGCCGGCCTGCACGTCGACCACCTGCCAGCTGTCGCCATCGGCACCCAGCTCGCGGCGGATCCAGTCGTCAAAATCGCCCAGCTCGGCGCGCAAGCCGGCATAGACGCGGCCGGTACGGATAATCAGCTTTTTCTGCATGCTCTTCGCTCGTGAACCGGCACTGCCGCCGCTTACTCCCTGGTCGGCAGCCCGAAGTGGGTATACGCCAGCGCCGTCGCCATCCGTCCGCGCGGCGTGCGCTGCAGATAGCCCTGCTGGATCAGGAACGGTTCGATCACGTCCTCGATGGTGTCGGTCGACTCGCCGATGGCGGCGCCGACGTTGTCCAGCCCCACCGGGCCGCCACCGAACTTGTCCAGGATCGCCTGAAGCAATTTGCGGTCCATCACGTCCAGCCCGGCCGGATCGACGTCCAGCATCGCCAGCGCCGCGTCGGCCACCGCCGCCGTCACCGTGCCGTCGGCGCGCACCTCGGCATAGTCGCGCACCCGGCGCAGCAAGCGGTTGGCGATACGCGGCGTGCCGCGCGAGCGACGCGCGACCTCGAACGCACCGTCATCGGCCAGCGGCACGTTCAGCAGCCCGGCGGAGCGCACCACGATGCGCTGCAGCTCCTCCGGGGTGTAGAACTCCAGCCGCGCGACAATCCCGAATCTGTCTCGCAGCGGATTGGTCAGCATGCCGGCGCGGGTGGTGGCGCCGACCAGCGTGAACGGCGGCAGGTCGATCTTCACCGAGCGTGCCGCCGGCCCTTCGCCGATCATGATGTCGATCTGGTAGTCCTCCAGCGCCGGGTACAGGATCTCCTCCACCACCGGACTCAGGCGGTGGATCTCGTCGATGAACAGCACGTCGTGCGGCTCGAGGTTGGTCAAGAGCGCGGCCAGGTCACCGGCGCGCTCCAGCACCGGGCCGGAGGTCTGGCGCAGGTTGACGCCCATCTCGCGCGCGACGATGTGCGCCAGCGTGGTCTTGCCCAGGCCCGGCGGGCCGAACAGCAGCACGTGGTCGAGCGCCTCGCCGCGTTTCTTCGCCGCCTCGATGAAGATTTCCAGCTGCTCGCGCGCCTTCTTCTGGCCGACGTACTCGTCCAGCTGCTTGGGCCGCAGCGCGCGCTCCAGCGCCTCTTCCTGCTGCGACAGGCTTTGCTGGGTGACGATGCGGCGCTCCGGCGCGCCGCCTATCAGGTTGTCGGTCTGGATCATGTCGCTATCACTCGGAATCAATCGCCCGATGTTACCACTGCTATACTGTGCCCCGCTTGCGGCCAACGTTGGCCGCAAGCGACGTCTTCAGGGCGGGGTGCAATTCCCCACCGGCGGTATGGCTGCCTGCGCAGCCGAGCCCGCGAGCGCTTTTGCCGCCCGGCAAAAGGTCAGCAGATCTGGTGCGATGCCAGAGCCGACGGTTACAGTCCGGATGAAAGAAGATGACGCCATTCCCCGCACGCCAGCTGGCGGCGGGTGGTGCTGTCCGCGCACGCCGTGCGCCCCAGGTTGGCCGCAAGGCTCGCCGCTTCACGCCCCGTGACGTGTTTCTCACTAGCTGATTTGAGGACCGTTATCCATGAATGCCCACACCGATATCCTTTCCCTGCGCCTCCACGCCGCGCTGGACGCGCTGCGCGCCGGCAAGCCGGTGATCGTCGCCGACGACCACGACCGCGAAAACGAGGCCGACCTGATCCTGGCCGCCGACGCACTGACGGTGCCGGAAATGGCGCGCCTGATCCGCGATTGCAGCGGCATCGTCTGCCTGTGCCTGACACCCGAGCACGCCGCGCGGCTGCAGTTACCGCCGATGGTGGCCGACAACGGCAGCCGCTACGGCACCGCCTTCACCGTCAGCATCGAGGCCGCCGAGGGCGTGACTACCGGCGTGTCCGCCGCCGACCGCGTCACCACCATCCGCGCCGCCATCGCGCCGGATGCCCAGCCCGCCGACCTCGCCCGCCCCGGCCACGTCTACCCGCTGATCGCCCGAGCCGGCGGCGTGCGCGAACGCCGCGGCCATACCGAATCCGCCGTCGAGCTGGCGCGGCTGGCCGGTTTCAGCCCGGCCGGCGTGCTGTGCGAGCTGATGAACCCGGACGGCAGCATGATGCGCGGCGCCGAACTGGACGCCTACGCCGCGCAGCACCAGCTGCCGCAACTGACGGTGGCCGAGCTGGTGCAATGGCTGGCGCGCGAACAGCCGTAAAGGTCTGCGGCCAACGTTGGCCGCAAACAAAAACCGCAGCGTGCCTCACGCTGCGGTTTTTTCCCGGCTGGTGCCGGCATGGTGCGGCAAGCGCCTTACTTGGCCGACTTGCGCCCGCCGCCATTGCCCGGCTTGAGGCGGATCGACACCCCGCCGCGGCCGCTGCTGGCCTTGCGGACCTCGAACCAGCCCGACTTCAGCACCAGCTCGGACAGCTTGGCAAAGCCGTAGTTGCGCGGGTCGAAGTCCGGCATCCACTGGCCGAGCAGGCTGCCGACGCCGCCGAGGTCGGCCCAGCCCTCGTCGTCGTCCATGCTCTCGATGCCCTTCTGGAATTGCGCGCGCAGCTTCTTGTCCAGCGGCCGCAACACCCGCGCCGCCGGCGCCGGTTTGCCGCTACCACGCGCGCCGTCGCCCTCCTTGGCCGCGCTCTCCTCCGCCTTGGCCTCGTCGCTCAGCGCCAGCACTTCCACGTACACGAACTTGCTGCAGGCATTGACGAAGGCCGACGGCGTCTTCTCCTCGCCGAAGCCCCACACCTCCAGCCCGTCCTCGCGCAGCCGCGTCGCCAGCCGCGAAAAATCGCTGTCGCTGGAGACCAGGCAGAAGCTGTGGTAGCGGCCGGAGTGCAGCATGTCCATCGCGTCGATCACCAGCGTGATGTCGGACGCGTTCTTGCCCTTGGTGTTCGGGAACTGCTGGATCGGGTGGATGGCAAAGCGCGCGCACAGGTCGCGCCACGCCTTGTCGTGACGGCTGAAGTCGCCGTATACCCGTTTCAGCGCCAGCACGCCCAGCTTGCCGGCTTCTTCCAGCACGTCCTCGATCCAGCCCGGCGACACGTTGTCCGCGTCGATCAGTACCGCTACGTTGGCCATGGTTTTCCCCTTGTTGACGATGCCGCGGCGCGCTCAGCGGCCGCCGGCGACATCGATGAAACTGCCGGTGGTGAACGAGGCGGCGTCGGACAGCAGCCACAGGATCGCCTCCGCCACTTCCTGCGGCTGGCCGCCGCGTTGCAGCGGTACCGCGCCTTTGACGCGCTCGACGCGGCCCGGCTCGCCGCCGTCGGCGTGCATGTCGGTGTAGATGAAACCGGGGCGCACCGCGTTGACGCGGATGCCCTCGCCGGCTACTTCCTTCGCCAGCCCGATGGTCAGCGTGTCCAGCGCGCCCTTGCTGGCGGCGTAGTCCACGTATTCGCCGGCCGAGCCCAACCGCGCGGCGGCCGAGGACACGTTGACGATGGCGCCGCCCTGCCCGCCGTGACGGGTGGACAGCCGCTTTACCGCCTCGCGGCAGCACAGCAGCGGGCCGATGACGTTGGTGGTCAGGATGCGCTGCCAGCGGGCCACGCTCATTTCATCGAGCCGCATCTGCTGCTCCAGCACGCCGGCGTTGTTGACCAGCGCCGTCAGCGGCCCCAGCGCCAGCTCGGTCTCGGCGAACAGGCGCTGCACGTCGATTTCATCGGCCACGTTGGCCGCAATCGCCACCGCGCGACCGCCGCCGGCGTGAATGGCGGCCACCACCGCCTCGGCGGCCGCCTGGTTGCGGTGGTAGTTCACCGCCACCGCGTAGCCGCGCTGCGCCGCCAGCAGTGCGGTGGCGGCGCCGATGCCACGACTGGCACCGGTGACCAGCAGCACCTTGTCCATACCTTAGCCTTTCATCAGGTTTTTCAGCGCCAGCCGTACGCCGTCGCTGACGGTGACCTCCGCCGGCAAGCCCTTGGTGGCCGCGGCGGCCTCTTTTTCGTTGTAGCCCAGCGCCAGCAGCGCGTTCACGATGTCGCTCTTTTCGTCCGGCGTGGCGGCAAACGGCAGGCCGCCGGGCACGGTGAGGTTGCCGCCGGTGGCCAGCTTGCCGCGCAGCTCCAGCACCAGCCGCTCGGCGGTTTTCTTGCCGATGCCGGGCACGCTGGACAGGCGCTTGATGTCTTCGCTGGCCACCGCGATCGCCAGCTCGTCGGCGGTCATGCCGGACAGGATGGCCAGCGCGATCTTGGCGCCGACGCCGGTGATCTTGATCAGCTGGCGGAAGGTTTCGCGCTCGTCGCGGCTGCCGAAGCCGTACAGCAGGTGGGCGTCCTCGCGCACCACCAGGTGGGTGAACAGCGTGGTCTTCTGCCCCAGCGCCGGCAGCTGGTAGAAGGTGGTCATGGTCACGTCCACGTCGTAGCCGACGCCGTTCACGTCGACGGTGATTTGCGGTGGCAGTTTTTCGAGCAGGGTGCCGGTGAGTCGTCCGATCATTTCGGGGCTTTCAAAAGGTTGGCCGCAGCGCGGCGCTTAACAGGACAGGATGACGGCCAGCGCCAGCGGATACAGGTTGGCCGCGGCAATGGTCTGGATCAGGGCGGGACGCAGTCGCGCCGGTTGCGCGGCATTGTGCCACAGCGTGACGGCCGCCCGTGCCGGCAACGCCCACAGCGGCAACAGCAGCGCGGCCCGCAGCGGCAGCAGGCCGGCGGCGATCGCCGCCAGCAGGCTCAGCAAGGCCAGCGCCAGCAGCAGCGGGTAGCCGTAGCGCGCCTGCTGCGGCGCCAGCCGCACCACCCAGTGGCGTTTGCCGGCCAGTGCGTCGGCGTCGCGATCCGGGAACTGGTTGATGTACAGCAGCGCGGTGGCCAGCAGGCCGTAGGGCAAGGCCGCGGCCAGCAAGGACAGCGACGGCGCGCCGCGCAGCAGCACCTGCGCGCCCAGCGGCAGCAGGGTGAAGCACAGCAGCACGCACAGCTCGCCCAAGCCACGGCTGTTCAGCCGCAGCGGCGGCGCCGAGTAGCCCCAGCCCAGTAGCACGCCGATCACGCCGATGGCCAGCAGCCACGGCCCGCTCAGCCACACCAGCAGCAGGCCGCCGCCGATCACCAGCGCAAACAGCCCCTGCGCCAGCCGCGCCATGTCGCGGCGGCTGAGCAGCGCGTTCTGGATCACGCGGCTGCCGCCGGTAAACGGAAACTGCCGCGCCACGTTGGCCGCATCGCTGCCGTTGTCGTGGTCGGCCACATCGTTGATGACATTGACCGCGGCGTGACACAGCAAGGCCAGCAGCAGCGCCAGCGCCGCTTGCGGCCAACGTTGCCACAGTGCGTCGCCGCCACTGCCTGCGATGCCGAGCAGCACACCGCCCAGCGTCAGGGTCAGGAAGGCCGGGCGCGTGGCCAGCAGCCAGCGCGCGGCGCGGCCGTCGGGGCGGGAGTGGTCAAGTGGCGGCGGGCAAGGGACGGCAGGCATGGTGTCGGGGTCGGAAGGACGATCCTTCTAGCATAACGCAAAGCCGGCGCGCGGCCGCTGCCGGCAGGCGATAAGGCGTCAGAAGCGCCAGCCGCCATGGGCGCCGACCACGCCGGCCAGCAGTGCGCTCAGCGTCAGCGCCAGCAGCACCACGTGCAGCCGCTGCAGCAGGCGCAGGGTGCCGGCCGGGTCGCGCTGCGCGCGCCGCTTCAGCCAGCGGTGGATGAAGAACGGCTCCAGCACGAACAGCATCAGCAGGAAGGGTAGCCACGCCACCAGCATCAGCTGCAGCCAGCCGGTGTCCAGCAGCCGCGCCCAGCCATCGCTGGCGTGCAGCATCCACGCGCCGCTGGCCAGCGCCAGCAGCACCCACAGCCGCGCCTGCGCGCCGAAGCGGTGCTCGACGTCCTCGAACATCGCGTACTGCTGGTCGGGAGCGAAGCGGCGGCCGATGGCCGGAATCAGCACCGTGGTGACAAAGCCGACGCCGCCGACCCACATCACGATTGCCAGCACGTGCAACGCGCGGGCGATGGCATAGTCATTCCACATCACAAGCCCCGCTTTCTTGATGACAAAGGTTGGCCGCAGTGTGCCACACGGCGTGATGGCCGGCCTTGGGCTGGCGCAATAAAACGCGGGGCCGGCCAGTTCATTGCGGCGCCGGGGCGAGACATGACCCGACACGCTGACGCACGACGGCTGCTATGGCCGGCGTCGCGGCGGGTGCGCGGCAAAGCGTTCTTGCCTGAGCGCTATATTTCAATCGCATGTTCCGCTACAGTGCGCAGCAATCGCAACTTCGTTGAGGCTGTTCGGCATGGACCCGATCCTCTCGCAACTCTCGCTGTCCCTGAATACGGCCCGGACCATTGATCAGCTGATTCGCCCGGTGCTCGAGATGCTGGGCAGCATCACCGGCATGGAGTCCACCTACCTCACCAATATCGAGCTGGGACTAGGCCTGCAGCATGTGCGCTATGCGCGCAACAGTGGTGAGATGCAGATCCCGGAAGGGCTGAGCGTGCCGTGGGAAGACACCTTGTGCAAGCGCTCACTGGACTCCGGCACCCTGTCGACCAACCAGGTCAGTACGTTGTGGGGCGATTCCGACGCGGCGCGCCAGCTCGGCATCAAGAGTTACATCAGCGCACCGGTGCGCAGCGCTGACGGCGGGCTGCTGGGCACCTTGTGCGCCGCCAGCGTCCGCGCGGTGACGATCAGCGCCGAAACCGAAACGCTGCTGCAACTGTTTGCCAACATCGCGGCCAACTTCATCGAGCGGGAAATGCTGCTGGAAAACCTGCAGCGCGCCAACGCCCAACTGGCCAGCTATGCGCTGACCGACCCGCTGACCGCGCTGCCCAACCGCCGCGCACTGTTCGACGAACTGGAACGGCTGCTGGCGCAGGCGGTGCGCACCGGCAGCAGCATCCTGGTCGGGGTGATCGACCTTGACGGTTTCAAGCAGATCAACGACCGCCACGGCCACCAGGCCGGCGACGACTTCCTGCAGGCGATCGCGCAACGCCTGCAATCCGGCTTGCGCGCGACGGAAATGCTGGGGCGGATGGGCGGGGACGAGTTTCTGTTCATCGGCCCGGGGCCGGCATGGACGAGTGGCGGCGTGCCGGGAGCACTGATTACCACCGGCGAGCCGGCCAGCGCGGCGCGCGCGCTGCAACAGCGGCTGTCGGCTCTGACAGCCGGCGACTACCAGGTGGCCGGTCACCGCGTCGCCTACAGCGGGGCCAGTGTCGGTGTCGTGCCGCTCGCCCCGTTCGGACTGCGCAGCGCCGACGCCGTCCATCTGGCCGACAGCGAAATGTATGTGGTGAAACAGGCCAGAAAACAGCGCGCCTGAGCGCTGTACCCCTGAGCGCTGTACCATTGCGGCGTGTGACCGGGACGAACCCGCCCGGGACGAGTGGCCGCGATACGGGTGGGTAATATAGAAGTGATGCAACGACACCCCGTCGCGCCCAAGGTTGGCCGCAGGCCGCCGCTCACACCAGCCGCCCGCCCTTGACCTTGTAGCCGAGCTTGGCCAGCTGGCCGATGGCGCCGCCGCTGTGGTTGGCGTGGGTCAGCGCCACCGCCAGCGCGTCGGCGGCGTCGGCCTGCGGCGTGCCGGACAGATTCAGCATGGTCACCACCATGAACTGCACCTGCTCCTTCGGCGCCTTGCCCTGCCCCACCACCGACTGTTTCACCTGCAGCGCGGTATATTCCGCCACCGGCAGCTCCTTCATCACCAGCGCCGTCATGCAGGCGCCGCGCGCCTGGCCCAGCATCAGCGTCGCCGCCGGGTTGACGTTGACGAACACCTGTTCCAGCGCCGACTCGGTCGGCTGGTAGGTGGCGATCACGTCGTGGATGCCGTGTACCAGCACCTTGATACGCTCGGCGAGGCTGGCGCCCTGCGGAGTACGGATGGCACCGGAAGCGACGTACAGCCGCTGGTTGCCGATGATGTCGATGACGCCGAAACCGGTGATGCGGCTGCCGGGGTCGATGCCGAGGATGCGGCGTTTCACGCGGACAGCCAGCCCTGGGCGATGGCGTCGGCCTCCGCAAGCCGCTCCGGCGTGCCCACATCCAGCCACAGCCCGTCGTGGCGGGCGCCAGTCACCTGCCCGTGTGCCATGGCTTCGCGCAGCAGCGGTGCCAGCTTGGCCGGCTGGTGGGCCGGAATGGCGGCGAACAGCGCCGGGTGGTACAGGCCGATGCCGGAGAAGGTCAGGCCGATGCCGTCGGAGGCATTGCCCGCAAGCTTGCCGTCCGCCAGCAGGCCGAAATCGCCGCCCGGGTGGTGCGGCGGGTTGGCCACCAGCAGCAGGTGCGCCAGATGACGCGCGCCATCCAGTGCAGCCAGGGTTGGCCGCAAGGCGGCGAAGTCGACGTCGGTGAGCACGTCGCCATTCACCACCACGAACGGGTCATCGCCCAGCAGCGGCAGCGCGGTGGCGATGCCGCCGGCGGTTTCCAGCGCGCTCTTTTCACGCGAGTAGGCCAGGCGCACGCCGTAGCGGCTGCCGTCGCCCAGCGTGGTTTCGATCTTGTCGCCCAGCCAGGCGTGGTTGATGACGATGTCGCTAAAGCCGGCGGCGGCCAGGTGCCGGATATGCCAGGCAATCAGCGGCTGCCCGCCTACCGGCAGCAGTGGCTTGGGGGTGTGGTCGGTCAGCGGCCGCATGCGTTGGCCGCGGCCGGCGGCGAGGATCATTGCTTTCATGGGGTCGGCTTCCTGACCCCGGCTGGCGCCGGCCCCCCCGCGGGGGTGGCCGGCGCCAGGCCGGGTTTACTGGTCGGACGAGATGCGGGTATGGCTGAACACCGAGCCGATGCTGTCGTCGTTATCGTCCTCGTCGAGGCCGACCAGCTCCACCAGCAGCTGGAACAGCGGCTGCAGCTCGTGATAGCGGCGGCTGGTCTTCTTCAGGTACTTGATGAAGCGCGGGATCTCGGCGCGGTACTTGTCCTTGCCGTCGCGGTGGTAGAGACGGGCGAAGATGCCGGCCACTTTCAGGTGGCGCTGCACGCCCATCCACTCGAAATCGCGGTAGAACTCGTCGATGGTGGCCGCCACCGGCAGGCCGGCGGCGCGCGCCTTTTCCCAGTAACGGATGGCGATGTCGAGCACGAACTCCTCGTCCCAGCCGATGAAGGCGTCACGCAGCAGCGACACGATGTCGTAGCTGACCGGACCGTATACCGCGTCCTGGAAGTCGAGCACGCCCGGCTTGCCCGGGGTCAGCATCAGGTTGCGCACGATGTAGTCGCGATGCACGTAGACCTTGCCCTGCGCCTCGATGCGCGGCAGCAGCACCTGCAGCGCCGCGTCCCACAGCTGGCGCTGGGCATAGGTCAGCGGCTTGCCCAATTCCTTGGCCACGTACCACTCCGGGAACAGGTTCAGTTCGCGGCTGAGCAGCGCGTGGTCGTAGTCCGGCAGCACGCCGGGCTGGCTGATCTTCTGGATCTCGATCAGGGTATCGACCGCTTCGAGCAGCAGGTGCTTGCGCACCATTTCCCACTCATCGTGCTGCAACGCCGCCAGCAGGGTGATGGTGCCGAGGTCCTCCAGCAGCATGAAGCCCTGCTCGCGGTCGCGCAGCAGGATCGCCGGCACGTTGGCCGCCGGCGCAAACAGTTCGCGCACGCTGACGTAGGCGTCGGTGTTCATCTTTTCCGGCGGCGCGTCCATCACGATGCGGGTAGTGCCATCGGGGAAGGTGGCACGGAAGTAACGGCGGAAATCAGCATCGGCGGCGGCGAATTCCACCGTGATGGTCTGATCGGGAAACTGCGTGGCCAGCCACGCTTTCAGGGCTTCGAGTCGCTGCATAGTCGCGTATATCGGCAAATTGGGTACAATGACGCGATTGTAACCGCTTTGACCGCGCCCCAACATGGCCGGCTCGACTTCTTCCGATGCAGACACGCTTCCGTTTGACGCCCGTGATGGCGGCCTTGCTCCCCCTGTTCCTGCTGCCGCTGGCGCAGGCGGACTTCCTGCCGGCGGGCACGCTGAGTGTCGAATCCGACACCCTGAGCGGCCAGATGGACGTCGATCTGAAGGCCAGCGGCCAGGTGAAGGCCACCCGCGACGACCAGACCGTCGAGGCCGACTGGCTGGAATACTTCGTCCAGCGCCAGCAGTTGCGCGCCGGCGAGCGGGTGCGGCTGACTCAGGCGGATGGTCGCATCGAGGCGGAGCAGCTCGACTACCTGCTGGGCGAGCGCAGCGGCAGTGCCAGCAACGCGAGCTTCAGCTTCGGCCGCGACGGCAAGACGCTGCGCGGCAATGCCGGCAAGCTGGAATTCCAGGGCAAGGACAACTACCGCCTGCGCAGCGCACGCGCCAACACCTGTGACCCCAACGACGACTCCTGGTACCTGAAGGCCAGCACCATCGACCTCGACTACGGTCGCAATGTCGGCGTGGCGCGCAATGCGCGGGTGGAATTCCAGGGCGTGCCTATCCTGTACACACCGTGGATCGACTTCCCGCTGGACGGCGGCCGCAAGAGCGGGCTGCTGTTCCCCACCATCAGCACCGGCAGCGACGGGCTGCAGGTGTCGCTGCCCTACTACTGGAACATCGCGCCGAACTACGACGCCACCATTACCCCACGCTACATCGAACAGCGCGGCATGATGCTGGGGCTGGAAGGACGCTACCTGCTGCCGGAGGCCCAGGGCCAGCTGTATACCGAGCAGCTACCCAACGACAAGAAAAGCGAGCAGAGCCGTTTCCTGTGGAAAGGCGAACACGTGCAGCAGCTGGCACCGGCGCTGAGCCTGGGTGCCAACGGTGCCTACGTGTCCGATGACGACTATTTCGACGACTTCGGTGACCGCGTCAGCAGTGCGGCCAACGTCAACCTCAAGCGCGAGGCCTGGCTCAGCTACCGGCCTGAGTGGGGATCGGTAACGCTGACAGCGCAGCGCTACCAGACACTGCAGGATGAGAACGACACGGTGGAAGAGCCTTACGCGCGTCTGCCGCAGCTGAGCATCAACGCCCGCCAGCAGTTCGCCGGTTTCAGCAGCAAGCTCGAAAGCGAGCTGACCCGCTTCAGCCACAGCAGCAAGCAGGAAGGCACGCGACTGGTGGCCTATCCCAGCCTGAGCTATGCCATCGAGCGGCCGTGGGGTTTCCTGCGCCCGAAAGTCGGCGTCCACTTTACCCGCTACGAACTGGCCAACAGCGACAGCAGCCAGACGGTGCGCAGCGACGAACGCACGCTACCGATCGTCAGCCTCGACAGCGGCCTGTACTTCGAGCGCGACAGCACGCTGTTCGGCCGTGACATGAACCAGACGCTGGAGCCGCGCCTGTTCTACGTGAAGATCCCGAAAGTCGAGCAGTCCAGCCTGCCCAACTTCGACACCTCGGAAAACGACTTCAACTTTGCGCAGCTGTTCACCGAGAACCGCTTCTCCGGTCACGATCGCATCAATGCCGCCAACCAGGTCACCGCGGCGCTGACCAGCCGCTACCTGGACAAGGAGAACGGGCTGGAACGCCTGCGCGTCGCCATCGGCCAGCGCTTCTACCTCAGCCGTGACGACATCAGCCTCGACGGTAGCAGCAGCGAACGCAGCGAGGCCGGTTCCGACCTGCTCGTGACCGTCGGCGGCGACCTCAGCCACAGCCTGCGACTGGACGGTTCCTACCAGTACAACCAAGCGCTGTCCAAGACCGAACGCTACAATGCGCAGCTGCGCTACAACCCGGCACCGGGCAAGACCCTCAGCGTGCGCTACCGCTACGGCCGTGACGAACTGATCGGCAGCGGCAGCGAGCGCGACACCTTGCGCCAGGTCGATGTCGCCGGCCAGTGGCCGATCGCGCCGCGCTGGTACGCGGTGGCGCGGCAGAACTACTCGCTGCGCGACAAAAAAGCGTTGGAGCAACTGGCCGGGGTGGAGTACAACGATGGCTGCTGGAGCATGCGCGTGGTCGGCCAGCGCTACGTCACCGACCTCGACAAGACCAAGAATGCCGTGTTCCTGCAGCTGGAGCTGAAAGACTTCAGCAGCGTCGGCAGCAATCCGCTCAATGCCCTGCGCCTAGCCATTCCGGGCTACAGCCCAATCAACGAGACAACAGGTAACTGATGAAACAGCTCCTTCTTGCCGCGACCCTCGCCCTCAGCCTGGCCACCCCGGCCAGCGCTGCCGTGCAGACCGCCGACCGCATCGTCGCCGTGATCAACAACGGCGTGATCACGCTGAGCGAACTGCAACAGCGCGAAGCCGAAATCACCGCCAGCCTGAAACGGCAGAACGTGGCGCTGCCGCCGGCCAGCGTGCTGTCGCGGCAGGTGCTGGACCTGATGGTCAACGAGCAGCTGCAGCTGCAGTACGCCGCCAGCAACGGCCTGCGCGTCAGCGAAAGCGAAATCGACCAGACCCTGCAACGGCTGGCGGCGCAGAACAAGACCGACCTGCAGGGGCTGTACGCCCGCCTGCAGCAGGACGGACTGTCGCTGGAGCAATTCCGCAAGAGCCTGCGCAAAGACCTGCTGCTGGACCGCATCAAGGAACGCGAGATCGCCGGTCGCGTCAATGTCACCGACAGCGAAGTGGAACAGGTACTGAAGAGCACCCAGGGACTGTCCAACGCCGAGTACCGGCTGGCGATGATCCAGCTCAACGTGCCGGAACGCGCTGATGCCGCGCAGATCGAGAAACTGCGACTGCGACTGCAGGAAGCGCAGCAGGCGATCCGTAACGGCCAGCCGTTCGCCGAAGTGGCCGCCCGCTACTCCGAAGCCGCCACCGCGCTCAACGGCGGCGACATGGGCTGGAAAGGCGCCAGCGCGTTGCCGCCGGACTTCATCCAGCTGCTGGACAGCATGAAGGTCGGCGACGTCACCGACATCGTGCGCGCCAACGGCAGCCTGTTCCTGTTCAAGCTGTCCGACAAGCGCAACAGCGCCGGCGAGCAGCTGGTGCAACAACACAAGGTGCGCCACATCCTGATCAAGACCAACGAAGCCACCTCGGAAGCGGAAGCCAAGGCGCGCATCCTGCAGGTGCAGGACCGCCTGCAGCGCGGCGCCAGCTTCGAGGCGGTGGCCCGCCAGTTCTCCGAAGACGGTAGCGCCTCGCTCGGCGGCGATCTGGGCTGGCTCAACCCCGGCGACACGGTGCCGGAATTCGAGCGCGCCTTCAACGCGCTGCAACCCGGCCACAACAGCGAGCCGGTGCGCAGCCCGTTCGGCTGGCACCTGATCCGGCTGGAAGAAGTGCGCAGCCAGGACGTGTCCGGCGAACGCGCCAAGCTGGCGATCAAGCAGCAGATCCGCCAGCGCAAGGCAGAGCAGAACTACAACGACTGGTTGCAGCAACTGCGCGCCTCGGCCTTCATCGATGACCGGCTGATCGAAAAATAACCCCACAGGCCGATGCTCGCATCGGCCTTTTTTATTGCTGCCCCTTTTATTGCCGCCCTTTTATTGCTGGAAGCCGCCATGTCCACCCCGCTCCCCCTCCTCGCCGTCACCGCAGGCGAACCGGCCGGCATCGGCCCCGACCTGGTGCTGCGCCTGCCACAGCTGGCGCTGCCGGCGCGCTGCGTCGTCATCGCCGACAAGAACCTGCTGCAACAGCGCGCCGCTGCGCTGGGACTGGACGTGCCGCTGGTCGACTACCGGCGCACGCAGCCAGCACCGGCCGGGGCGCTGGAAGTGTGGCACGTGCCGCTGGCGGCGCCCTGCCGGCCGGGAGTGCTGGATGCCGCCAACGGCCGCTACGTGCTGGCCACGCTGGACGTCGCCATCGCCGGCTGCGTGCGTGGCGAGTTCGCCGCCATGGTCACCGCGCCGGTGCACAAGGGCGTGATCAATGACGCCGGCGTAGCGTTCTCCGGCCACACCGAGTACCTCGCCGAGCATACCGCCACGCCACTGGTGGTGATGATGCTGGCCGGCGGCGGCATGCGCGTGGCGCTGGCCACCACCCACCTGCCGCTGCGCGCGGTGCCGGACGCCATCACCCAGGAGAGTCTGACGGCGGTCATCCGCATCCTGCACGCCGACCTGGTCAGCAAGTTCGGCATCGCCGCGCCACGCATCCTGGTGGCCGGCCTCAATCCGCACGCCGGCGAGGGCGGCCACATGGGTCGCGAGGAAATCGACGTCATCGAGCCAACGTTGGCCGCATTGCGCGCGGAAGGTATGAACCTGATCGGCCCACTGCCGGCCGACACCCTGTTCAACCCGGACAAGCTGGCGCAGGGCGACGCGGTACTGGCGATGTACCACGACCAGGGCCTGCCGGTGCTGAAGCACGCCAGCTTCGGTGCCGGCATCAACATCACCTTGGGCCTGCCCATCATCCGCACCTCGGTCGATCACGGCACCGCGCTCGATCTCGCCGCCACCGGCCGCGCCGATCCCGGCAGCCTGTTCGAGGCGGTGCGGCTGGCGGCCCAGCTCGCGACCTGACCCCTCCCCATTGCGCCCTGCTGGCGGCCGATCCTGGCCGCCAGTTGCCATGCGGCGCCCGCAAACGACGGTTCACGTTATTTGCATAATGTCGACAATAGCCAATCACTAACGGTTATATCAGCCTGACGTTAGCGGCATTTTTCGCGGCGCAGCATTTGCGGTAAAATCGCGGCAACTCTCCACAAATAATCGCCGAAGTTCAGGGACATAATGAGCGCCACCACTCACACACGCGTACGGGAAATCCCGTACAACTACACCTCATATTCGGATCGCGAGATCATCATTCGCCTGCTGGGCGAACCGATGTGGCAATTACTCGAAGAGCTACGGGCAGAACGGAAAACAGGCCGTTCTGCCCGTATGCTTTTCGAGGTGCTGGGCGACATCTGGGTGGTGGACCGCAACCCCTATCTGGTCGATGACCTGCTGGATAACCCGCAGCGCCTGACCGCGCTGGTCGGCGCGCTGCGCCACCGCCTCGGCGAAGTGGACAAGCGCCGTGACGGCAACGACAAGGTTGGCCGCATGATCGCCGCCGCCTATCAGGCGGTGGACAGCTTCGAGCAGCAGTTCGGCGAGACGCGCGAGCTGCGCGCCGCCATCCTCAAGCGCTTCGGCAAGATCACCCGCCGCGACAACATCCTGTTCGACGGCCTGGCGCGGGTGTCGCACGTCACCGACGCCACCGACTGGCGCGTCGAGTACCCGTTCGTGGTGCTGTGCCCGGATACCGAAGCCGAGATCGCGCCGCTGGTGAAGGCCTGTATCGAACTGGAACTGACCATCATCCCGCGCGGCGGCGGCACCGGCTACACCGGCGGCGCGGTGCCGCTGGACAAGCGCTCGGCGGTGATCAACACCGAGAAGCTCGACCGTCACGTCGGCGTCGAATACATCGCCCTGCCGGGCCTCGACGGCAAGCGCGCCACCATCCAGTGCGGCGCCGGGGTGGTCACCGCCCGCGTATCCGAAGCGGCCAGCGCCGCTGGCCTGGTGTTCGCGGTGGACCCGACCTCGGCGGAAGCCTCCTGTATCGGCGGCAACGTGGCGATGAACGCCGGCGGCAAGAAGGCGGTGCTGTGGGGCACCGCGCTGGACAACCTCGCCAGCTGGAAGATGGTCGACCCGGACGGCAACTGGCTGTTCGTCGAACGCCTCAATCACAACTACGGCAAGATCCACGACGTCGATGTCGCCAGCTTCCGCGTCAGCCGCCTGCAGGACGACGGCCAGACCGTGATCTCCAGCGAGCAGCTGGACGTTCCGGGCCGCAGCTTCCGCAAAGTCGGCCTCGGCAAGGACGTCACCGACAAGTTCCTCGCCGGCCTGCCCGGCGTGCAGAAGGAAGGCACCGACGGCATCATCACCAGCGCGCGCTTCGTGCTGCACAAGATGCCGGCGCACACCCGCACCGTGTGCCTGGAATTCTTCGGCACCGTGGCCGAAGCCACGCCCGCCATCGTCGAGATCACCGACTACTTCAAGCCGAACGGCGCCGGCGTGCTGGCCGGCGTGCAGCTGGCCGGCCTGGAGCACCTCGACTGGCGCTACGTGCGCGCCGTCGGCTACGCCACCAAGGCCAAGTCCAAGGGCCGGCCGAAGATGGTGCTGATCGCCGACATCGTGTCCGACAATGAAAACGCGGTGGCCGAGGCCGCCAGCCAGGTGGTGCGCTACGCCAACGCCCGCCACGGCGAAGGCTTCATCGCCGTCACCCCGGAGGCGCGCAAGACCTTCTGGCTCGACCGTTCGCGCACCGCCGCCATCGCCCGTCACACCAACGCCTTCAAGATCAACGAGGACGTGGTGATCCCGCTGGATCGCCTCGGCGACTACAGCGACGGCATCGAGCGCATCAACATCGAGCTGTCGATCGCCAGCAAGATCAAGCTGCTGGGCCAGCTGGCCGAATTCTTCCACGGCCGCCTGCCGGTGGATACCGAAGGCGGCACCCTGTCCGCCGACGAGCTGATCGGCGACCGCCGTGAAACCGCGCTGGAGCTGATTACCGCCGTGCAACAGCGCTGGCAGTGGCTGCTGGACAACCTCGACACGCCGCTGGCGCAGTACGTGCAAGGTTGGCCGCAGGCACCACTGGAAGACGCTGCGGCCAACCTTGAGGCCAGCGTGTTCATCGCCATGCGCGACTTCAAGCTGCGCGTCAGCTGGAAGCGCGAACTGCAGGCCGATCTGGAAGCGCTGTTCGCCGGCAAGGCCGACAGCCCCATTATCGAAGCCATCCGCCTGATCCAGCAGAAGGTGCTGCGCGGCCGCGCCTTCGTCGCGCTGCACATGCACGCCGGCGACGGCAACGTGCACACCAACATCCCGGTCAACTCCGACGACTACGAGATGCTGCAGACCGCGCACCGCGCGGTGGAACGCATCATGAAGCTGGCACGCTCGCTCAACGGCGTGATCTCCGGCGAGCACGGCATCGGCATCACCAAGCTGGAATTCCTCACCGAAGAGGAAATCCAGCCGTTCCGCGACTACAAGGCGCGCGTCGACCCCAACGGCCACTTCAACAAGGGCAAGCTGCTGCCGGGTGCCGACCTGGCGATGGCCTACACGCCGTCGTTCTCGCTGCTGGGCGCCGAATCGCTGATCCTGGAACAGTCCGACATCGGCCAGATTTCCGATTCGGTGAAGGACTGCCTGCGCTGCGGCAAGTGCAAGCCGGTGTGCTCCACCCACGTGCCGCGCGCCAACCTGCTGTACTCGCCGCGCAACAAGATCCTCGGCGTCGGCCTGCTGACCGAAGCCTTCCTGTACGAGGAACAGACCCGCCGCGGCGTCAGCCTGAAGCACTTCGAGGAGCTGTCCGACGTCGCCGACCACTGCACCGTGTGCCACCGCTGCGTGAAGCCGTGCCCGGTGAAGATCGACTTCGGCGACGTGTCGGTGGCGATGCGCAACTTCCTGCGCAAGACCGGCAACAAGAAGTTCAACCCCGGCACCGCACTGGGCATGGCCTTCCTCACCGCCAAGGACCCGGCCACCATCAAGACCATCCGCAGCGGTCTGGTCGGCGGCGCCTACAAGCTGCAGCGCCTGGGCAACCGCATCGGCAAGAAGCTGGGGCTGACCGGCACACAGACAGCGCAGCCGCCGGCGACGCTGGGCAAGGCGCCGATCAAGGCGCAGGTGATCCACTTCATCAACAAGCCGATGCCGGGCGGGCTGCCGAAGAAAACCGCGCGTGCGCTCTTGGACGTGGAAGACGGTAACGTGATCCCGGTGATCCGCAATCCGAAGGACAGCGAAGACGCGGAAGCGGTGTTCTACTTCCCCGGCTGCGGCTCGGAGCGGTTGTTCAGCCAGGTCGGCCTCGCCACCCAGGCGATGCTGTGGCACGTCGGCACCCAGACCGTGCTGCCGCCGGGCTACCTGTGCTGCGGCTACCCGCAGACCAGCGCCGGCTTCAAGGACAAGGGCGACGCCATCACCACCGAGAACCGCGTGCTGTTCCACCGCATGGCCAACACGCTGAACTACCTGGACATCAAGACCGTGGTGGTCAGCTGTGGCACCTGTTACGACCAGCTGGCGCAGTACCGCTTCGAGGAGATCTTCCCCGGTTGCCGCATCATCGACATCCACGAATACCTGATGGAGAAGGGCTTGAAGCTGGACGGCGTCGGCGGCCAGAAGTACATGTACCACGACCCGTGCCACACCCCGATGAAGGCCTACCAGCCGATCAAGGTGGTGAACGAGCTGCTCGGCGGCGGCGTGGTGCAGAACGACCGTTGCTGCGGCGAATCCGGCACCTTTGCCGCCAGCCGCCCGGACATCGCCACCCAGGTACGCTTCCGCAAGGAAGAGGAGATCAACAAGGACCTGGCCAAGCTCGGCGACGCCGACAAGCCGGTGAAGATCCTGACCTCCTGCCCGTCCTGCCTGCAGGGTCTGTCCCGCTACAGCGACGACACCGGCACCCAGGCCGACTACATCGTGGTGGAAATGGCCAAGCACCTGCTGGGTGACAACTGGATGAAGGACTACGTCGACAACGCCCGCAACGGTGGCATCGAACGCGTGCTGCTGTAAGGCGTCAACCCGGCAAAAGGTTGGCCGCAAGCCCGTTACCGGCTTGCGGCCAACCTTTTTTCATTCTTGGCTCACAGCTCGCGCCGCACCGGCAGGAAGCCCGGCCGCCCGAGGTAAAAGCCCTGGTACAGCTCGACGCCGAGGCCGCACATCGCGCGGTACTGCGCCTCGGTCTCGATGCCCTCCACCAGCATGCGGCTGCCGACCTCCCAGCCCAGCTGCAGCACCGCCGCCAGCTGGCCGTTGTCGCCCTGCATGTAGTCCAGCAGCAGGCTGCGGTCGATCTTGATGATGTCCGGCCGCAGCGCGCGCACCCGGCCGTGGCCGGAGGCCATGGCGCCGAAATCGTCCACCGCGATGCCGAAGCCGGCCGTCGCCGCCGCGCGCAGCGCCGCCGACAGCGCGCCGTCGCCCTCTTCCACCTCGTACTCCACCACCTCCAGGATCACGCGGCCGTTGTCGATGCCCAGTTGCTGCAGCCGTTGCAGCATCAGCGCGTAGTTGCCGCCGTAACCGGCCTCGTGCACCACCGTCAGCGGCAGCAGGTTCAGTGTCAGGCAGCCCGGCTCGGCGCTGGCGGCGAAATTGCGGATGTGGATCACCCGCGCCAGGCGGTCGGCGTCGATCTGCTGCAACAGCGGCAGGCCGGCAAGAAAACGGTCCGGGCGCACGCTGTCGCCGGCGGCGTCGTGCACCCGCAGCAGCGCCTCGTGGCCGAACACGCCGCCGCTGCGGTAGAAGATCGGCTGGAAACAGCTCTGCAGCCAGCAACCGGCAAACTGGGCGACATAGCGCTGTGCGGTGTCGCGCTGCAGGTGCTGTTCGAATGCCTGCTGACTATCGAGTCGTGCCATCATGCCTCCGCCGCGGGGTTGCCCATCAACTCAGCATAGCAAGGCGCTGCCGCCGCCGACAGCACGATGACATCCCGGACCGCGCCGCCAGCGGCTACACTGTGCGCGATGGCCGCCCAGCCTGCGGCCAACCTTGCCACCCCGTTGCCGAAGGAGTCTTGCCTGATGTCCGCTACCGCACTGCTGGTCATCGATTTCCAGTATGGCCTGATCGAGCTGGAGCCGCGCGCCACGCGCGGCGCCGAGACCCTGGCCAACCTCAACCGGCTGATCGACCACGCCCGCGACTGCGGCCACCGCGTGGTGTTCATCCAGCACCATGCCGCCGACCTGCCGCGCGGCAGCGAGGAATGGCAGCTGCACCCCGGCCTGCAGCGCTTGCCGGGCGACCCGGTGATCGAAAAAACCGCCTGCGACAGCTTTCTCGACACCAGCCTGCGCCAGTACCTGGACAGCGAGGAGATCGAGAACCTGTGGGTGGGCGGCTACGCCAGCGACTTCTGCGTCGACACCACCGTGCGCCGCGCCGCCTCGCTCGGCTACGCCGTCACCGTGGTGGCCGATGCCCACACCTGCAAGGACCGTCCGCACGCCAGCGGCGAAACGCTGGTGGCGCACCTGAACTGGCTGTGGGCGAACATGGACGTGCCCGGCAACGCCATCCGCGTACTGCCGCTGGCCGCGCTGCAAAGCGGTGACGATGCGACCTGACTGGCGCACGCGCCTATCGCTAGTGGCGGATCTGGCCGTCAACCTGCTGCTGCCGTGGCTGATCTATGACCACACCGTGGCCGGCTGGGGCGAGCGCGGCGCACTGCTGTGGTCTGCCTTACCGCCGACGCTGTGGAGCCTGTGGGAGCTGTACCGCCACCGCCGGCTGGACGCGATGAGCGCTCTGGTGCTGGCCGGCATTGCGCTGTCGCTGCTGGCGATGCTGGGCGATGGCGACAGCCGCTGGCTGCTGGTGCGCGAATCGCTGGTCACCGGCGCGGTGGGGATGGCATTCCTGCTGAGCCTGCTGTGGCGCCAGCCCCTGCTCGGCCGGCTGGCACTGGCGGCGGCGGCGCGGCAGTCGCCGCAGCAGCGGGATGAGCTGCAAGCCCGGCTAATGCTGCCGGCGCTGCAAAACGTGCTGCGTGGCATGACCCTGCTGTGGGGCGGCGGCCTGCTGGCGGAATGCGCCGCCCGCATCTGGCTGGCTTTCCACTGGCCGGTCGCCCGCGCGGTCGCCATCGGCCCGTGGCTCAGCTACGGCATCATGGCGCTGCTGGCGGCGGCCACCTGGCTGTGGCGCCGGCGCCTGCAGCAGCAGTCGCTGCAAGCGGCCTGAAAATGATAAAGGTTGGCCGCATGCGGCCAACCTTTTTGTATCGCGCCTCGGCCTGCGCCGGTATCAGCGCTCGTCCAGCACCGGCGTGCCGGCGATCACCGAGGCATCGACGATGCGGCCGTCGGCCACGCGGTAGATCATGGTCATACTCATGCTGCCGCGACCCTCGGGAAAATTGCGGGTCACGATCTCGTCGTCGATCACCAGCTCGCCCAGCACCACGCGCCGGCGCAGCTCGGCATGCAGGTCTGGCTCGGCAAAGCGCAGGCGCATGCGCTCGCGGATGGCGGCATGGCCCTGCGCCACCAGCGTCGCCGGGTAGGCATACATGCAGGCGTCGGCGGCATAGCAGGCCAGCAGCGCGTCGAGATCGCGCGCGTTGTAGGCGTCCAGTTGCGCCTGGACCACTTGTTCGGGGCTCGGCATGTCAGTGCTCCAGATGCGCGGCGGCACGGGCGCGAATGGTGGCGAAATCCTCGTCCAGCAGCAGCTGGCCGTTTTCCCACACCACGCGCATCTGCAGGTCGGCGTCGCTCACCCGCTCCAAGGTGTTGACGCCCCAGGCGCCGCGGCTGTCGCGCGCCGCCACCACGCGGCCGCCGAGCGAACGCTTGCCGGGATCGGTCACCGGGTCCTTGAACACGTCGCGCCACTGGCCGCCGATACTGATCGCCGAGCACTTCAGCGCCATCTTGTGGGTGTCGCGATCCAGCTTCTGCAGCAGCTCCGCGCCCATGCCGAAGGCGACGTTGTCGGCGCTGTAGCCGAGCTTGGCCAGCCGCGACAGGATGGCGTCGATGCTGGCGAGGTTGACACCGTCGCCCTGGATCACGCGCACATGGTTCAGCACGCGGTAGCCCTTGCCGTTCAGCGTGGTGCCGAAGGCGGCCGCCAGCCGGTCGATCACCTCGGCCACCACCTGTACCGGCTCGCCGGAGTCGGGGCGGATCACCACCGTGGCGCCGCTGGCTATCACCTGCTGGCGCAGGCGCTCGCCCCACAGCTCGCTGACGGCGTGGAACACGTCGTAGCTGTCGCTGACCACCGCCAGCAGCGCGCCGGGTTTGGCGAAGTGGGTCAGCATGTTGCCGAAGGCGTCGCCCTCCTGCGGCCGGCCCCAGGCGGTGATGGTGGCGTGCTCGGCCGCCGGAATCGAGAACGCCGCGCACGGCTCGTGGTAGTGGCGGCGCGCGGCGACCAGTGCCGCCAGCGTGTCGCTGCCCATGAAGTTGACCAGGTGTGCCATGCCGCCAATTTCCGAGCTTTCGTAGCTGGACACGCCGCGCGCGCCGAAATCGTGCAGCTTGAACGGCAGGCCGGACAGGTCGTCGGCGGTCTGCAACAGATAGCGGCGGATGATTTCCTTGGCGCGGAAGCTGCGCGTGGCCACGCTGATCGGATACCACACGCGCAGCAGCGCCGTCTCCAGGAAGGACACCACCCAGAACAGCTCCGGGTCGGTGGATTCAATGGTGAGCATCGGCACCCCGGTCGGGATCAGCTCGCCCTCGGCCACCGCACGGATGCGCACCGGCCAGTAGCCGTGGTGCTTTTTGACAATGCGCTCGAAGCCGGCACGGTTGAACGGCAGGCCATGCAAGCTGGCCAGCGTCTCCGCCTCGGCGATATGCGCCATGGTGATGCGCTGGCTGAGGTAGTCCTTCAGCAGCGCCTGCAGGCCGAAAAACAGCACGTGCGAGGCGGTACCGCCACGCGCGGCCACGTAGGAATACATGCCGTCGGTGCCGGGCGGATACTGCACCCAGTGACTGAGCTTGTAGGAATCGCTATTGAGAATGGGATTGACGGTCATGGCGGCGCACACACGGGACAGGAGACAACAGCATACCCGCCCCGCCCGCGTCTGTCATAAGGAGGCCGGCTCAGGCCGGGCGGGCGGTGGCCACGGCAAACGGCTGCAACCCCTGCCCGTCGTGCAGCCACACCACACCGCCGCCCTGCGACTTGGCGCGGTACATCGCCTGATCGGCCTGCGCCAACAGCACCGTGGCCGTCAGCGCATCGCCGTGGCAACAGGCGACGCCGAAGCTGGCGCCGACCGCCAGCAGCGTCCCGTCCGGCTGCGGACAATGCAGGTTCACTGCCTGCTGCAGGCGCTGCAGCAGGGCGGCCAGCGCCGCCGCGTCGCCGCAGGCCGGCAGCAGGATGGCAAATTCGTCGCCGCCCCAGCGCCCGACCAGGTCACCGCTGCGCACCGCACGGCTCAGCCGCGTGGCGATGCGGCACAACACTTCGTCGCCGGCCTGATGCCCCAGCCGGTCGTTGACCTGCTTGAAGCCGTTCAGGTCGACAAACACCAGCGCCAGCGGCGTGCCGGCCGCGCGGCTGGCCTGCAGCGCCCGCTCCAGCTGCTCGTTGAACAGCGTGCGGTTGGCCAGCCCGGTCAGGCCGTCGAAAAAGGCCAGGCTCTGCAATTGGCGCTCCGACTCCTTGATGCGACTGATGTCGGTAAACACCCACACCATTTCCGCACCGCCGCCGGCGTTCTGCACGCGCGATACCGACGCCAGCACCGGCAAGGGCATGCTGCCGGGGCGGGCGATGCGCAATTCGCCCTGCCAGTGGTGGCGCTCGCCGAGCAGGCCCAGCAGCTCCTTGCCGCGCAAGGCGGTATCCGCGCCCGGCAGCAGGAACGACGGCGCAGCCGCCAGCAGCGCCGCCTCGTCGCGCCCGGCGATGCGGCACAGCGCCGGATTGACATACAGCCAGCGCATGGCGCCATCGGCAATCGCCACCGCCTCGGAGCTGTGCTCGACCGCCAGCTGCGCCAGTTGCAGCTGGCGCTGCAGCTGCTTGTGCTGGGTCATGTCGATCACCGTGCCCCACAGATGGTCGACGGTGCCGTCCGGCAGGCAGTGGATATGGTTGCGCTCCAGCAGGTCGCGGATGTCGCCATCCGGGCGGATGATGCGGTATTCGATGTCGAAGGGTTGCAGCAGCGCCATCTTGGCGTCCAGCTCCGCGCGCACCCGCGCCCGGTCATCCGGATGCACGCGTTCGAAATAGGCGCTCTCGGTGGCGCGGAAGGTCGCCGGATCGGTGCCGAAAATGCGGTGCACCTCGCGGCTCCAGTCCAGCCGGCCGGAGGCCATCTGCAGCACCCACGAGCCGATGCCGGCGTCGGCTTCCGCCGTTTGCAGCAGCTTTTGCGCCAGATAGTGATGCGGCTGGTCGGTGTTCTGCCGCGACGGCGGCCGCAGCGTCAGCAGCACCAGCGCGTCCTCCGGCAAGGCGGCGGCATCGATCACCATACGCTCCAGCCCGGCGCGGTAGCGCACCTGACGCAGGCCCAGGCTGCCGACAAAGCGCGAGTGGCGGGAAAACAGCGTCGCCCACACCGGGCCGTAGCCGTCGCTGTCCGGCAACACGATCTGCTCCAGCCGCAGCCCCCGCACCTCGGCCGCCGGCAAGTCCAGCAGCTGGCACAGCTGGCGGTTGGCAAAGCGGATGCGGCCGTTGCGCTCGACCAGCAGCACCGGATCGGCGGCGCCGTCCAGCCAGCGCCGGTAACGCCGCAGCTGCCTGCCGCACCAAAGCGCCCAGGCTGCCACCGCCAGCACCGTCACCACGGCCAGTATCTGCATGCTGAAGCCCTCCTCACTGCCGAAAAAACTTATTAGAACACATCATGACACAACAATATTGCGGTCATGGCCGGCAGCGGGCCTTCCCCATCGTCACCATGGCCACAGCGCCAGGACAAGGTTGGCCGCAACATGTTTAGCAATTGCGGCCAACCTTGGGGCCGAGGCCGCGGCCAGCCGAACAAGCCTGTATGTTGTCCTCTTGTTCTCTTCCGCCTCTTCCAGCCTAAACAAGACGGAAGTAAGCATGTCCGAGTTTTTGTGCAAAGCGGGCAGCACTTAGACCTGCCGGGCAAGGCCGCACTTCATCGGGCTGAAGCACCCATTCCACCGCGTCAGCCCCCCTTGGCAACGCCGCCCCAAACGCTGCATAGAAAAAGCGAAGGGGCCACAACGGCCCCTTCGCTTTGCTCAGACGCTGGCGGATTTAATTTGCCATTGCCTTGTAAATTCAAGCATTTTTATTCAACTGTCACACTTTTTGCCAGGTTACGTGGCTTGTCCACGTCGGTGCCGCGCGTCAGCGCCACGTGGTAGGCCAGCAGCTGCACCGGGATGGAGTGCACGATCGGGCTGAGCACGCCGACGTGGCGCGGGGTGCGGATGACGTGTACGCCGTCGGAGTCGCTGAAGTGGCTGTCGGCGTCGGCAAACACGAACAGCTCGCCGCCACGGGCGCGCACTTCCTGCATATTGGACTTCACCTTCTCCAGCAGCGCGTCGTTGGGGGCGATCACCACCACCGGCATGTTCTCGTCCACCAGCGCCAGCGGGCCGTGCTTCAGCTCGCCGGCAGGGTAGGCTTCGGCGTGGATGTAGGAGATTTCCTTCAGCTTCAGCGCGCCTTCCAGCGCGATCGGGTAGTGCAGGCCGCGGCCGAGGAACAGTGCGTCGTTCTTGGCGGCGAACTGCGCCGACCAGGCGGTGATCTGTGGCTCCAGATTCAGCGCGTGCTGCACGCTGCCCGGCAGGTGGCGCAATTCGGCCAGATACTGCGCCTCCTGCTCGGCGCTGACGCGGCCGCGCACCTTGCCCAGCGTCACCGCCAGCGCGAACAGGCTGACCAGCTGGGTGGTGAACGCCTTGGTGGAGGCGACGCCGATTTCGGCACCGGCGCGGGTGTAGAACACCAGGTCGGAGGCACGCGGGATGGCCGATTCGCGCACGTTGCAGATCGACAGCGCGTGGCGGTGGCCCAGCGACTTGGCGTATTTCAACGCTTCCATGGTGTCCAGCGTCTCGCCGGACTGCGAGATGGTCACCACCAGGTGCTGCGGATCGGCAAAGGCGTCGCGGTAGCGGTATTCGCTGGCGATTTCCACGTCGCACACCACGCCGGCGATGCTCTCGATCCAGTACTTGGCGGTGAGGCCGGCGTAGTAGCTGGTGCCGCAGGCGAGGATCTTCACACCGGTGAGGGCGGGCAAGACGTTGGCCGCAGCGGCGCCGAACAGTTCGGCGCTGAAACCGTCGTCAAGAATCGCCTCGATGGTGTCGGACAGCGCTTTCGGCTGCTCGTGGATTTCCTTCTGCATGAAGTGGCTGTACGGACCCAGTTCCAGCGAGGCCAGCGACACGTCGGAGACGTGCACCTTGCGTTCCACCGGCTGGTCGTCCTTGTCGATCAGCGTGACACCGTCGCGGGTCAGCAGGCCGATGTCGCCCTCTTCCAGGAAGATCACGCGGCGGGTGGCGGACAGGATGGCGGAGACGTCGGAGGCAATGAAGTTTTCGCCCTCGCCGAGGCCGACCAGCAGCGGGCAGCCCATGCGCGCGCACACCAGTTCGTCCGGACGATCCAGCGCGATGACGCCGATGGCGTAGGCGCCGGTCAGCTCGCGGGTGGCCTTGTGCACGGCACGGAACAGGTCTTTTTCCTGCAGGTAGTACTGGTGCACCAGGTGGGCGATCACCTCGGTGTCGGTCTGCGATTCGAACTGGTAACCGGCGGCTTTCAGCTCGGCGCGCTTCTGTTCGTGATTCTCGATGATGCCGTTGTGCACCACCGCAATCAGGCCGTGCGACACGTGCGGGTGGGCGTTGTATTCGGTGACGCCGCCGTGGGTGGCCCAGCGGGTGTGGCCGATGCCCAGCTCGCCCTGCACCTGATCGGCCTGCGCCGCGGCTTCCATCTCCGCCACGCGACCGACGCGGCGCACGCGGGTGATGTCGCTGCCGGCGTGCACGGCGATGCCGGAAGAGTCATAACCGCGATACTCGAGGCGCTTCAGGCCCTCGACCAGTACCGGAACAATATTACGCTGCGCGATAGCGCCTACGATGCCGCACATACTTCTCTCCTTGAACTAGCGGTGTGCAAAGGGAGCGCAGATCAGCGTCACCCCTTTGGCCTGAATCATGTCCCTGGCCGCCGGGGCCAGGGCGTCGTCGGTAACCAGGGTCTGGATGCGCGCCCATGGCAACTCCAGATTGGGGATGCGGCGGCCGATCTTGTCGGACTCCACCATCACCACCACTTCGCGCGACACCTCGGCCATCACGCGGGACAAACCGACCAGCTCGTTGAAGGTGGTGGTGCCACGCTCCAGATCGATACCGTCGGCACCGATGAACAGCTGGTCGAAGTCGTAAGAGCGCAGTACCTGCTCGGCGATCTGGCCCTGAAACGATTCGGAATGCGGGTCCCAGGTGCCGCCGGTCATCAGCAGCGTGGGTTCGTTCTCCAGCTCGCGCAGCGCACCGGCCACGTTCAGCGAGTTGGTCATCACGATCAGGCCACGCTTGTTGCCCAGCAGCGGGATCATCGCACTGGTGGTGGTGCCGCTGTCGATGATGACGCGGTTGTGATCGCGAATGCGTTCGGCGGCGGCACGGGCAATCGCCAGCTTTCGTTGCGAAACCCTGGCCGGGTCCGCTTCGGCTACCATTTCGGTGGGCAGCGAGATCGCACCACCGTAACGGCGCAGCAGCAGGCCGCCGGTTTCCAGCAGCGCCAGATCCTTGCGGATGGTCACTTCGGAGGTGGAGAAGCGTTTGGTCAGCTCGTCGACACTGACTTCACCGCGCTCCTGCACCAGGGCAACGATGGCATGGCGGCGTTGCTGCGTGTTTCGCTTGGTCATCAAATATTTCGTTTCGGAAGTTTTGCGAAATATATCAGCGAAAGCTGTGCAGAACAAGCACCTTACGGCGATGAAATACGCACGGCCCGCTTGCGGCCAACCTTGCACCACACAAGCATGAAAAAACCGCCTGGCCGGATGGCCAAGGCGGTTTTTTGCTGCGCAAGAACGCGTCAGTTTTTCTTCTGCGGGCGCTGCCAGCCCGGCACCGTCAGCTGCTTGGCACGCGCCACGGTGAGCTGGCCAGCGGGGGCGGTCTTGGTGAGCACCGAGCCGGCGCCGATGGTGGCGCCCTCTTCCAGAGTCACCGGCGCCACCATCAGCGTGCCGGAGCCGACGAAGACATGATCGCCGATCACGGTGCGGTACTTGTTGACCCCGTCGTAGTTGCAGGTCACCGAGCCGGCGCCGATATTGACCTTGCTGCCGATGTCGGCATCGCCGATATAGGTCAGGTGATTAACCTTGGAGCCGATGCCGACATTGCTCTTCTTGATCTCGACAAAGTTGCCGACGTGCACCTGCGCCGCCAGTCTGGCGCCGGGACGCAGCCGCGCATACGGCCCGATGCGGCAGCCCTCGCCCACCTCTGCGTCTTCCAGGTGCGAGTACGGGGCAATGCGGCTGCCGGCCGCGATGCTGACATTTTTCAGCACGCAGTAGGCACCGATCTGCACGCCGTCACCGAGCTGTACCCTACCTTCGAACACGCAGCCGACGTCGATGCTGACATCCTGGCCGTGCTGCAATTCGCCGCGCACATCGATGCGTGCCGGATCGGCGAGGGTGACGCCGGCGGTGAGCAGTGCCCGCGCCTGGTTCAGCTGCAGCTGACGCTCCAGTTCGGCCAGCTGCCACTTGTTGTTGACACCGGCGGCCTCCCACGAGGCGGTCACGGTGACGCCGGGTACCGCCAGACCGTCGGCCACCGCCAGGCCGATGACATCGGTCAGGTAGTATTCGCCCTGCGCATTGCCGTTTTTCAGCGCGCTGAGCCAGCCGTCGAGACGCTCGTTCGGCAGCACCAGCATGCCGGTATTGATCTCGCGGATCGCCTTCTGCTGCGGGTTGCAGTCCTTGTCTTCCACGATGGCGACGATGTCGCCGGCGGCATTGCGCACGATGCGGCCGTAACCGCTGGCATCCGGCAACACGTCGACCAGCAGCGCCATGCCCTGCTCCGCCACCGCCAGCAGCTGCTGCAGGGTCGCCAGCGTGGTCAGCGGCACGTCGCCGTACAGCACCAGCGTGCGGCCAACCTTGGGCAGGTGCGGCAGCGCCATCTTCAGCGCGTGGCCGGTGCCCAGCTGCTCGGCCTGTAGTGCCCAGGCGATGTCCGGGTCCTGGATCTGCTCGCGAACCTGCTCACCGCCGTGGCCGTAGACCACCACGATCTTGGCCGGCTGCAACTGGCGGGCGGTCGCGATCACGCGCGCCAGCATCGGCTGTCCGCCGATCGGGTGCAATACCTTGGGCAAGGCCGAATACATACGCTTGCCTTTGCCGGCAGCCAGAATGACAACGCTGAGAGAGTCCATGAACAGTCCAGATAATGACAATAGCCAGGCGGCGAGTATGCCTGTCTATCCAGAAATGAAAAAGGCTGTCACCGGAGTGACAGCCTGAACTATACAGCAAACGCTGACGCGCTTAGTGCACGCGCTTGCGCAGATACTCCAGTGCCTTGAGCTGGGCAATCGCAGAAGCCAGAGCAGCTTGTGCTTTCGCCGTGTCTTGATCACTGGCCGCATGCTTGAGGGCATCCTCAGCAGTACGTTTGGCTTCTGCCGCACGCGCTTCGTCGAGATCCTCACCGCGAATCGCCGTATCCGCAAGAACCGTGATGTGGTTAGGTTGCACTTCCATCATGCCACCGGATACCGCCACCAGCACTTCTTCCTTGGAACCAGGCACTGTCAAACGCAACAGGCCTGGCTTGATACGGGTCAACAGCGGCACGTGACGTGGATAAATACCGATCTCGCCTTCCTGAGCCGGCGCCACCAGAAATTCGGCTTCACCAGAGTAGATCTGCTGTTCGGTACTGACCACTTCCACATGCATCTTGGCCATTAGCCCTCTCCTTGATTAAAGGGTCTTGGCTTTCTCGACAGCTTCGTCGATGGAGCCGACCATGTAGAACGCCTGTTCCGGCAGATGGTCGTACTCGCCGCTGATAATTGCCTTGAAGCCCTTGATCGTTTCCTTCAGCGGAACGTATTTGCCCGGCGAGCCGGTAAACACTTCTGCCACGTGGAACGGCTGGGACAGGAAACGCTGGATCTTACGCGCACGGTATACGGTGAGCTTGTCTTCTTCAGACAGTTCGTCCATACCCAGAATCGCGATAATGTCACGCAGTTCCTTGTACTTCTGCAGGGTAGTCTGCACGCCGCGAGCAACGCTGTAGTGCTCGTCGCCAACAACCAGCGGATCCAGCTGACGGGAAGTCGAATCCAGTGGGTCTACCGCAGGGTAGATACCAAGGGATGCGATGTCACGCGACAGCACCACGGTTGCGTCCAGGTGGGCAAACGTTGTGGCAGGAGACGGGTCGGTCAAGTCATCGGCTGGAACGTAAACGGCCTGGATGGAGGTAATGGAACCATCCTTGGTCGAGGTAATACGTTCTTGCAGACGGCCCATTTCTTCGGCCAGGGTCGGCTGGTAACCCACTGCGGAAGGCATACGGCCCAGCAGTGCGGATACTTCGGTACCGGCCAGTGTGTAACGGTAGATGTTGTCCACGAAGAACAGCACGTCGCGGCCCTTGCCGTTTTCGTCCTTCTCGTCGCGGAAATGCTCGGCCATGGTCAGACCGGTCAGCGCTACACGCAGACGGTTGCCTGGCGGCTCGTTCATCTGGCCGTACACCATTGCCACTTTATCCAGAACGTTGGAGTCTTTCATCTCGTGGTAGAAGTCGTTACCTTCACGAGTGCGCTCACCAACGCCGGCAAACACGGACAGACCCGAGTGTGCCTTGGCAATGTTGTTGATCAGTTCCATCATGTTAACGGTCTTGCCGACACCGGCACCACCGAACAGACCCACCTTACCGCCTTTGGCAAACGGGCACAGCAGGTCAATAACCTTGATGCCAGTTTCCAGCAGTTCAGTAGCGGAGGACAGTTCGTCGAACTTCGGCGCAGTCTGGTGAATGGCGCGAACGGATTCGCTAGCCACCGGACCTGCTTCGTCAACCGGATTGCCCAGTACATCCATGATACGACCGAGGGTGGCAGCGCCAACCGGTACCGAAATCGGTGCGCCGGTATTGGTGATCGCCATGCCACGCTTCAGGCCGTCAGAGCTACCCATCGCGATGGTACGCACTACGCCGTCACCCAGCTGCTGCTGGACTTCAAGCGTCAGATCTGCGTCAACCAGCTTCAGGGCATCATAAATCTTTGGCATGGCGTCGCGTGGGAATTCCACGTCAACCACCGGGCCAATGATTTGTACGATTTTGCCTTGGCTCATTATCGGTTCCTAACTCAATAAACTTTTACAGTCCTGCGACGGTTATACCGCAGCGGCACCAGACACGATCTCGGACAGCTCTTTGGTAATTGCTGCCTGACGCGACTTGTTATACACAAGACGCAGTTGCTTGATCGCATTACCCGCGTTATCGGTTGCAGCCTTCATGGCGACCATACGGGCGGCTTGCTCGGAAGCAATGTTTTCCGCCACAGACTGGTACACCACGGACTCCAGATAACGCTTCACCAGGAACTCCATCACGTCAGTGGCATTCGGCTCGTAGAGGTAGTCCCACGAATGGGTGTGCTCCGATACCATATGCTCGTCGGTCAACGGCAACAGTTGTTCCAGGGCTGGCTCCTGCTTCATCGTGTTGATGAAACGGGAATACACGATATAAACCGCATCCAGTTCGCCTTCAGCATACTGTTTCAGCAGTACTGTAAGCGGGCCGATCAATTTTTCCAGCTTGGGCACATCGCCCAGCTGAACCGCACTTGCCACAACGTTCAGTTTGGCACGCTGGCATGCTGCAAGGCCTTTCTGGCCGATGGCGCAGACGTCAACTGCGACATCTTGCGCTTGCAGTTCGCTGACTTTGGCATAAAAGCGCTTCAGGGTATTGGCGTTTAAGCCACCGCAAAGGCCTTTGTCCGAAGTGATCAACAGAATACCAGCACGCTTGATAACGTCACGACGTGCAAGCAGTGGGTGCTCCAGATCCGTGTTGGCCGAAGCCAGGTGCGCCATAACGGAGCGCACCTTCTCGGCGTAAGGACGGGCAGCGCGCATACGCTCTTGCGTTTTGCGCATCTTGGAGGTTGACACCATTTGCATAGCGCGGGTGATCTTCTGCGTGTTCTGCACGCTTCGGATCTTGGTGAGAATCTCTTTACCGACTGCCATATCCCGAACCTTTCTTTAACTCGAGGTTGTCCGAAAGACTCAGTTTAGAAACTGTAGCCAGCCTTGAACGACGCGATCGCCGAGGCCAGTACTTTTTCGTTGTCGGCAGACAGGTCACCGCTCGCATCCGTTGCAGCCAGTACGTCAGCATGGTTGGCGCGAACATAGGCCAGGAAGGCGGCTTCGAAAGCCAACGCGCTCTTCACCGGCACATCTTCGTAGTAACCCTTGTTCACCGACCACAGTGTCAGCGCCATTTCGGCGGTAGACAGGGTCGAGAACTGCTTCTGCTTCATCAGTTCGGTAACCACCTCACCGTGCTGCAGCTGCTTGCGGGTTGCTTCGTCCAGGTCGGAAGCAAACTGCGAGAACGCAGCCAGTTCGCGATACTGGGCCAGAGCCAGACGAATACCACCGCCCAGTTTCTTGATGACTTTGGTCTGAGCTGCACCACCCACGCGCGACACCGAGATACCGGCGTTGATCGCAGGACGGATACCGGCGTTGAACAGGTCGGTTTCCAGGAAGATCTGACCGTCGGTAATCGAAATCACGTTGGTCGGAACGAAGGCGGAAACGTCACCAGCCTGGGTTTCGATGATCGGCAGCGCGGTCAGCGAGCCGGTTTTGCCTTTGACGGCGCCACCAGTCAGCTTCTCTACCTCGTCCTCGTTGATGCGGGAAGCGCGTTCCAGCAGACGGGAGTGCAGGTAGAATACGTCGCCAGGGTAGGCTTCACGGCCCGGTGGACGACGCAGCAGCAGCGAGATCTGACGGTAGGCAACAGCCTGTTTCGACAGGTCATCGTATACGATCAGCGCATCTTCACCGATGTCGCGGAAGTATTCGCCCATTGCGCAACCGGAGTACGGGGCAATGAACTGCAGCGCAGCAGCTTCGGAAGCGGTCGCGGCAACCACGATGGTGTGGGCCAGTGCGCCGTGCTCTTCCAGTTTGCGAACCACGTTGGCGATCGACGATGCTTTCTGACCTACGGCTACGTAGATGCAGACAACGCCGGTGCCTTTCTGGTTAACAATCGCGTCCAGTGCGACAGCAGTTTTGCCTGTCTGACGGTCGCCAATGATCAGCTCACGCTGACCACGGCCAACCGGCACCATGGCGTCGATCGACTTCAGGCCGGTTTGCATAGGCTGCGAAACGGACTGACGGGCAATCACGCCCGGAGCAATCTTTTCGATCGGGGAGGATTTGGTCGCGTTGATCGGACCTTTACCATCGATCGGCTGACCCAGCGCGTTTACCACGCGGCCAACCAGCTCAGGACCTACCGGCACTTCCAGAATGCGACCGGTACACTTAACTTCCTGACCTTCGGAGATGTGCTCGTACTCGCCCAGGATCACGGCACCAACGGAGTCACGCTCCAGGTTCATGGCCAGGCCAAAGGTGTTGCCCGAGAACTCGAGCATTTCACCCTGCATCACGTCTGTCAGGCCGTGGATACGAACGATACCGTCGGTCACGGAGATCACGGTACCTTTGGTACGCGTCTCTACACCTTCGGACAGGTTCTGAATCTTCGCCTTGATCAGGTCACTGATTTCAGAGGGGTTCAACTGCATGATCTCTCCTAATTCTTGAGGCTTGCCGCCATTGCGTGCAGTTTGCCGCTCACAGACGCATCAATCACGTCATCACCGATCAAAATGCGTACGCCGCCGATAAGCTCGGCAGCTTCGCGCACTTCAATTCGTACGGTCTTGCCATACTTCTTGGTAAGCGCGGCGATCAGATCGGTTTGCTGAGCTTCGGTCAGCGGGAAAGCCGATTCGACGACTGCGTCGACGACTCCCTCGGACTTGGCTCGGAGCTGTTCAAACTGGCCAGCAATTTCCGGTAACAATGTCAGACGGCGGTTTTCGATGAGGGTGACAACAAACTTCTTGATGTCGTCACTACCACGTTCACCCAACACGTCCAACAACAGCGCCTCAACCTCTTGCGCGGTATGTTTCGGGTTGGTGACCACCTGGGCCACGTCCGGGTTTGTCACCATGGCAGCCAGCCACGCGAGCGCTTCAGACCATTTGGCCTGCGACTGCTGCTCGGCGGCCAGGCTGTATACCGCTTCGGCATAGGGCCTTGCTACGGTAATAAGTTCTGCCATGAGTTGTTTAAAACTCCGCTTTGATGGAAGCTAACAGATCAGCGTGCTTGGCTGCATCGATCTCTTTGCGCAGGATTTTTTCCGCGCCGCTCACGGCCAGGGAGGCAACCTGCTCACGCAGCGACTCCTTGGCACGCAAAACTTCCTGATCGATTTGGGCCTTCGCGTCCGCCACCAGCTTTGCACCTTCGGTGCGAGCTGCGTCCTTGGCTTCATCCACGATCTGGTTGGCACGCTTTTCAGCGGCCAGAATCAGCTCGGTAGCTTGTTGTTTTGCCTGACGAAGTTCGTCAGCAACGCGCTTTTCGGCTGCTTCCAGATCCTGTTTGCCACGCTCTGCAGCGGCCAAGCCATCAGCAATACGCTTGGCACGCTCGTCCATCATGTTGGTAAGCGGAGGCCAAACAAACTTCATGGTGAACCATACCAGGATAGCGAACGTGATCGCCTGGCCTAGTAGTGTTGCATTGAATTCCACGCTTGTTTTCCTCCAGTGGGGTTACGACAACAACCGCTTGCGTTAAAAATTAAGCGCCAGCTTTAACAGCAGCGATCGCTGCAGTCAGGAATGGGTTGTTGAAGGTGTACAGCATGGCAACACCCACACCGATCATGGAGATCGCGTCAAGCAGACCGGCGATAATGAACAGTTTGGTTTGCAGAACAGGGATCAGCTCAGGTTGACGAGCGGACGATTCCAGAAACTTACCGCCGAGGATGGCAAAACCCAGGGCAGTACCAATCGCGCCAAGACCAATGATCAGGGCTGCGGCCAGAGCGGTCATCGACTGGATCTGAGAAACGAGAGCTTCCATTTAAATCTCCTAAAGACTAAGTGCAAGGATGGTTTGAAAAAAGGTACTAAGAAAATCGTTAAATCAGTGTTTCTCGACCGCGAGGCTGAGATACACGATGGTCAGCATCATGAACACGAAGGCCTGCAGGGTGATCACCAGGATGTGGAAGATCGCCCATGGCGCGCCCAGAATCCACTGGAACGCAACTGGCAGCAGTGCAATCAGGATGAAGATCAGTTCGCCGGAGTACATGTTACCGAACAAACGAAGTGCGAGAGAGATCGGCTTGGCGGCCAGTTCAACCAGCTGGAACGCGAAGTTGACCGGTGCCAGGATGATGGTCATCACCAGACCTTCGGCATGGAACGGGGCGGTGAACAGTTCCTTGGTCCAGCCACCCAGACCCTTGGCGGCGATGGAGAAACCGATGATGCACAGCATCACCGACAGCGACATCGCGAAAGTGGCGTTCACGTCGGCGGACGGTACTACGCGCAGGTAAACGTGAGCCGGGTCGGCACCGAAGAAGGTGTGACCGATCCACTGCGCCACCATCGGCAGCAGGTCAACCGGCAGCAAGTCCATGGTGTTCATCAGGAAAATCCAGCAGAAGATGGTCAGCGCCAGCGGGGCGATGACTTTGCTCTTGGCATGGAAAATCTCTTTTACCTGAGTGTCGACCATCTCGACGATGGTTTCGACGAACATCTGCAAGCGACCCGGGTTTTCCATCTTGGCGTTGCGTGCCACGGAGGCAAACACGGCCAGGAAAATGAAGCCGAGGATCAGCGATACCGAGAAGGTATCGAGGTGCAGGGTCCAAAAGCCGCCTTCGTGCGATGACTTCCAGAACGTCAGGTGATGCTGGATATATTCAGTTGCGTTGCTTGCCATTGCTTTGGTCTCAATTTTTGATCAGAAGCCCGAACCAGTACGCGGAAGTGGCGGCGATGAAGCCACCAAACAATCCCGGCACCGATAAATCCTTGAAAAACAAAAGCACACCACCAAATAGGAGCAGTGTCAGTATAAATTTTGCCGCGGCAGCGCGGTAATGGCTGCGCATGATGGCCGCCGGATCGCCACGCTGCAGCGTACCGGCGATGCGGATATACACCAGCGCCGGGATGATGGCACACAAGCCACCCAACAAGACAGACATGGCGGCGTTCAGCGGCGCTTCGGCAACCACCAAGCCAACCAGCATGGCAAGCAGCGTCAATCTGAGCTGAATGCGGACTACGCGTTTGGCGTCTGGATTAATCATGTCTGAATCGTAAAAAATCGGACGATTATAGGCTTGACGTGACGAAAGCGTCAACTTTGCTTCGTTCCGCTGTTTATGGCCAAAACCCGGCTCACAACTTTGATTTTGCTTGCAGTTTTTCCAGCAGCCGGTCAAGTTCATCCAGATTTGCATATTCGATGATCAGCTTGCCGTTGCCGCGCGCCGCATTGCGCAAACTGACGCTCATGCCCAGCTGTTCGGACAGCGTTTCCGCCAGCCGGCGCACGTCGGCATCCTGCCGTACCGGCGCGGCCGGTTTGCGGCCAACCTTGCCGTCCTGCTGTTGCGCTTTTTGTTCTACCTCGCGCACGGTGAGGCCGTCGGCGGCAATCTGATGCGCCAGGCTGATCTGTTCCAGCACCGGCAGCGGCAGCAATGCCCGGGCATGCCCCATTTCCAGACGACCATCGTGCAGCATCTGCTGCACCGGCTCCGGTAGCGCCAGTAGCCGCAGCAGGTTGCTGACCGCGCTGCGCGAACGGCCGACCGCCTCGGCGGCCGCCTCGTGGGTGAGGGCAAACTCGTCGATCAGCCGCTTCAGGCCACGCGCTTCCTCGATCGGGTCCAGCTCCTGGCGCTGGATATTCTCGATCAGCCCCATCGCCAGCGCCGCCTCGTCGGAAACACAGCGGATCACCGCCGGAATCTCGGCCAGACCGGCCTTGCGGCTGGCACGCCAGCGGCGCTCGCCGGCGATCAGCTCGTAGTCGCCGAGGCCGACCTCGCGCACCACCACCGGCTGGATCACGCCCTGGGCGCGGATCGAGGCCGTCAGCTCTTCCAGTGCGGCGTCGTCGATCTGGCTGCGCGGCTGGTACTTACCGGGACGGATGCGCTCAATCGCCAATGCGGTCAGGCGGTCGTCAACGGATTCGACGGTGGAGAGCAGCGCGTCAAGACCGCGGCCCAGTCCTTTGAGTTTGGCCATCTTTATTGTTCTGCTGTGGTTGTTTGCGGTTCGAGACGGGCAGTCAGCTCCGCCGCGAGGGCGATGTACGCCTGGGCGCCACGGGCATTGCGATCGTAGATCAGTGCCGGCAGGCCGTGACTGGGCGCCTCCGCCAGGCGGATGTTGCGCGGGATGACGGTATCGAACACCTTGTCGCCGAAGTGGCGCGCCAGCTGTTCCGACACCTGTTGCGACAGGTTGCTACGGGCATCAAACATAGTGCGCAGCAGGCCCATGATCTCGATTTTCGGATTGACCGCCAATCGCACCTTGCGCAGGGTGTTGACCAGGTCGGTCAGCCCTTCCAGCGCGTAGTATTCGCACACCATCGGGATCAGCACGCCCTGCGCTGCCACCAGCCCGTTCAACGTCAGCAGGTTCAGCGACGGCGGGCTGTCGATCAGGATGTAGTCGTAGTTGGCCGCCACCTGCTCCAGCGCGTTCTTCAGCCGTGCTTCGCGCGCCAGCTCCTGCATCAGCTCGACCTCGGCCGCCGACAGGTCGCGGTTGGCCGGCAGCACATCGTAACCGCCCTGCTTCGCCGGCTGCACCACCTCGACCACCTCGTGCTCGGCCAGCAGCACGTGGTAGACCGAGCGCGACAGCGCGCTCTTGTCGATGCCGCTGCCCATCGTGGCATTGCCCTGCGGGTCGAGATCAACGATCAGCACCCGTCGGCCCTGCTCGGCCAGGCTGGCAGCCAGGTTGACCACGGTGGTGGTTTTGCCGACGCCGCCTTTCTGGTTGGCGACCGCGATGATGCGTGCCGTCATTTGGCGACGACGCGCACGAGGTGACGCTCGGCATCGAGGCCAGGCACGGAGAGCGGCAGCACTTCGGATACCGCGAAGTCTTCCGGCAGCTGCGCGATTTCCTCGTACGGGTACACCCCCTTCATCGCCACGAACTGGCCGCTGTCGGCCAGCAGGTGCTTGGACAGCTTGACGAACTCGGCCAGCTCGGAGAAGGCGCGACTGGTGATGCGGTCGAACTTCTGCGCCGGCTGGTAGGCCTCGACGCGGTCAGTGATCACTTCCACGTTCGGCAGCTTCAGCTCGATCACCGCCTGGCGCAGGAAGGTGGTCTTCTTGTGGTTGGCGTCCAGCACCACCACCTGCAGGTCCGGGCGTGCGATCGCCGCCGGGATGCCGGGCATGCCGCCACCGGAGCCGACGTCGAGCAGGCGCGTGCCGCCGGCCAGATGCGGCACCAGCGTCAGGCTGTCGAGCAGGTGGTAGCTGACCATGCGCTCTTCCTCGCGGATGGCGGTCAGGTTGTAGGTCTGGTTCCACTTGGCCAACAGGCCAAGATAGCCCTCCAGCAGAGTGATCTGCTCCGGCGTCAGCTCCAGGCCGATTGCGGCCAACCCTTGGGTAAGTTCTGCGTGGTGCGTCATGATGAAGTGGGCAATGATTGGAAACGAATAGCCCGATTGTAACGGGTATCAAAAACAAATGCGCCCCGAAGTCGGCACTTCGGAGCGCAGTGCAGCAATTTGGCGTTCAGGCGCCGTGACGGGCGTCGCTGAAGCCGCGTTTGAGGTGCACCAGCAGCAGCGCGATCGCCGCCGGGGTGATGCCCTGGATGCGCGAGGCCTGGCCCAGCGTCTCCGGGCGATGCTGGTTGAGTTTCTGCGACACTTCCTTCGACAACCCCTTCACCAGCGCGTAGTCGATGTCCAGCGGCAGCTTGACGTCGTCGAGTTGCTCGCGCTTGGCCACCTCCTCGTTCTGGCGGTCGATGTAGCCCTGATACTTGACCTGGATCTCGACCTGTTCCGCCACTACCTCGTCGGCGACGCCCTCCCCCGCCTGCGACAGCGTCATCAGCTGGCGATAGTTGACGTTAGGGCGCTTCAGCAGGTCGTGCAGGCTGTACTCGCGCGCCAGCTTCTGGCCGAACATTGCCTCGTCCTCGCCCGGCTGCAGCTTGCCCGGGTGCACGTAGTGCGTGGCCAGGCGCTGCTTTTCCGCCTCGACCGCGTCGCGCTTGCGGCAGAACGCGTCCCACTGTGCGTCACCGACCAGCCCCAGCTTGCGGCCAAGCTCGGTCAGGCGCAGGTCGGCATTGTCCTCGCGCAGCTGCAGGCGGAACTCGGCGCGACTGGTGAACATGCGGTACGGCTCGGACACGCCCATGGTGGACAGGTCGTCGACCAGCACGCCGAGGTAGGCCTCGTCGCGGCGCGGGCACCAGCCGGCCTGTTCGCGGGCGAAGAGACCGGCGTTGAGACCGGCCAGCAGCCCCTGCGCCGCCGCTTCTTCATAGCCGGTGGTACCGTTGATCTGGCCGGCGAAGAACAGGCCGTGGATGGCCTTGGTTTCCAGCGTCGACTTCAGGCCGCGCGGGTCGAAGTAGTCGTACTCGATGGCGTAGCCTGGGCGCAGGATGTGCGCGTTTTCCAGTCCGGGAATGGAGCGCACCGCCGCCAGCTGGATGTCGAACGGCAGGCTGGTGGAAATCCCGTTCGGATAGTATTCGTGAGTAGTCAGGCCTTCCGGCTCCAGGAAGATCTGGTGGCTGTCCTTGTCGGCGAAGCGGTTGATCTTGTCCTCGATCGACGGGCAGTAGCGCGGGCCGACGCCTTCGATCACGCCGGTGAACATCGGGCTGCGCGCAAAACCGCTGCGGATGATGTCGTGGGTACGCTCGTTGGTGTGGGTGATCCAGCACGGCAGCTGTTTCGGGTGCATCGCGCGGCTGCCGCGATAGGAGAACACCGGCTCCGGGGTGTCGCCCGGCTGCGCTTCCATCACGCTGAAGTCGATGCTGCGGCCGTCGATGCGCGGCGGGGTGCCGGTCTTGAGACGGCCCACCGGCAGGCTCAGCTCGCGCAGGCGCTCGCCCAGCGTCGACGCCGCAGCGTCGCCGGCGCGGCCGCCGCTGTAGTTTTCCAGCCCGACGTGGATCTTGCCGGACAGGAAGGTGCCGGCGGTGAGCACCACACTCTTGCCGCGGAAGGTGATGCCGATGGCGGTGATGGCGCCGGCGACACGGTCGCCCTCGATCAGCAGGTCGTCCACCGGCTGCTGGAACAGCGTCAGGTTGGGCTGGTTTTCCAGCATCTCGCGGATGGCCGCCTTGTACAGCACGCGGTCGGCCTGGGCGCGAGTGGCGCGCACCGCCGGCCCCTTGGAGGCGTTGAGGGTGCGGAACTGGATGCCGCCGATGTCGGTGGCCAGCGCCATGGCGCCGCCCAGCGCGTCCACTTCTTTTACCAGATGACCCTTGCCGATGCCGCCGATCGACGGGTTGCACGACATCTGCCCCAGCGTCTCGATATTGTGGGTCAGCAGCAAGGTGCTGCAGCCCATGCGCGCGGCCGCCAGCGCGGCTTCGGTACCGGCATGGCCGCCGCCCACCACGATCACGTCAAAGGTCGTCGGATAAATCATGAAATGCCCGCCTGCTAAATAAGACCGTGAGCCGTTGCCGCCGTGCCGCCACCGTATTAAAGGTTGGCCGCAAGCGGCAGCACCTGCCCGGCTATGGAAAGAACCGGACATTGTAACCGAAATCCGCCACCGCGGATAAGCCGTTGATTTTCATCACCCTGACTGTCATCAGGGTTTCATCGCCCGGTCACCCGCCGTTCATGGACTGGACACGGCGCTGTCAGAATCGGCGTTTAGCATGCAGCCATCGACCCCGCACAGGAATGCAGCATGCAATTGAGCGAACAACTGGCGGTCAGCACCGCCCCCCGTCTGAGCGTGCGACTGGCACGCAGCGACAAGGACATCCGCCGTGCGCAGAAGCTGCGCTACCAGGTGTTTGCCACCGAGATGGGCGCGCAACTGGCCTCCGCCGCCGAAGGCATCGACCGCGACGACTACGACGCCCACTGCGACCACCTGCTGGTGGAGGACAACGCCAGCGGCAAGGTGGTCGGCACCTACCGCATGCTGCCGCCGCACAGGGCGCGGCAGCTGCCGCAGCTGTATTCCGAGCACGAATTCGAACTGTCGCGGCTGGCCGGCATCCGCGACCACGTGATCGAGGTCGGCCGCTCCTGCGTGCACAAGGATTACCGCCGCGGCGCGGTGATCGCCATGCTGTGGGCCGGCCTCGCCGACTACGTGCGGCAGCAGGGCGGCCAGTACCTGGCCGGCTGCGCCAGCGTCAGCCTTGCCGACGGCGGCCATCAGGCGGTCAGCCTCTATCGCCAGCTGGAAGGCAAGCATCTGGCACCGCCGGAGTGGCGCGTCACGCCGCATCTGCCCCTGCCGCTGCACCGGGTACAGGACGACGCCGCGCCGGCACCGCTGCCGCCGCTGATCAAGGGCTACCTGCGCGCCGGTGCCTGGGTGTGCGGTGAGCCGGCGTGGGACCCGGATTTCAACTGCGCCGATTTCTTCATGCTGCTGCCGATAAACCGCCTCGACCTGCGCCACCAGAAGCACTTCGCCGCCGGCTAAGCCACGACGCCAGGTTGGCCGCCCCTGCGCCTTGCGGCCAACCTTTGGCGCGCTGTTACAATCGCGGGATGGAATATTCAGTCACCCCCGTCGGCATCATCCGCTCGCCGTACCAGGAAAAATTCGGCATCCCGCGCCAGCCGGCGCTGGCCCCGTCCGCCCCGGTCACGCTGGAATTGCTGCCACCCTACAACCAGCCCGACTGCGTGCGCGGGCTGGAAGACTTCTCCCACGTGTGGCTGACCTTCGTGTTCCACGACACGCTGGCGCGCGGTTGGCAGCCGCTGGTGCGGCCGCCGCGGCTGGGCGGCAACAGCAAGGTCGGCGTGTTTGCCAGCCGTGCCACCCACCGCCCCAACGGCCTCGGGCTGTCGCTGGTGGAACTCAAAGGCATCGACACCCGCCACGGCGTCACGCTGCAGCTGAACGGCGCCGACCTGCTCGACGGCACGCCGGTACTGGACATCAAGCCCTACATCCCGTTCGTGGAGGCCAAGCCCGACGCCCGCGGCGGCTTCGTCGACGGCCCACCGCCGCAGCTGGCGGTGCGCTGGAGCGAGACCGCCCGCGCGCAGCTACAAGCCTGGCCGCAGGCCCCGGCGTGGCTGGCGCAGCTGATCGAGGAAGTGCTGGCGCAGGACCCGCGCCCGGCCTACCAGGACGACCCGCAGCGGCGCTACGGCGTGCGGCTGGCCGGCTGCAACATCGCCTTCAGCATCGCCGACGGACAGGTGACGGTGCTTGAAATAACGCCACTGGCCCCGAACTAATCACTTCGACCCTTTGTCGAATTGTGTCCGGCGCTACACGCAAGAACTTATAAGTGCCGCTTACATTGGAGATTGACACCATGACATCCCGAGCGAAGACCGCCATTCTGGCCCTCTCCCTCATCAGCATCCTTGCTGCCCCACTTGCCGAAGCCGCACGGCTGGGCAAGGGTCGCAGCGCCGGCATGCAGCGCTCGACCCCGACACAAAGCTACCAGCAGCCTAGCGCCGCACCGGCCCAGCCTGCCGCGCCGATGGCACCAGCCGCCGCCGGCCAGCAAAAAGGTTCCGGCATCGGTGGCATGCTGGCCGCCGGCGCCGTTGGCGCCGCTGCCGGCTACATGCTGAGCTCCGCCTTTGGCGGCGATGGCGACTTCCCGTGGCTGGGCATCCTCGCCGGCGGCCTTGGCGGCCTCGCCCTGCTGTCCTTCCTGCGCAACCGCGCCGCCCGTCAGCGCCAGCAGGCACCACGTCCGATGTCGGTGCCGCACGCCAGCCGCTTCGAACCAGCCGCCGCCGGCCCCAACGGTGCCATTCCGCCGATCGGCTCCGGCATGCAGCCGCAAGGCGGCAGCGGACTGACGCCGCCACCGGCAAGCCTGCAGCGCCTGCCGGACGGCACCGAGATCCCGCACTTTCTGCGCCAGGCCAAGGCCACCTTCCTGCACCTGCAGAACCTGAACTCGGCGGAGAGCCTGGAAGAAGTACGCAAGTACATGACACCGGAGCTGTTCAACGCGCTGCGTGACGACATCAGCAGCAACACCGAAGCGGCCGACTTCCCTCAGCTGGATTGCAGCGTGATCGAAGCCGTCAACGAAGGCGGCCGCATGATCGCCAGCGTCCGCTTCAGCGGCACCGTCAGCGAAAGCGTCGGCACCGCGCCGGTACCGTTCAGCGAGGTGTGGCACTACGTGAAGGCAGACAGCAACAGCGCCAAGTGGCTGATCGCCGGCATCCAGCAGAGCTGACCCGCTACCATCGCACGCAATGCACAACGCCGCCCAATCGGGCGGCGTTTTTCATGTGGTGCAGGTGAAAAGCCGGCAGCGGACATTGCGGCCAACCTTGTTGCGTTCCCGGCGACAGGCGATGCACGACTGACGCGGCGGTCGATCGTCAGCGGACCGCCGGGCCGGTGAGGCTGATCACCAGCATCCAGCAAGCCGGACCCGACAATGCCGCACCATGGCAACGCACAACGCCGCCCAATCGGGCGGCGTTTTTCATGGGGTGCCGGTGAAAAGCCCGTGGCGAGGGTTGCGGCCAACTTTGCCGCATGCCTGCCGACAGGCGCAGCGCTGCGGCCGCAACGGTCAGCCGTCAGCGGACCGCCGGGCCGGTGACGCCGTCAAAGCCCAGCTCGAACAGCATCTGCTGCTCCTGCTCCTGCTTCACCCCTTCGGCGATCACGCCGAGGCCGATATTGTGCGCGATATTGCACACGCCCTTCAGGAACACCTGGTTGCCGGCGTGCTGCTGGATGTCCTGCACGAAGCTGCCGTCGACCTTCAGGTAGTCGATACCCAGGTCGTGTAGCTGCCCGATCAGGCTGAACTGGCGGCCAAAGTGCTCGATGCCCAGCTTGCACGGCAGCTCGGCCAGCGCCAGGCACAACGCACGGAACGCGTCGAAGCGCGGCAGGATGCCGGCCTCCGGCATTTCCAGCCACAGCCGCGCGGCGCTGTGGCCGTGCTCGCGGATCTGCGCCACCAGCTGGCGCAGGAAGTGCTCGCTGGCCAGCGATTCCGCGGCCAGGTTGACGGCGATACCGGGACAGTCCGGCTCTGCCGCCAGCTGCCGCAGTGCCATCGCCACCGCCGCCAGATCCAGCCCCGCCACGCGCCGGGTACGAATCGCCATCGGCATGAACTGGCCTGCTGGCAGCCACGCCTCGCCCTGACGCAAGCGCAGCGGCGCCTCCTCGTGCAGCAGCGTGCCCTGGCTGTTGCGCACCGCAAAGCGCACCAGGCGCAAGCCGTCGCCCTGCAGCGCCTGATCGAGAATGCCGCCCCACACCTCCGCAGTCGGCGCCGGCGGCTTGTCGACGTTGCTGCCGGCCATCTCGATGCGCACGCCGGCGGCAAACTCGGACTGCGCCAGCGCCTGGTCCAGTCGCGACATGATGTCGCGCACGGTATCGCCGTCGCGCAGGTCGGTTGCCGCCATCGCCAGGGCGACCGGCTGCGCGGCAAAGCTGCTCAGCAGCGCGTGCAGCTCGTCGTGCAGCTGCTGCAGGCTGGCGGCCTCGGCCTGGCTCGCCGGCAGCAGCAGCGCAAAATCGGCACCGTTGAGGCGCGCCGCCTGGCTGTCGACACCGAAACGCTGCGCGTCGCGCAGCACGGCGCCGAACTGGCCCAGCATTTCATCGGTCAGCGGCCGGCCCAGCTTGCTGTTGATGTCGGCCAGCGCCTCGATGCGCATCAGCAGCAGCACGCTGCTCTCGTCTTCGCGTTCCTGCAGATCGGCGCCGAGACGGCCCATGAAGAACTGGCGGTTGGCCAGCCCGGTGACGCTGTCGAAGTTGACCTGACGGCGCAACACTTCCAGCCGCGCGGCCTCCTCTTCAAACATCATCTTGACGCGGGTCACCATCGCATTCATCGCCTGCGCCAGCCGCCCCATTTCCGGGCCCGGCGGTTCGGGGATGGTGATGAAGCGGCGCTGGGTAATCGCCTTGGCCTGATTGACCACGCCCAGCAGCTGGTTCCGGATAGTATTGACGCCGAAGGAGCCGATGGCACCCACCACCAGCCCGGCGATCAGCACCCAGAACGACACCTGCAACGCGCCTTCCCATAATGAGGCGTAGGCGTAGCCGGCCTCGCTCTCCACCTCGATGGTGCCGGCCTGCATCCAGCCGCTGCTGACCATCGCCCGCGCCGGCGTCGGCGCCAGGGTAAAGATGTTGCGGAACCACGCCGGCGCACTGCCGGACTGGTAGGCATTGATGCGCTGTACCCGCGGCTTGCCATCGGCGCCGACCCAGGAAATGCGGCGGAAGTGCCCCTGGTCGAAGGCGGCGTTGATCAGCGTCTCGCCCATCGCCGGGTCGGCCTGGTTCTGGGTGATCAACAGCGCCAGCGAGTTGGCCGCATCGGCACTCTGCGCCGCCAGCTGCTGCTGCAGATAGTTGCGGGCGTTGAACAGGTTGGCGGTCAGGCTGCCCGCCGCCGCCAGCACCACCGCCGCCACGACCAGAAACCAGAGCTGTTGAATCAGGGAAACGCGTTTCATCGGTGCCGCTTTCAGGTAATAAAGCCTTCGGCCTTCATTTTGTCGATCAACTGTCGCCAGCGGGTCAGCCGGTCGACACTGGAGTTGGGGGCCGCGCCAGCGCCGACCCAGATGCCGTCGGCGTTAAAGCTGAACACCGGCTGCAAGTCGCTACGCTGCGAGGCAGGTTTGATGCTGGAAATCAGGTTGTCCAGCACCAGCGGCTCGGCGGTCGGCTCGGCATAGTATGCCAGCACCATGTGTGCCTGGGTGATGGTGCTGGCCGGGCCGCCGATGCGGGCACGGACATAGATCATGCGCAGTTTCTGCGGTGCCACGCCCAGCTCGCGCAGGGTGAAGTACTTGGCCAGCGCAAAGTCCTCGCAGTCGCCGGCCCCCTTGGCCATGCTTTCCAGCGGCGTCGCCCAGTAGTCCGCTTGCCGCCACAAGTCCGCATCTTCAACGTATTTTAATTTCTGATTAAAGAATTGATTTACGTTCTGCACGCGATTGATTTCATTGCTATCGCGACGCAGTTGCAACAGCAGTTGCTGCCAGTCGCGGTAAACACGCAGCGCCTGTACGCCGTACAGCTGCTGCACCCGCTCCGCACTCAGTTCCGCCAGCACCAGCCCGGCCAGCGCCAGCAGCAAAGGCACGGCCAGCAAGGCTCTCCTCCAACACCGGGATAACGTTGCCGCGCAGACTGCGATCTTGTGAATGAAGCTGTTGCCAAGCATGCGGGCCGTGACCTGTGTGGAAATCCGCCTATCTATACTGTCAATGGTGAACTATCTTTCCCTTGACACTGCTTAAATCACTTCCGACAATACATTGTCTTAAGGTAATATTGAATTACTTGCAACTGACCGATTAATAATTACTGGCATGTCGAGGCTATCATGAACTTCCGCCGCAAACACCTCTACGGTTGTACCCTGGCCGCATTATTGACCATGGTTATCCCTTCCGCATCCTTTGCGCTCGAATTAAAGGATGCCATCACGCAAACGGTGCAAAACAACGCGGAAGTGGGCATGAAGTGGTACAACTTCCGCGCCACCGCGGAAGAAAAGGGTGTCGCCAGTGCCGGCTTCTTCCCTACCGTCGACCTCAGCTACAACACCGGTCGCGAGCGCCTGCGCGAGCCGCAGACTGACGGTTCCGTCAACAGCCGTACGTTCAACCGTCATGGCTACACCGCCACGCTGAACCAGAACCTGTTCCAGGGTTTCATGACCGTGAACCAGGTCAAGCAGCTGGACTATACCAGCCGCGCCCGCTATTTCGAGTACCTGGCCGCCGCCGAACAGCAGAGTCTGGAAGCGTCGCGCACCTTCATCGACGTGGTGCGCTACAGCAAGCTGGTTGAGATCGCCGAAGACAACTACGCCATCCACAAGGGCATCTACGAACAGATCCTGCAGCGCGTGACGCAAGGCGTCGGCCGCCGCGTGGATCTGGAACAGATCAACGGCCGTCTCGGTCTGGCCGAATCCAACCTGATCAACGAGATTTCCAACCTGCACGATGTCTCGGCGCGTTACGCCCGCATCATCGGCGAGGCACCGCCGGCAGAACTGAAGCTGCCGGTGCTGGACCTGGGCCTGCTGCCGGCCGGCGACCAGGTGATGCCGCTGGCGGACAAGAACAACCCGACGCTGCTGGCTGCCCGTTCCTTCTACCGCGCGGCCGAAGCGGATGTACGCGTCCGTCGCGGCGCCTTCTCGCCGACGCTGGACCTGCGCGCCACCAAGGACATCACCCATAACGAAGACGGCATCAAGGGCCGCAATTCGCAGCAGGCGGTGGAACTGATCCTGAACATGAACCTGTTCCGTGGCGGCGCCGACCGCGCCCGCCTGGCCTCCTCCGCCGAACGCCAGAGCGAAGCCGAAGCACTGGGCATCAAGGCCTGCCGCGACATGCGCCAGCAGGTCAGCATCGCCTACAACGACGTGTCGAAGCTGACCAGCCAGCTCGACTCGCTGCGCCAGCACCAGCTGTCCACCGAAAAGGCGCGCGACGCCTATCGTCGCCAGTTCGACATCGGCCAGCGTACCCTGCTTGACCTGCTGGACAGCGAAAACGAACTGTTCGACGCCCGCCGCGAGCTGCTCAACGCCGAGCTGAACCAGCAACTGGCAATCTACCGCGTACTGGGTGAATCCGGCCGCCTGCTGGAAGTGATGCAGATCAAGCCACAGGACAGCTCGCTGGCCAGCGTCGACGACCTGACCGTACCGGCCTGCCCGTCCGACTACACCCCAGCCTCGCCGCTGGACAAGAGCAAGATCGCCGCCAAGTCCTTTACCGACGACACCATCGTCGCCAAGACCACCCCGTCGGCCATCGAGCGCAATGTCTCGGTGAACGTGCAGGTGCAGTTTGATCTGGATTCGGCTCGCATCCGCCCAGAAAGCAACCCGACCCTGGACCAGCTGGCCAGCACCCTGCTGATGCCGGAGCTGGGCAGCAAGCGCTTCGTGGTGGAAGGCCATACCGACACCACCGGTGGCGCCAGCCATAACCTGCCGCTGTCGCAGCGTCGTGCCGCCGCGGTACGCGACTACCTGATCACCAAGGGCGTGCCGGCGGACCGTCTGGACAGCGTCGGCTACGGCAGCAGCAAGTTGCTGCCGAACCTGGCACCGACCGATCCTAGCCACCGCCGCGTGGTGGTGACCTTCCAGGAACAGGCACCGATGGGTGCGGTGAAACCGAAGGCCGCCGTCAAACGCCGCGTCGCCAAGCCGAAACCATAAACATAAGTAGTGCAGCCCAACGCCAAGTGGCCGGTTAATCCGGCCACTTTTTTTACGTCCACCTCGCGGGCAAGCGGCGCCGGCGCTACGGCACCAGCATGGCCGGGAACACCCGCGCCGCGTTTGCGGCCGTCGCGGCGGCGATGTCGGCCAGCGGCACACCGCGCAGCGCGGCCAGCACCGTGGCAATCCTGGGCAGGTTGTCCGGTGTATTCGGTACCGCCGGTGCCCACTCCGGCGGGATGTCCGGGCCATCGGTCTCCAGCACGATCGCCGACAGTGGCAGCGTTGCGGCCAACCTGCGGATGCGTTGCGAACCCTGGTAGGTCATCGCGCCGCCAAAACCGAGGCAGAAGCCCAGATCAATAAAGGCATTCGCCTGCTGCAGGCTGCCGTTGAAGGCGTGCACCACGCCGCCACGAACCTTGTGCTGGCGCAGGTATTTGAGGATGCGGTCATGCGAACGGCGCGCATGCAGGATCACCGGCAGCTCGAAGCGGCGCGCCAGCTTCAGCTGCGCCTGCAACCAGTATTCCTGCTGCTGCGGATCCAGCCCCGGCACAAAGAAATCCAGCCCGCACTCGCCGACCGCAACCGGACGTTGCCGCGCCAGGTAGTCGGCCAGCAGTTCCAGATGTTCATCCCGATGCCGCGCCAGATACAGCGGATGCAGCCCGAAGGCGACATCGACGCCGAACTGTTCCCGCATCGCCAGCACTTCGTCAAAGGTATCCGCCATCACCGCCGGCACGATGGCATGGCTGACACCGCCAGCGCGGGCCTGTTGCCACAGCTGCGCACGGTTGGCCGCAAACTCCGCCGCATCCAGATGCAAGTGGGTATCGACAAGTGACATGGAGAATCCTGTTCCGGATGAATTAAGCAGGCCGCCGATAACCTGTTCCGACGGCAGCGCGGGGCCGCTTGGCCGCATCAGCACGCCCCCGCTGACAGCACGGCGCGTGGCCACCCTGCGCTGTGTTATAGCCGAAGCACGACCGGCTGCCGTGATCCGCGGCACCGGAACATCGAGAGGGACTCATCCCGTGACATTCACTGTTCGTACGGCCACCATGTGAAAACGGCGACCGCGGCGCCGCCGTGGCGATCAGGGGCAAGCGACCGGGAGCCGCTGGCGGCGAAAAGCAGACAACAAAAAACCCGCAGAGCCTGTGCTGTGCGGGTTTGATGCGGTGCTTCAGATTTTTTCGTGGTGCCCGGGGCCGGACTCGAACCGGCACACCTTGCGGCGGGGGATTTTGAGTCCCCTGCGTCTACCAATTTCGCCACCCGGGCGAAAAAATCCAAGACGCGCATTATATAAGCGGCATTACGCCTTGTAAAGCTCAGTCCGCCACTTTCAGCTGCAGCGCGCGCTCGTACAGCTGCTTCTTGTTGAGGTCGTAATGCGTCGCCACAATCGCCGCCGCCTGCTTGGTCGGCAGCACCGCCGCCAGCTCGGCGAGCAGCGCCAGCGCCGGCGGTGGCAGGCTGTCCGCCGTCTGCGCCACCGGCGCGGCGGCGTCGATGATCAGCACGCACTCGCCGCGCTGCTGGTTGCTGTCGCTGCGGATGCGCTCGGCCAGTTCGGCTGCCGGCAGGCGCAGGAAGGTCTCGAAGGTCTTGGTCAGCTCGCGTGCCAGAATCAGCGGTCGTTCCGCACCGAGGGTGGCGGCGACGTCTTCCACGCACTCCAGGATGCGATGTGGCGCCTCGTAGCAGACCACCGCGTAGTCGGCGTCCTGCCATTGCTGCAGCGTCTTGCAACGTTGGCCGCGCTTGGGCGGCAAAAAGCCGTGGAACAGGAAGCGCGCGGTATCCAGCCCGCTGGCGGACAAGGCGGCGATCACCGCCGAGGCGCCGGCCACCGGCACCACGCGCAGGCCGGCGGCCCACACTGCCTGCGCCAGGCGGGCACCGGGGTCGGAAATGCCCGGCGTGCCGGCGTCCGATACCTGCACCACGATCTTGCCCTCCTGCAACCAGCGGATCACGCTGGCCGCCATTTCGCGCTCGTTGTGTTCGCGCAGGCTGACCAGTTTCTTGCTGATGCCGTAGGCGGCCAGCAGGCTGCCGGTGACGCGGGTATCTTCCGCCAAAACAATGTCCGCGGCGTGGAACCCGGCAATGGCGCGCAGTGTCACATCAGCCAGATTCCCAATCGGCGTGGCCAGCACATATAATGACCCGTTGACAAACGTTTCCTGGGCAGAATTCATCAAGTGATCAAGCATTGTCTGCACGTTTTGGCTCCCTGGTTATCCGGCACAGCCGTTTTAATGGCGGCAAGTGTAGCCGCTGCACAGTCGCCGGGCTATATCCTTCAGCAAAATCAGCAAACGCTCCGGAACATCGGCGCCAGCGCTGCCTCCGCACCGCTGGCCAGCCCTGCCGTCGCGGCCCCCGCCACGCCTGCCGCCAAGCTCAGCGACAACAAACCACGCCTGCATCTGGGGCTGCTGCTGCCGGTGGAAGCACCGCAGCTGGGTGATGCCGCCCAGGTGGTGAAGGCCGGTTTCGACGCCGCCGCGCAGCAGGACAGCAACGTCCAGCTCAGCTTCGTCGCACTGGCCAGCGAGAACGACGCGGTGAAGGGCTACCAGCAGCTGCTGGCGGCCGGCGCCAACGTGATCGTCGGACCGCTGACCCGCGAGGGTGCGGCCAACGTAGCGGCGCAGGCCAGCGTGCCGACACTGGTACTGAATACGCTGAGCAAGGCGCCGGCCGGCGGCAAGGTATGGAGCCTGTCGCTGGCGGTCGAGAGCGAAGCGCGCCAGATCGCACGCATGATGCGCGACGACGGCCGCAAGGCGCCGCTGGTGCTGTTCAATAACGATGCGCTGTCGACACGCCTGCGCGCCGCCTTCAGCGAGAGCTGGACGCAGCGTCATCCGAGCGCGCCGCTGGAACTGAACATGACGCAGCCGGACGGCGCGCAGTTGAGCACGCTGCTGGCTGGTGCCGACAGCGTGTTCCTGGCACTGGACGACAAGGAGGCCGAGGCCAGCCGTGCGCTGCTGCCGGCTGAACTGGCCGCCTACGCCACCTCGCTGATCAACACCCGGCAAGCGGCACCGGCACTGGACGGCGTGCACTTCGTCGACATGCCGTGGTTCCTGATGCCCAATCACCCGGACGCCGCCGGCATCGCCCGACCGGCCACGCCGCTGACCAAGGCCACCGAACGCCTGTACGCGCTGGGAGTGGATGCCTTCCGCCTCGGCAAGGCGCTGGGGCAGAGTCGCAATCCGGCCAGCATCCGCCTGCGTGGCGTCACCGGCGACCTGCAACTGGGCAAGGACTGGGTGATCCAGCGCGAGCTGCCGACCGCCATCCGCGGCGAGTCGCAATGAGCAAGGCCAGTGGCGACCACTACGAAGCGCTGGCCTGCCGTTTCCTGCAGCTGCAGGGGCTGACGCTGGTGGAACGCAACTGGCACTGCCGGCAGGGCGAACTGGATCTGGTGATGCGTGACGGCGCCTACTGGGTGTTCGTCGAAGTACGTGCCCGGCAATCGGCCCACTTCGGCGGCGCCGCCGCCAGCATCGGCAGCGCCAAGCAGCACAAGCTGCACACTGCGGCCAACCTTTACCTCAGCAGCAAACGCATTGATGCCCCCTGCCGTTTCGACGCCGTGCTGTTCGATGGCAGCGAACAGGCCCGGTGGCTGAAAAACATTTTCGGTTAAGCGCCACCGACCAAAGGAAAAACATGGATTTGATCGAACGTGTCAGCGGACACTTCCTTGAAAGCATCGCCATCAAGCAGCAGGTGATGGACGAGCTGTCGCCGGCCGTGGCGCTGGCCGCAGAGCGCATGGTCAGCAGCCTGATGAACGAGGGCAAGATCCTCGCCTGCGGCAACGGCGGTTCCGCCGCCGATGCGCAGCACTTTGCCGCGGAAATGATCGGCCGCTTCGAGAAGGAACGCCCGGGGCTGGCGGCGATGTCGCTGGCCACCGACAGTTCGATCCTCAGCGCTATCGGCAACGACTACGATTTCGACATGATCTTTTCCAAGCAGGTGCGGGCGCTGGGCCACCACAACGACCTACTACTGGCGATCTCCACCTCCGGCAACTCCGCCAACGTCATCGAGGCGATCTATGCCGCGCACGAACGCGGCATGGGCGTGATTGCCCTCACCGGCAAGGACGGCGGCCAGATCGCGGAAATCCTGTCACCGGAAGACATCCACCTGAATGTGCCGAGTCTGCGCACCGCGCGCATTCAGGAAGTTCATATCTTGTTGATCCATGCGCTGTGCGATGCCATCGATTGCATGCTGCTCGGAGGAGAATGATGAAAAACCGTTTGTTCGCGCTGCTGCTGGCTAGCAGCGCCGCCGCCAGTCTCAGTGCCTGCTTCCCGCTGGTTGCCGGCGGCGTTGCTGCCGGTGCGCTGGTGGCCACCGACCGCCGTACCAGCGGCGCCTATGTCGAGGACCAGGCCATCGAGCTGAAGTCGCTGCGCCAGAGCAGCGAACGCTTTGCCGGCGCCCGCATCAGCATCACCAGCTACAACCGTGCGGTGCTGATCAGCGGCGAGGCGCTGAACGAGGCACAACGCCAGGAAATCGAGATGATGGTGCGCGGCACGCCGAACGTGCAGCGCGTCTACAACCACCTGGTGGTGGCACCGGTCGCGACGCTGGCGCAGAAGAACAATGACCTGTGGATCACCACCAAGGTGCGCACCCGCCTGCTGGAAGGCAAGGGCTACCCGCCACAAGCGATCAAGGTGGTGACTGACCGCGGCGTGGTCTACCTGCTTGGCCTGGTCACCGCCAGCGAAGGCGCCGCCGCCGCCGATGTCGCCAGCCGCACCAGCGGTGTACAGCAGGTGGTCACCCTGTTCGAAACGCTGGCCGAGACGCCGGCGGCCAGCATCCAGCCCGGTAACTGAGCACCACCACGGCAAGCAAAAAGGCGACTCGCGAGTCACCTTTCTGCTTGGTGCCGGCAACGGCTACAGGCTGCGCCCCGCCCCCGGCATCAGCACGTCGCTGCACAGCACGTGCTGCACCTCGTCGATCTCGATCGCCATCGACAGCGTGACGCAGATGCGGGTATCGGTCATCGACAGGTAGGGCTCGCTCATGTACAGCACACCGGGCTGGTCGATCGCGTGCTGGAAATAGGCGCGCCGCGACCACACCGCGCCGGTGGTGTCCTCCAGCGGGGAAAAGCGCAGATTGTCCCCGTTCCCGTTGCGCCCGGAATTGAGGTTGCGCCCCTGCTGGCGGCCTTCCTGATCCAGCAGGAAGCAGCGGATCACGTCCGGCAGCTGCAACATCGGTTTTGCCGCCACCTCGAATTCGCTACCCTGCATCAGCGCGATCGCCGTCTGCACAAAGGCCTGCCGCGACAACTCCATCTGGCGACGGTTGAGCTTGCGCCGTAGCAGTTCGCGGTTCATCAGCTCGTCCCACTTGGCGTCGAGCCGCGGCGTGATCAGCTGGTCGCTGTCCGGCACCGCCGCAGGGCGTGCCACGTAGTAGCCCTGCACCAGGTCGCAGCCGGAATCCAGCGCCACCACCACGTCGGAGTCGCTTTCCACCCCTTCCACCACCACCAGCGCACCAATCTCGTGCATCAGCCGCACCAGGCGCGACAATAGGGTGCGCGTGCGCTGCTGGGTCACCGCGCTGCGCAGCAGGTGGCGGTCAAACTTGACGAAATCCGGCTCCAGGCTGCACACCCGGTCGATATTGGAATGGCCGACGCCGAAATCGTCGATCGCCAGCAGGCAGCCCTGCTCCCGCAACAGCGCCACCCCCTCCAGCAGCCGCGCATCCAGCTCGATCGCCTGCTCCAGCACCTCCAGCACCACCGACTGCGGCGCGATGCCGGACGCCACGATGATCTCGCCCAGCTGCGTCGCATAGTCAGGATCGGACAGCGTCATGGCATCGACATTGAGGAACAGCCAGCGCTGGGCATGGCCGGCGGCGGCAAAGCGCTGGCAATGCGCGGCACACACCGCCAGGTCCATCGCCACCCGCTCGTCGCGGCGGATATAGCGCTGGTACACCTCCAGCGGCGACAGCGAGACCTCGTCCTCCGACGCCCGCAGCAGCGCCTCCATGCCAACCGTGCGCCGGTGCGCCAAGCTATAGATGGGCTGAAAGTGGGAGTTCAGTACCAGGGAATCCCGCATCGGTATGTTATTCACAGCAACGCTCCGGCAAAAGTTGTACACAGACTAGCAATTGCTGTTCCAGTTTAAGTGAGGTTGGCCGCAAGCCCAACCTCGGATAACAAAAAAAGACCGGCAACTGCCTGAGATCAGCCAGTGGACTCTGACTGCTCTCAAGCCGTTGCCGGCCTTTTGTTCCCCTTTTCCCCTTGCCTCAATCCGTTTTCAGGTTGGAATTGTTTTTCAGCATGTCGATGATTTGCTGATCGGTCGCCCCCACCCCGGCCAGGGTGTCCAGTGCCACGCCGGTCAGCACAATCTGCTGATCGGTGGCAGTGCCATAGTTACTGCCGTCGAACTCACCGCTGTAACTGATCTGGACCAGCGTGTTGCTACCGTCCGCGCTGAAGTGCAGGTATTGCTGGAGATTACTGCTGTTTTCCCCTTGTAGCAGGTCGCGCAGATCGAGGGAGTCACCTTCACTGGTTTTAAAGTCGTTAACGCTGACGATATCGGTGGCCGCACCACCACCCAGCCCCTGATCACCAAGGCTCCACTTGAAGGTGTCGCTGCCCGCGCCGCCAATCAGCGTGTCATTGCCGAAACCGCCATACAGCACATCGTTGCCATCGCCGCCGTACAGGGTGTCATTGCCCAGCCCGCCCATCAGCACGTCGTTACCGGCACCGCCATACAGGGTATCGTTGCCGGCACGACCATCGATGAAATCGTCACCGGCACCACCGCTGAGGGTGTCTGTGCCGACACTACCGTAAATCATGTCATTGCCGCCCTGCACATCCAGCGTCTGTCCGGCAACCGATACCGGGCCGCTGACCGCAAACTCGCCACCATTGGTATCACTGCTCAGCCAGTCACGATCGGCATCGTTGCCCGCCGTAGCACTGTCAAAGTCTGTGGCGTAGTTATCCGCGTAGTTGCTGTGCGGTTTCACGTACTCGTCCGAGTTGATGATGTGCACGTTGGTGCTATCGGAGATGCCGCCACCAAGCAGCTGGATCTCGAACTGCCCGGTGCTGCTGCTCTGGCTCATCACTACATCGTTTTCACCGGCAGTCAGGTAGAAGCGGAACAGGGTGTCACCGTTGGCGGTATACAGTTTTTCCCAGTAGCCGGTGGTGCCGGTCGGCAAGGACGATGCCAGCAGGGAGAGCCCGGCAGCATTGATATTGTCGACCCAGATGTCCCAGTGAATGGTGCGGCCGGCGAACAGGGTGATGTTGCCGCTCTTGGCACGCAGGTCGAACGTCTGGTGCTTGGAGTCGTAGTTCATCTGCCAAGCGCCGTCATCACCGTAGAACACCGGTGGCGGATAGTCGTCATCCACGATGGTGGCGGTGGCGCTGTCCTGGTAAGTGCTGCCGTTGCTGCTCAGCGTGGCAGCGAGGGTGAAGGTTTCGTTTGCTTCGTCACTGCTGTCATCCACCGTGGTGGTGCGGATCAGCAGGTTGCTGTCGCCCGCGGCCAACGTGATGCTGCCGCTGTAGGTCGTCCAGCTGCTGCCGCCGTCACTGCTGTACTGGAAGCTGCCGGAAGCGTAGTCCGCCGGGCTCAGCGCGGTGCCGTCGGCCAGGGTCAGTTGCAACGTGCTGCCGGCGGCGGCGCCGGTGATGTGCAACTCGAAGGTAGCCAGCTGGCCTTCCGGTACGGTGATGTTGCCGCTGGCGGTGTCGCTCTCGCCGAAGAAAATTTTCGGAGTGTCGTCGTCGACGATGGTGGCGATGGCGCTGTCGCCGTAGCTGCTGCCGTTACTGCTCAGCGTGGCACCGAGGGTGAAGGTTTCATCGGCCTCGTCGACACTATCCTCTGCCGTGGTGGTACGGATCAGCAGGTCGGTATCGCCGGCGGCCAAGGCGATGCTGCCACTGTAGATGGTCCAGCTGACGCCATTATTAGTGCTGTACTGGAAGTTGCCAGAAGCGTAGTCCGCCGGGCTCAGCGCCGTACCGTCGGCCAGGGTCAGCACCAGCGTGCTGCCGGCGGCGGCGCCGGTGATGTGCAGCTCGAAGGTGGCCAGCTCGCCTTCCGGCACCAGAATGTTGCCGGTTGCCGTGTCACTCGCACCGAAGAAGATTTTCGGGGTGTCGTCGTCGACGATGGTGGCGCTGGCGCTGTCACCATAGTTGTTGCCACTGCTGCTCAGCGTGGCAGCGAGGGTGAAGGTTTCATCGGCCTCGTCGACACTATCCTCCGCTGTGGTGGTACGGATCAGCAGATCGGTATCACCTGCAGCCAAGGCGATGCTACCGCTGTAGATCGTCCAGCTGACGCCATTGTCGGTGCTGTACTGGAAGGTACCGGAAGCGTAGTCCGCCGGACTCAGCGCCGTGCCGTCGGCCAGGGTCAGCTGCAGCGTGCTGCCGGTGGCGGCACTGGTGACGTGCAGCTCGAAAGTAGCCGGCTCGCCTTCCGGCACCAAGATGTCACCGCTGGCGGTGTCGCTCGCACCGAAGAAAATGGTCGGGGTGTCATCATCAATAATGGTGGCGGTGGCGCTGTCACCATAGCTGCTGCCGTTGCTGCTCAGCGTGGCACCGAGGGTGAAGGTTTCATCAATTTCCTCCGCATTATCACCCACCGTGGTGGTACGAATCAGCAGATCGGTATCGCCTGTGGCCAACGCGATGGCACCGCTGTAGCTGCTCCAGCTGACACCGTTGTCAGTACTGTACTCGAAGGTACCGGCCGCATAATCGTCGGGGCTCAGCGCGCTGCCGTTAGCCAGCGTCAGTACTAGCGTGCTACCGGCGGCAGCAGCTGTGACGTGCAGTTCGAAGGTCGCCGGCTCGCCTTCCGGCACGGTGATGTCGCCGCTGGCGGTGTCGCTCGCGCCGAAGAAGATGGAAGGGATGTCGTCGTCGACGATGGTAGCGGTGGCACTGTCGCCATAGCTGCTGCCGTTGCTGCTCAGCGTGGCACCGAGGGTGAAGGTTTCGTTCGCTTCGTCAACGCTGTCACCGACCGTGGTGGTACGGATCAGCAGATCGGTGT
>NZ_JAQQLA010000010.1 GCF_028548395.1 Vogesella indigofera | reverse complement strand
GCCTGCGGCCAACGTGATGGCGCCACTGTAGGTCGTCCAGCTGACGCCATTGTCGGTGCTGTACTGGAAGTTGCCGGAAGCGTAGTCCGCCGGGCTCAGCGCGGTGCCGTCGGCCAGGGTCAGTTGCAGTGTGCTACCGACGGCGGCCCCGGTAACGTGCAGCTCGAAGGTGGCCGGCTCGCCTTCCGGCACGGTGATGTCGCCGCTGGCGGTGTCGCTCTCGCCGAAGAAGATGGTGGGGATGTCGTCATCGACGATGGTGGCGGTGGCACTGTCGCCATAGCTGCTGCCGTTGCTGCTCAGCGTGGCACCGAGGGTGAAGGTTTCGTTCGCTTCGTCAACGCTGTCACCGACCGTGGTGGTACGGATCAGCAGATCGGTGTCACCGGCGGCCAGCGTGATGGCGCCACTGTAGCTGCTCCAGCTGACACCGTTGTCAGTACTGTACTCGAAGGTACCGGCGGCGTAGTCGTCAGGGCTCAGCGCGGTGCCGTCGGCCAGGGTCAGCTGCAGCGTGCTGCCGGCGGCGGCGGCGGTTACGTGCAGTTCAAAGGTGGCCGGGTCGCCTTCCGGCACCAGGATGTCGCCGCTGGCGGTGTCGCTCTCGCCGAAGAAGATGCTCGGGATGTCGTCGTCGACGATGGTGGCGATGGCGCTGTCGCCGTAGCTGCTGCCGTTGCTGTTCAGCGTGGCGCCGAGGGTGAAGGTTTCGTTCGCCTCGTCGACGCTGTCACCGACCGTGGTGGTGCGGATCAACAGGTCGCTATCGCCTGCGGCCAACGTGATGGCGCCACTGTAGGTCGTCCAGCTGACGCCATTGTCGGTGCTGTACTGGAAGTTGCCGGAAGCGTAGTCCGCCGGGCTCAGCGCGGTGCCGTCGGCCAGGGTCAGCTGCAGCGTGCTGCCGGCGGCGGCGCCGGTGACGTGCAGTTCAAAGGTCGCCGGATTGCCTTCCGGCACGGTGATATCGCCGCTTTCCGCCTCCGGATTGCCAAAACGAATGGTCGGCACGTCATTGTCGACGATGGTGGCCACCGCACTGTCGCTGTAGCTGGCACCGCCACTGCTCAGCGTGGCGCTCAGGGTGAAGTTCTCGTTGGCCTCATCCACGCTGTCGTCGACGGTGCTGGTGCGCACCAGCAACTGGCTGGCGCCGGCGTTGATCGCGATGGCGCCGGTGTAGTCATTCCAGCTGACCCCGCCGTCGGTACTGTACTGGAAAGTCGTGGCGGCGTAGTCGGCCGGCGACAGGGCAGAGCCATTGCCGAAGACCAACACCAGGCTGCTGCCGGCAGCGGCAGCGGTGATGCTGACACCGAACACGGCATCCAGACCCTCTTCAACGGTGACATCACCGGTCGCAATGCCCGGCTGGCCCACCTGAATGCTCGGGGTTGCCGGGATGAGCACGGCGTCACCAAGCGAGGCCTGTTGCAGTGGCGGGTTGCCGCTGTCGAGCCCGTTGTCCAGCGACAGCGGGCTGATGCCCTCGGCCACGCGGCCGATGCGGGTGAAGGAGTTGCCGCCGTCTTCGCCGCCCCCCGCCGCCAGGCCGGCTGCGGTGGCTTCCAGCTCTTGCAACGGATCCTGGCCGCGTTCCAGTGCCGCCAGTGCCTGTTCGGCTTCCGGACTGAGCGTGGCGATGGCCGCATCGCTGGCGTCACCGGAGGCGGTGTTGAACACATCATCGGTGATGGTGAGGTCGCGGGCTTCGGCGATACGCACGATATTACCGCTGGCCGACTGCAGCTCGATCACGCCGTCGGCGGGGATGATCAGGCGGTCGCCGGTGGCTACGATGTCGCCCAGTTTCAGGATGCGCTCGCTGCCGTCCGGCGCGATGGCGATGATCTTGCCGATGATGGCGACGACCCTGCCTTGGGCAATGTTGGTAGCGGTAGCCATGATAAAACCCCCACACTCGTTATTGATTCTCTAGTTGTAGAGGCGAGCGTGGGGGGCGGCTATGGTACTGAAGGGAGTTGTACTAAAGGGCAGTACGCGTCAGCTGGACAGTTTCAGCAGCAGTTGCACCCGGTCCGGCACCCCCAGCTTGCCGAAAATGGCGGTGAGGTGGGCCTTGACCGTGCGTTCGGAGATGTCCATGTCGCGGGCGATCTGCTTGTTGCTCTTGCCCTCGCGCAGGTGGCCGACCACTTCGCGTTCGCGCTCGGTCAGCTGTGCCAGCAGCGGGCTGTCGGTGCGGGCGACCTGGCCGAAACGGGCGCACAATTGCTGCATCAGGCCGACACCGACCCAGATGCCATCCGCCGCCACCACCGCGCTGACCTGCTGCAGCGTTTCCGGCTGCGAGAAGGCGTTGAGGTAACCGGCCGCCCCCGCCCCCAGCCACTGCACCGCCTGGCGGTCGGACGGCGTGCTGCTCAGCACGATCACGCGGGCACGGCCGAAATCGCCGCGGCACAGCCGCGCCAGCAGCGCCTCATCCTGATTGTCGGCATCCACCCACACCACCCCCTGGGCGCAGCGCTGCGGCTGCTCGGCCAGGGCCGACAAGGCGTCGTACACTTCCAGCTCGCGATCGAGAGCGGCTTGCAAGTGGTCCTTCAATGAGGGACTGCTGGTGATGAGTAGTGTCGGCATGTCAGCGTTCGCTCAGGGCTTGTGCTTTGGCACGTAATACCGGTTTCAGAAGGTAGTTCAGCACGCTCTTGTGCCCGGTGATGATGTCGACTTCCGCCACCATGCCGGGGATGATCGGCAGTTTCTTCTCGCTCAGGTGCGCGGCATCGGTCTTGACCTTGACCACGTAGTAGGTGTTGCCCTTGTCGTCGGTGATGGAGTCGGCACCAATCTGATGCAGCTTGCCCTTGAGGCCGCCGTAGATAGTGGAGTCATAGGCGGTAAAACGGACAAACACCGGCTGCCCCGGATGCAGGAAGGCGATATCGCGCGGAGAGACCTTGGCCTCGATCAGCAGCGAATCGTCCAGCGGCACGATCTCGAGAATGTCGCGGCCCGGCTGGACCACGCCACCGACGGTGTTGACCAGCAGGCGCTTGACCTCACCGCGCACCGGCGAGCGGACCTCGGTGAGGTTGACCTTGTCCTGCAGCGCGGCACTGCCGGCGCCGAGCGTGCTCAGCTTGGCCAGCGTTTCCGACAGCTCGGTACTGGCCTGGTTGCGGAACGCCAGCTCCACCTCCTGGATCTTGCGGTTAGCCTCGCTGATCGCGGACTGGATCTTCGGCACCTGCGCATTGGACATGTCGCGTTCGCCGCGATAGCGCGACACATCACGCTCCAGCCGCAACACGTCGACCTCGGACACCGCACCGGACTTCAGCAGCGGCCGCGTCACCGTCAACTCGCGCATGGTCAGTTCCAGCCCCTGGTTGGCCTGTTCGCGCCGCGCGCGCGCCTCGTTCAGCTCTTCGGTCCGCTGCGCCAGCTGCTGGCGGGCGATGGAAACGTTGGCGTCCAGCTCCATGCGTTTGGACTGGTAGAGATCCATTTCCTGACGCGCGATTTCCGGCGCCTGGCTGGTCACTTCCGGCGGCAGCGAGAACGGCTTGCCTTCTGCCAGGGCCCGCAGCCGCGAGGCCTTGGCCTGCAGCGACAGCACCTGCGACTGGTTTTCGTTGAGCGAGGACACGAAGCGGGTGTTGTCGACCTGCAGCAACAGTTGGCCGCGTTCGACGATATCGCCCTCTTTCACCAGGATCTTCGACACCACGCCGCCATCCAGGCTCTGCAGATGCTGGATCTGGCTGGTCGGTACCACCTTGCCCTCGCCGCGCGCCACTTCGTCGAGCGTGGCGAACGCCGACCACAGCACCGCCGACACCAGGAACAGGCCGATCACCCAGATAAACATGCGCGGCCGCTGCGGATTCTGCTCCAGAATCGCCCACTCGGCGTCGGCAGCAAAATCCTGGCGGTCCTGCAGGTCTTCCGCCGTGGTCCAGTCCAGCACGCGGCGCACCAGCGGGCTGCGCTTGGCCTGCGACGTTTGCCACAGTTTGTTGATCAGTTTTTTCATACTTGTGCCCTTCCGATCTTGCCTTGTTGCAGGGCCTGGACCACCTCTGCCTTCGGACCATCCGCCAGGATGCGGCCCTGGTCGATCACGATGATGCGATCCGCCAGATCCAGCAGCGCGGTGTGGTGCGTCACCAGCACCATGGTCTTGCCCGGCATGATTTTCTCGAAGGTACGTTTCATCGCCGCCTCGGTACTGTGGTCCATATTGCTGGTCGGTTCGTCCAGCAGCATGATCGGCGGGGCGTTCAGCAGCGCGCGGGCGATGGTGATCGCCTTGCGCTGGCCGCCGGACAGCGATTCGCCGCGCTCGCCGATCACCATGTCGAAGCCTTCCGGATGGCTGTTGACGAACTCGCTCAGCCCGGCCAGATCCGCGGCGGCGGCGATACTGGCATCGTGTACGTGCGGCTGGCCCATGCTGATGTTCTGGCGCAGCGTGCCGTAGAACAGTACCGGCTCCTGCGACACGTAGCCGACGTTGCGGCGCAACTCGGCCGGATCGATCTGGCGCAGGTCGACACCGTCAATGCGGGTCGAACCCTGCTGCGGCTGGTACAGGCCCATGATCAGCTTCTGGATGGTGGACTTGCCGGAGCCGACACGGCCGAGGATGGCCACCTTCTCGCCGGCCCGGATACGGAACGACACATTGTGCAGCGCGCCAAGCGGGCTGTTGGGATAGGTGAACGATACGTTGGAGAACTCGATGTCGCCGTTGAAGTGGGTACGGTGGAAGAAGGTGGCTTCCTCTTCGCGCTCCACCGGCATTTTCATCAGCCCTTCCAGCGAGTCCAGCGACGACTTGGCGTTGTTGAACTGCGTCATCAGTCCGGCCACCGCGCCCATCGGCGCAATGGCGCGACCGGCCAGCATGGTGCAGGCGATCAGGCCGCCGACCGACGACAGCCCCTCCTTGATCAGGTAGACACCGATGATGATGATCGACACCGACATCAGCTGCTGGATGAAACCGGCGAAGTTCATGGTCACCGCCGACAGGAACTTGAGGCGGCTGCCGACCTGCGCCAGGAACAGCGTCGCCTTCTCCCAGCGCCCCTGCAGCACGCCTTCGGCGCCGAGGGTCTTGATGGTTTCCAGGCCGACCAGGCTTTCCACCAGGTGGGCGTTGCGCTGCGACGAGGCGCGGAAGGTGGTCTCGGTCAGCTCCTGCATCTGCCCCTGTACCGTGAACGCCAGCAGCAGCATCAGCAGGATCGCCACCAGCGGCGGCAACACCATCCACGGCGAGATCCAGAAGATCACGAACACGAACAGCAACGCGAACGGCACGTCCACCAGCGTGGTCACCGTGGCGGAGGCGATGAAGTCGCGTACCGTCTCGAAGGCGCGAAGGTTGGCCGCAAAGGCACCGACCGAGGCCGGTCGCGCCTCCATGCGGATGCCGAGCACGCGCTCCATGATCAGTGCCGACAGCATCACGTCCACCCGCTTACTGGCCAGGTCGATCAGGTAGCCGCGGGTCAGCTTGAGGATGAAATCGAATACCAGGATCAGCAGTACGCCCAGCCCCAGCACCCACAGCGTGTCAAACGCCATATTGGGCACCACGCGGTCGTACACGTTCATCGAGAACAGCGGAAACACCAGTGCGAACACGTTGACGAAGAAAGCGGCGATCAGCGCGTCGCGGTACAGCGGACGCCCCTGCAGGATGGCGTGCCAGAACCAGTGCTGGGTACGTGCCTTGTTCAGCTCCGGCACCCGCTTGTCGAAGCGGAAGCGCGGCTTGACCACGATGGCCAGCCCGCTGTAGCGCGCGGCCAGCTCGCTGCCGCTCAGCACCTGCACCGCTTCCGGCAACTCGGCCGGGCTAATGTAGTAGTTACCGTCGGCGTCGATCTCGCGCAGCAGGCAGGCGTCGTTGCCGTTGAGCAGCAGCACCGCCGGCAACAGCGCCGCCGGCAGCTCGTGCAGCGGCTTGCGCAATACCCGCGACACCAGGCCGGCGCGCCGCGCCGCGCGCGAGAACATCGCCGGGGTCAGCCGCTGTTCTTCCAGCGGGATGCCGGCAATCAGCGAGTCGCGGGTGGTGGTGATGCCGTGCTGCCGTGTCAGTTCGAACAGGCAGTCCAGCAAGGGATCCAGATGGGTGGCACGTTGCGAAATATCCGCCTGTGCGCCTTTGTGTTCCTGATTATTCATATGCGGTCTTTGTCAAGGCATCGCCTTTGGGTCTTCGTGGGCAACGAAAGCTGCGGCCGGCATTGGCAAGCGGCATCATTATTAGCACGGCATGGCCAACTTGCAAATATCTTTTGATTGATTATAAACAAATGATTTCAATTGAGCACCATACGCGGCGCCAATAACAAAAGCCAGCTTACAGGAAGCTGGCTTTTTGCTGCACAAAACCCGGTTCAGGGCTGCTGTAAACGGATCGCCCTGACAAAAAGCACGACACTGGCGAAGTAGCACACCGTCAGCAGCACCTCGAACAAGGCCAGCGTTTGCGACAGTCCGCTATCCGACCAAGCGCGCATCACGCCTTCGGCAAAGAAGGCGAGAATGAACATGCTGGACCACTGGTAGGTGTAGACACGCTGGCGCAGCACCCCCATCAGCGGCAGCAGCAGCAGCACCGCCTTCAGCACCAGGAAGGAGCCGCCGGGACGCAGCGGCGCCAGCACCAGCTCCCACGCCAGACTGAGCAGGATCAGCGCGATCAGGCTGCAGACCGCACCCCAGTGGAACAGGCGGGCATTAGTCATGGCTCACCTCCGTCTGGCGGCCGGTCAGCACCGCCATCAGGATGCCGGCTTCGTACAGCAGCCACAGCGGCACCGCCATCATGATCTGCGACAGCACATCCGGCGGTGTCACCACCGCGGCGATGACGAAGGCACCGACAATGACGTAGGGGCGGCCTTCGCGCAGCTGCGCCAGGCTGACCACACCCATGCGATGCAGCACGATCACCACGATCGGCACTTCGAAGGTCACACCGAAGGCGACAAACATGCCGAGCACGAAGGACAGGTATTTGTCGATGTCGGTCATCATCGACACGCCTTCCGGCGTCACCGCGCTCATGAAGCCGAACACCACCGGGAACACCGCGAAGTAGGCAAAGGCCATGCCGACAAAGAACAGCAGCACGCTGGAGATCACCAGCGGCAGCACCAGCCGCTTCTCGTGGTTGTACAGCCCGGGCGCGACAAAGGCCCAGATCTGGTACATGGTATTGGGCAGCGACAGCAGGAAGGCGACCAGCATGGTGACCTTGACCGGCACGAAGAACGGCGCGGTCACGTCGGTGGCAATCATGTTGGTGCCGGCCGGCAGCACGTCCAGCATCGGCTTGGCCAGCAGGTGGTAGATGTCGCCGGACCAGTGGAACAGCGCCAGGAAGCACACCACGATGCCAAGCGTAATGCGCACCACACGGCTGCGCAGCTCGATCAGGTGCGCGAGCAAAGGTTGTTGATCGCTCATTCGCGCACTTTGACCACAGGGTTGTCCGGCGGTGCCGCAGACGGCGCCGCCTCGAAAAGATCCAGCTGATTATCGTCCGCCACCGCGGCCGGCACGGCAGTCGCACCGTTGCTGTCGGCCGCAGGTTCGGCCAGCGGGGCGATCTGGCGTGCCGCCTCGTCCAACAGCTGGCCGGCCTCCTGCTCCACCGCCTGCGCCGTCTGCCCGATCTGCTGCGACAGCTCGCGCACGCCGGCGACTTCGCTCTCGATCTGGCTGCGGAAGGCGTCGGCCGCCTGCTGCACGTCCTGCTTCAGGTCGTCGAAACCGGCCATCTGGCTGTGCTGATGGATGTCGGACTTGACGCTGGCGACAAAGCGCTGCGCGCGGCCGACCAGCGCACCGATGGTACGGGCGACGGTCGGCAACCGTTCCGGCCCCAGAACGATCAGGGCCACCAGGCCGACAATCAGCAGTTCACCGAAGCTGATATCAAACACGCGGCTTACTTCTTGTTGTCTTGGTCGACATCAATCACGCGGCCGCCCTGCTCCGGCTTGTCGCCTTCCTCGCCCTTCATGCCTTCCTTGAAGCCCTTGACGGCGCCGCCCAGGTCCTGGCCGATATTGCGCAATTTCTTGGTACCGAAGACCAGTACCACCACCAACAAAACGATCAGCCAGTGCCAGATGCTAAAAGAACCCATGACCACTACCTCAATGTTGAACGGACGCACTGCGTCGCATGGTTATTTGTTGCCGTAGACGTGTACGTGCAGGTGAAACACTTCCTGGCCGCCACCGCGCCCGGTGTTGATCGCAGTCTTGAAGCCGCCGGCCAGACCCTGCCCGGCGGCCAGCTTCGGCACCAGCAGCATCAGCTTGCCCAGCATCGCCGCGTCGTCGGCGCTGCAGTGCGCCAGCGACTCGACGTGCCGTTTCGGCACCAGCAGGAAGTGCACATCGCCGGCCGGCTTGATGTCGTGGAAGGCCACCACATCGTCGTCTTCGTATACCTTGTTGGCCGGGATGTCGCCGGCCGCAATCTTACAGAAAATACAATCGCTCATGTCTACTCTCTCTCCGCCTCAGGACTGCGGGTTGCGCGCGGCTTTCTCGTCGAGGCCGGAGATGCCCTCGCGGCGCTTCAGCTCCACCAGTACGTCTTCCGGGCGCAGGCCGTGATGCGCCAGCAGCACCATGGTGTGGAACCACAGGTCGGCCACTTCGCGCACCAGATGCAGGCGGTCCTTGTCCTTGGACGCCATCAGCACCTCGGCTGCTTCTTCCGCCACTTTCTTCAGGATCGCATCCTCGCCCTTGTGGAACAGCGAGGCCACGTAGGACGAGCTGGGGCTGGATTCCTTGCGGGCTTCCAGCGTGTCACCAATGTGCTGTAATACGTCAGCGGCAATCATGTGCATCCTTTCAAACCGTCAGCGCGGCCAGTATATGTCGATTCTGTGACAATTCGATAACAAGGCGTAGAGGGGCAACCCTTGCCCTGCGGCTCAGTGCTGATGCGCGCCGTAGATGGCGTGCGGATCCTTGAGCACCGCGTCGGTGACCTGCCACTCGCCGTCGCGCAGCACGCGATAGAAGCAGCTTTCGCGGCCGGTGTGGCAGGCGATGCCGCCGGCCTGTTCGATCTGCATGGTGATCACGTCGCCATCGCAGTCGAGGCGCAGTTCTTTCACCGTTTGCAGGTGGCCGGACTCCTCGCCCTTTTTCCACAGTTTCTGGCGCGAGCGCGTCCAGTAGTGGGCGATGCCGGTTTCGGCGGTCAGCTGCAGCGACTCGCGGTTCATGTAGGCGACCATCAGCACGCGACCCGTGTTGGCATCCTGGGCGATGGCGACCACCAGCCCCTTGTCGTCCCACTTCACTTCATCCAGCCAGTTCAGAGCAGTCATTGCGGCCAACCTTTACAAACGCACTTCGATGCCGGCGGCGCGCATCGCTTCTTTCGCCTGCCGCACGGTGTACTCGCCGAAATGGAAGATGCTGGCGGCCAGCACCGCGTCGGCCTTGCCCAGCGTCACGCCTTCCACCAGATGCTGCAGGTTGCCGACGCCGCCGGAGGCGATCACCGGCACCGGCACCGCATCCGACACCGCCCGCGTCAGCGGCAGGTTGAAGCCGATCTTGGTGCCGTCGCGGTCCATGCTGGTCAGCAGGATTTCGCCGGCGCCGTATTCCGCCATCTTGACCGCCCACTCCACCGCGTCCAGCCCGGTGGCCTTGCGTCCGCCGTGGGTGAAAATCTCCCAGCGGTCGTTGGCCGGCGACACCGCCTTGGCGTCGACCGCCACCACGATGCACTGGCTGCCGAACTTGTCGGCGGCCTCGCGCACCAGGTCGGGGTTGGTGATCGCCGCGGTGTTGATGCTGACCTTGTCGGCGCCGGCGTTGAGCAGGCGGCGGATATCCGCCACCTGGCGCACGCCGCCGCCCACCGTCAGCGGGATGAAGACCTGTTCCGCCACCGACTCGATCACGTGCAGGATCAGGTCGCGGTCGTCGGAACTGGCGGTAATGTCGAGGAAGGTCAGCTCGTCGGCGCCCTGCTCGTTATAGCGCTTGGCGATTTCGACCGGGTCGCCGGCATCGCGCAGGCCGACAAAATTGATGCCCTTGACCACACGACCGGCGGTCACGTCCAGGCAGGGGATAATGCGTTTGGCTAGAGACATGGTGTTCTGTACTGAAGGTTGGCCGCAAGCGCTTGCGGCCAACCCTGGAGATGATTGCAAACTGCCTCAGGCTTCGGACAGTTCGTCGGCCAGATCCTGCGCGGCGGCAAAATCGATGCTGCCTTCGTAGATGGCGCGGCCGGTAATGGCGCCCTCGATGCCTTCGCTCTCCACCGCGCACAGGTTGCGCACGTCGTCGAGATTGGTCAGGCCGCCGGAGGCGATCACCGGAACAGTCAGTGCCTGCGCCAGCTTGACGGTGGCGTCGATGTTGACGCCGTTCATCATGCCGTCGCGGCCGATATCGGTGTAGATCACCGAGTTCACGCCGTAGTCCTCGAAGCGCTTGGCGAGGTCGATCACGTTGTGGGTGGTGACCTTGGCCCAACCGTCGATGGCGACCATGCCGTCCTTGGCGTCGAGACCGACGATCACCTGGCCGGGGAAGGCGTCACAGGCATCGTGCAGGAAGCCCGGATTCTTCACCGCGGCGGTGCCGATGATCACGTATTTCAGGCCCAGATCGAAGTACTTCTCGATGGTATCCAGGTCGCGAATGCCGCCGCCGAGCTGTACCGGCATGTCGTCGCCGACCGCGCCGAGAATGTCGCGGATCACCGACAGGTTCTTCGGCTTGCCGGCAAAGGCGCCGTTCAGATCCACCAGGTGCAGGCGGCGGGCGCCCTGGTCACGCCAGTGCAGCGCGACCTTGACCGGGTCATCGGAGAAAACGGTGGCGTCGTCCATCACGCCCTGTTTCAGGCGTACGCATTGACCATCCTTGAGGTCGATAGCAGGTATCAGCAGCATGGTGCGAACAGAATCTTCGGTAAGTTAAACAGTGCCATCCCAGGCCAGGAAATTCTTCATCATCTGAAGTCCGGCGCGATGGCTCTTTTCGGTGTGAAATTGGGTGGCAAAGATATTGCCACGTCCGACGATACAGGAAAACCGGTCGGGGTACTCGCTTTGTGCCAGCGTCAGCTGCGGGTCCTGCGGTGCAAAGTGGTAACTGTGCACAAAATAGAAACGCTCGCCGTCTTCGATACCGGCAAACAGCGGGTGAGCCACGGTCTGGAACACGCGGTTCCAGCCCATGTGCGGCACTTTCAGGCGTTCGCCCTGTGCGTCGCGCAGGTTGGCCGCAAAGCGTTTGACCTCGCCCTTGAAGATGCCGAGGCCGGGGGTATTGCCCTCCTCGCTGCGCTCGAACAGCAGCTGGGCGCCGACGCAGATGCCGAAGAACGGCTTGGTCTGCGTGGTCTCGCGTACCGCCTCGGCCAGGCCGTGCGCGTTCAGTTCGCGCATGCAGTCCGGCATCGCGCCCTGGCCGGGAAACACCACCTTGTCCGCCTTCACCACCCGCTCCGGATCGGAGGTCAGGAAGATATCGGCGCCGATGTCGTTGACGCTCTGCACGGACTTCAGCACCGAGTGCAGATTGCCCATGCCGTAATCGATGACGGCTACCTTCATGCTGTCAGCGTCCCCTTGGTGGACGGCGTCTGGCCGGCCATGCGCTCATCAAACTCCACCGCCATGCGCAGCGCGCGGCCGAAGGCCTTGAACACCGTCTCGGCCTGGTGGTGGCTGTTCACGCCGCGCAGGTTGTCGATGTGCAGCGTCACCATGCTGTGGTTGACGAAGCCATGGAAGAATTCGCTGAACAGGTCGACGTCGAAACCGCCGATGGCGGCGCGGGTAAACGGGATGTGGTACTGCAGCCCCGGGCGGCCGGACAGGTCGATCACCACCCGCGACAGTGCCTCGTCCAGCGGCACGTAGGCGTGGCCGTAGCGGCGGATGCCCTTCTTGTCGCCGATGGCCTTGGCGAAGGCCTGGCCCAGGGTGATGCCGATGTCTTCGACGGTGTGGTGAGCATCGATGTGCAGGTCGCCGCGCGCGCTGATGTCGAGGTCGATCAGGCCATGGCGGGCGATCTGGTCCATCATGTGATCGAGAAACGGCACGCCGGTGTCAAAGCGGCCGACGCCGCTGCCGTCGAGATTGACGGTGGCGGTGATCTGGGTTTCCAGGGTATTGCGGGTAACGGTAGCGGTGCGCATGGTGGCTCAGGCAAAGTAGGTGGTGATCGCGGCCAGGACCGCGGTGTTTTCGGCCGGGCTGCCGACGGTCAGGCGCAGGCAGTTGGCCAGCAGTGGATGGTAACCGTGCAGGTTTTTCACCAGGATGCGCGCCTCTTTCAGCGCGGCAAACAGCGCCGGCGCATCCGGCACGCGCACGGTGAGGAAGTTGGCCTCCGACGGGAACACCTTCAGCTGCGGCAGCGCGCCCAGCGCTGCGGCCAACCTTTCGCGTTCACGGCGCAATTCCGCCGCCTGCGCGTCGAATACCTCGATGTGGCGCAGCGCGAACTTGGCGGCGGCCTGGGTCAGCACGTTGATGTTGTACGGCGGGCGCACCTTGTCCAGCTGCGCGATCACCTCCGGGTGACCGGCGGCGTAGCCCAGACGCAGCCCGGCGAGGCCCAGCTTGGACAGCGTGCGCATCACGATCAGGCGCTCGTGGCTGCCGGCCAGATCCATGAAGGTGTCGTCGGCAAACGCCTGGTAGGCCTCGTCGACCACCACCAGCCCCGGAGCGGCATCGAGTATCGCCTGCACCTCGGCGCGGGCAAAGCGCGGCCCGGTCGGGTTGTTGGGGTAGGAGACGAACACCACGGCCGGCTGTTCGCTGGCGATGGCGGCCAGCGTGGCCGGCAGGTCGAGGCTGAAATCGGCGGCCAGCGGCACGCCGACGTAGCGCACGCGCGAGAACTGCGCGTTCAGCCGGTACATCACGAACGACGGCTCCAGCGCCATCACCACGATGTCGGGGGCGGCCAGTGCCTGGGTGATCAGGGTGATGATTTCGTCGGAGCCGTTGCCGAGAATGACATCGGCGGCGGCGGGGATCGCAAAGGCAGCCTTGAGCTGCGCCTTCAGGCCATCGCCGTGCGGGTCGGGGTAACGGTTGAGGGCGACATCGGCCAAGGTCTGGCCCAGCTCGCTGCGCAGCGCTTCTGGCAGACGGTACGGGTTTTCCATGGCGTCCAGCTTGATGAAGCCGGCGGCATCGGCAACGTGGTAGGCCTGCATGGCCAGCACGTCGGGGCGGAACAGTTGCTGTATAGACATTTTATTCGACATTTCGTTACCGGCGGCGCCGGATGGAACTGCCGGCATAGCCCGACACAATCAATTCACAAGACTTTCATCCTACCTGTTTTGACAGGGGGCGCCTAGCTCCGCGGCGGCTTTTCTGCGGCAGCGCAGCAGCGTGGCGCCGCCGCGCCATGACATGAAAATGGCCAGCAGTGCTGGCCATGACAAGACAGGGTTGGGCGCGCTCAGTCGCCGGCCGGGTCCAGTCGCAGTTCCGCGGCGCGGGCGTGGGCGGTCAGCCCCTCGCCATGCGCCAGGATGCTGGCGATCTTGCCCAGCTTCTGGGCCCCGGCGTGCGACACGCGGATCAGGCTGCTGCGCTTCTGGAAGTCGTACACCCCCAGCGGGCTGGCAAAACGCGCGGTGCGGCTGGTCGGCAGCACGTGGTTGGGCCCGGCGCAGTAGTCGCCCAGGCTTTCCGAGGTGAAGCGGCCCATGAAGATGGCACCGGCGTGGCGTAGCTTGTCCAGCCACGCTTCCGGCTCCGCCACCGACAGCTCCAGGTGCTCCGGCGCGATGTAGTTGGAGATGGCGCAGGCTTCGTCCAGGTCGCGCACTTCGATCAGCGCGCCGCGGTTGCCGAGGCTGGCCTCGATGATGGCGCGGCGCGGCATCGCCGGCAGCAGCTTCGCTATGCTGGCCTCGACGCGGGCGATGAAGTCCGCCGACGGGGACAGCAGGATGGCCTGCGCGATTTCGTCGTGCTCGGCCTGGCTGAACAGGTCCATCGCGATCCAGTCCGGGTCGGTGTCGCCGTCGCAGATCACCAGGATCTCGGACGGGCCGGCCACCATGTCGATGCCGACCACGCCGAACACGCGGCGCTTGGCAGCGGCAACGTAGGCATTGCCGGGGCCGGTGATCTTGTCCACCTGCGGCACGCTCTCGGTGCCGTAGGCCAGTGCGGCGACGGCTTGTGCGCCACCACAGGTGAACACCTTGTCGACGCCGGCGATGTAGGCGGCGGCCAGCACCAGGTCGTTCTGTTCGCCGTTCGGCGTCGGCACCACCATGATGATCTCGCCCACGCCGGCGACCTTGGCCGGCAGCGCGTTCATCAGCACCGAGCTGGGATACGCCGCCTTGCCGCCGGGCACGTAGATGCCGACGCGGTCCAGTGGTGTCACCTGCTGGCCGAGCAGGGTGCCGTCCTCGTCCTCGTAGCTCCACGAGTGCGCCAGCTGCTTCTCGTGGTAGCGGCGTACGCGCTCGGCGGCGGCTTCCAGCGCGGTACGCACGTGCGCCGGCAGGCGGCCGTGGGCGGCCTGCAACTGCTCGCGGCTCAGCGTCAGCGCCGCCATGTCGGCCACGCTCATGCGGTCGAAACGGTTGGTGTATTCCACCACTGCCGCGTCGCCGCGCGCCTTGACGTCGTCGCAGATGGCGGCGACGGCGGCGTCGACCGCCGGATCCTGGGCGGTTTCAAAGGCCAGCAGCGCCTTGAGGCGGGCGTCGAAATCGGCTTGGGAGGAAGACAGGCGTTGCATGGTTACGGCTCCATAGGCTTGCGGCCAACCTCAAGGTTGGCCGCAATAGGCATAGGCTTACTGCGACACCGCGCCGGCAAAGGCGTCCAGCACCGGCTGGATGGTGTCGTACTTGAGTTTGAGCGCGGCCTGGTTCACCACCAGTCGCGAGCTGATGTCGATGATGTGTTCCACCGCCAGCAGGTTGTTGGCTTTCAGCGTGCTGCCGGTGGACACCAGATCGACGATGGCGTCGGCGAGGCCGACCAGCGGCGCCAGCTCCATCGAGCCGTACAGCTTGATGATGTCGACGTGCACGCCCTTGGCGGCGAAATGCTCGCGTGCGATCTGCGGGTACTTGGTGGCGATCTTCAGGCGCGCGCCGTGCTTGACCGCGGCGTCGTAGTCGAAGCCGTTTTCCACCGCCACCATCATCTTGCACTTGGCGATGTTGAGGTCCAGCGGCTGGTACAGGCCGGCGCCACCATGCTCGATCAGCACGTCGCGACCGGCGATGCCGAGATCGGCGGCGCCGTACTGCACGTAGGTCGGCACGTCGGACGCGCGCACGATCACCAGCTGCACGTCGGGACGGTTGGTGCCGATGATCAGCTTGCGCGACGATTCCGGGGCTTCGGCAGGTTCGATGCCGGCAGCGGCCAGCAGCGGCAGGGTTTCTTCAAAAATGCGGCCCTTCGAGAGGGCAATGGTCAGGGTCATGATATTGATGCGTTGCAATAATGGGGATCAGCGTACCAGAGCTCGGCGCTCGCGCTCAAGGTTGGCCACATAACGTTGCACCATGGTTTCGCGCGGGGTGTTCATATTGGCGAAGCAGCATCCGGCACGGATGCTTTCCTGGCCGTTTTTATGCTGAACCGGAATCAGGTGACGGATTTCCAGCAGCACCTGCAGCACGCCGAACGGCTTCAGCTCGATCGACACCTGGTAGTGGTCACCGATATGGAACTTGGCCGCCTGTGCCGTCGACAGCACCAGCGCGGCACCGCCGAGGCTGATGTCGGCCAGCGGCAGCGCCAGCTCGCCGGCGGGATGGTCCAGGAACTGGCACAGCACCGGGTTGGCGATCGGGGTCGGAATGCGGAAGAACTCGCGACGCTGCAGCTTGATCACCTGCTCCGGCAGGTCTACCTCGAAGGCGTCGCCGCCCTGGTAGCGGATGCGGCGCGGCTGGCCGGTGGTGAACTGGGTTTTGACCCCCGCCGGCGAACAGACGTAGATATTGCGCTCGCTCTCCAGGAACAGCTTGTTGGCGTGCTCGTTGGCGCCCCAGTCCAGCACCATGGTGCGGGCGACGTTGTCCAGTTCCAGGATGCGGGTCAGGATGAAGGATTTTCCCTTGTTGGAAAATACCGTCACCATCTGCCCCTGCTGCACGATGCCGCGCAGGTGATGCACCACTTCAGCCGCACTGGTCAGCGTGTATTTGCTCAGGTCTATGCTTGGCGGGGTGCTGCCACTGGCGGCACCTGGCGTGAGGTCATCGGTCACGGTTACGACGTCCGGAATGCGGTAGTAAAGGATACAACGGTCACTACGGAGTTTAACCCAATAAGGCCTTTACATCATGGGCGATATCGCTGGCCGGCGTGGCGTAGGGCAAATACACCCGCAACTTGCCGTCCCGATCGAACAGATAGCTGCCGGCGCTGTGATCCACGCTGTAGCCGCCGCCCGCCGCCGGCTGGCGCTGGGCGACGATCTTGAAGTTGCTGGCCACGGCGGCGACTTCCGCCTCGCTGCCGGTCAGGCCGAGAAAGCGCGGGTCGAAATGCGGGATGTAGCCGGCCAGCACCGGCGGCGTGTCGCGCTGCGGGTCGACGCTGACGAACAGCACCTGCAGCCGGTCACCATCGGCGCCCAGCTGCTTGGCCGCCTGGGCGAACTCCAGCATGGTGGTCGGACACACGTCCGGGCAGTGGGTATAGCCGAAGAACAGCGCCACCACCTTGCCCTTGAACTCGTCCAGCGAGTGGCGCTTGCCATCGTGGCCGGTGAGGGTGAACGGCTGGCCAAAGCTGGCACCGCTGATGTCGGTGCCCTTGAACGCCGGCGGCGGCGGTGCGCCATCACAGGCGGCCAATCCGGTCATCAGGGCAACAAGCAGCAGCAAACGTACAAGCAAGGGCATGAGGTCATCCACTCAGGGGCAGGAAAAAGACGCGGTCTAGCAGCAGTGCGGCGAACAGCCAGGTCAGGAACTGGATCGACCAGCGGAAGCAGCGCCGCGCGGAGTCGTCAGCATAATGACGGTGCAGGCGGGCGGCAAGCTGCACAAAGCGCGCGTTGAGCAGCAGGATCGCCAGCAGGTACACCGCCCCCGCCGCCTGCAACGCCAGCGGCAGCAGGGTCACCGCCGCCAGCAGCACGGTGTAGAGCAGGATGGACAGCGTGGTGAACGACTGGCCGTGGGTCAGCGGCAGCATCGGCAGGCCGGCGCGGGCGTAGTCGTCGCGGCGGTACAGCGCCAGCGCCCAGAAGTGCGGCGGCGTCCAGGTGTAGATGATCAGGAACAGCACCATCGCCATGGCGCTGACCTCGCCGGTCATCGCCGCCCAGCCGAGGATGGGCGGCATCGCGCCGCTGGCGCCGCCGATCACGATGTTCTGCGGCGTGTTCGGTTTCAGCAGCAGGGTGTAGACGATGGCGTAACCGGCAAAGGTGGCCAGGGTCAGCCACGCGGTCAGCGCGTTGACCAGCGCGATCAGCAGCGCCATGCCCAGCCCCAGTGCGGTCAGCGCCACCAATAGCGTCTCGGCCGCCCCCAACTCGCCGCTGGCGGTGGCGCGGCGCGCGGTACGGCGCATGCGCGCGTCGATGGTGCGCTCCACCAGGCAGTTGATCATCGCCGCGGCACCGGCCACCAGCGCGATGCCGAGCGTGGCGGCCAGCATGCGGCCGGGGTCGGGCCAGCCCGGCACCGCCAGCACCATGCCGATCACGGCGCAGAACACGATCAGCGCCACCACTTTCGGTTTCGCCAGCTGCCACAGGGCACCGGCATGACGACGCAGGGAAGGGGCGGTCAGGGCATTCATCGTGTTCTCCTCGGGGCGGGGTTCAGCGACAGCAAGAGCAGCGTGGCGACGATCAGCAGCAGCATGGCACCGGCGTTGTGCGCCACCGCCAGCGACAGCGGCAGCTGCAACAGCACATTGCCGATACCGAGCGACAGCTGCAGTAGCCAGCAACCCAGCAGCAGGCACAGCAGCGGCCGCAGCGGCGGCTGGCGCCACAGCCGCAGCGCCAGCCACAGCAACAATAGCGACACCAGCGCGGCGCCCAGCCGGTGCACCCAGTGTATGGTCAGCAGATGACTAGTCAGCAGCGGCGCGCCGTCCGGGCCTTCGCCCAGCTCGCGCAGCAGATGAAAGGCGCCGTGCCACTGCCCCGCCGGCCACCACTCGCCGTTGCAGGCCGGAAAGCCCTGACAGGCCAGCGCCGCGTAATTGCTCGATACCCAGCCACCGAGCGCGATCTGCAGCAGCAGCAGCAAGGGCAGCAACAGCGCCAGCGCGAAGCTGACCGCCCCCACCGCATGGCGCTGCGGCAGGCGCCGCTGCCACCAGCAGCAGGCGGCCAGCAGCGCCGCCAGCGTCATGCCGCCCAGCAGGTGGGCGCTGACGATGGCTGGTTTCAGCAACAGGGTAACGGTCCACATTCCCAGCGCGCCCTGTACGCACACCAGCAACAGCAGCAGCGCCGCCCAGCCTCGCAGCCGGCGCTGGCGCCAGGCCAGCACGTTCAGCGCCAGCAGCAGCAGACCGAGACTGGCGGCGAGATAGCGATGGCTCATTTCCTTCCACGCCTTGGCCATGCTCACCGGGCCGTCAGGGTTGGCCGCATGCTGTTCCTGGATCAGCGGCGCCGCGTGCAGCGGCGACAGCCGGCCATAGCAGCCCGGCCAGTCCGGACAGCCAAGCCCGGCATCCGACAGCCGCACGTACGCCCCCAGCGGCACCACGATGCACACCAGCAACAAGGCCAGCCACAGCACGTGTCTCATCCTGCCCCTTCCCTGCCCGCGCCAGCACGGACAGCCGTTGCCGCGGCCACTCAGCCGAGGCTGTTATTGTTTTTCAGCACACTGCGGATTTCCTTGATCACCGTCGCCGGTGCGGCGCCATCCGGGTAGAACAGCACGCCGTTGCCGTGCGGGTCCACCAGATAGAAGCCGTCCTGGCGCAGCCCGGCATCGGCTTGCTGGCGCCGCACCAGCCGCGTGGCGGCCTCGCCCTGCGCGGTGTGGATCTGGCGCATCGCAAAGCGGCGCTGCTCGCAGGCCGGGCCACAGGCCGCGGCGGCGTCGAGCAGCACCCAGCGCCCTTGCGGCCAACCTGGCTGCCGCGCCTGCGGCAGCGGTGTCGCCAGCAGCTGGCCGTAGCTCTTGCCGCCGGCCGGCGGCAGCCAGCGGTAGGACAGCCACGACGCCAGCACCGGCAGCGCGCACAGCAGCACAATCAGCAGCAACTTAATCCGTCCGCGATCCCGAGCGCTCATCCCGACCCCTCCTCTGCACAATCCATGCTCCTGTAGTCAGGCATAGCCCAAGCAGCAGCCATTGCAAGGCATAGGCATAGTGGCGCTGCGGATCGAACGGCGGCCGCACCGGCCACGGTGCTAGCGGCGGCAGGGTCACATCCAGCACCAGCAGGCCGTCATGCAGCCGCCCCGGCAGGCGCCGCGCCAGTGCCGCCCAGTCCAGCGCATCGACCTCGCCACTATCCGCCACCCGCGCGCCGGACAGCAGATAGGGCTGCGGTCGCGGCAACCAGTAGCCCTGCAGCCGCAACGGCGGCAGCGGGATGCGCACATAGGCCGCCGGCCCGCGCAGCCAGCCCCGATCGACCACCACCCAGCTGCCGTCGGGCAGCTGCACCGGCTGCCAGATGCGGATGCCGCTGGCGCCGCCGAGCAGGGCATTGGCCACCCGGATCTCCGGCTCGCTGCCGCGTACCTGCAGCCAGGCACGCTGGCCGGCCGGCGCCGTGCTGGCGGCCAGTGCGGCCAACGGCTGCGGCGCCTGCCGCAGGTTGAATTCATGGTGGGCCAGCTGCGCTTGCCGCTGCTGGCCGCGCTGCCACTGCCACAACGCCAGCAGGAAAGGCAGCAGCGCCAGCAACCACAACAGCCACGCCAGTCGCAACCGGCCACGCTGGCGGCGAAAGCCGGCACGGCTGCTAGACTGGATTACACCCACCGGAGAACATGTCATGAAGATTGCCGCCATCACCCTGCTGTTGCTGATCATGCTGACCCTGGCCTTTGCCCTGCGCAGCGTCAGCCGCGGCGACGCACCGCGCCAGACCGTCAAGGCGCTGACCCTGCGCGTGGCACTGTCGCTGGGGCTGTTCCTGCTGCTGATGGCCGGCGGCATGCTCGGCTGGTGGCTGCCCCACGGGCGCTGACGCGCTTCCGCCTTGCGCCGCTACAGCCAGTACACGAACACGAACAGGATCAGCCACACCACGTCGACAAAGTGCCAGTACCACGCCGCCGCCTCGAAGGCGAAGTGGTGCTCGGCATTGAAATGGCCGCGCAGCACTCGTAGCCACACCACCGCCAGCATGATGGCGCCCAGCAGCACGTGCAGGCCGTGAAAGCCGGTGAGCATGAAGAAGGTCATGCCGTAGGCGCCGGAGGCCAGCGACAGGCCTAGCTCGTTCATCGCGTGCGCGTACTCGTAGATCTGCAGCCCGAGAAACAGTGCGCCCAGCACCACCGTCAGCCCGAGACCGAACACCAGCCGCCACCGCAGGCCGGACAGCAGCCCCCAGTGCGCCCAGGTCAGCGTGGCGCCGGACGACAGCAGGATCAGGGTATTGACCGCCGGCAACCCCCACGGCCCCATCGCCTGGTAGGTGGCACTGATGCCGGGGCCGGTGGCCAGCGGCCAGCTGGCGGCAAAGCCGGGATACAGCAGCTGGTGCTGCTCGTTGCCCAGCTCCGGCACCGAGATGGTCCGCACGTAGAACAGCGCGCCGAAGAAGGCGGCGAAGAACATCACCTCGGAAAAGATGAACCAGCTCATGCCCCAGCGGAACGAGGCATCCTCGCGCCGCTGGTAGCGGCCGGACAGGCTTTCGCGGATCACGTCGCCAAACCAGCCGAACAGCATCCACAGCAGGATCAGCACTCCCAGCAGCAGGCCGAACTTGCCGGCAGCGATGCCGTTGACGGTGAAGGCGGCGCCCAGCCCCAGCGCAAACAGCGCCACCGCGCCGATGATCGGCCAGCGTGACGGATCGGGCACGAAATAGTGGTGCGACGTGTCGTTATGCATGATTCCTCCGTCCGCTCAGGGCGCCGTCAGCCAGCTGACCAGCAACAGCAGGCCGCCGACAAACAGCGCCACCAGAATGATCGCCGCCGCGATGAGGTCGGCGAAGCGCAACTGGCGGTCAACGTTGGCCGCACGGCCGCGCCGCACGCCGAAGAAGGCGGCCAGCACCGCGGCCAGGGCGCGCAGCGGTCTCATGATCGCCCCGGCACATCGAATACGGTGTAGGCCAGCGTGATGCTGTCGAGGCCGGCCGGCACGTTCTTGTCGACCACGAACACCACAGGAAAGCGCCGGGTCTCGCCCGGTGCAAACGCCTGCTGCGCAAAGCAGAAGCAGTCCAGCTTCTTCACGTACTCCGCCGCCGCCGCCGGCAGGTAGCGCGGGATCGCCTGGCCGATGACTTGGCGGTTGCTGGCATTGGTGATCTCGTAATCGACGCGCACGAACTCGCCCGGCACCGCGCGCAGCGTGCGCGTCAGCGGCCGCACCTGCCACGGCAGCCCCGGCTGCACCGTGGCATCGAAGGTCAGCAGCACCGGCGCCAGCGGCGTTGCGGCCAACCTTTGGCTGCCGACCTCATCCGGCCGCTGCAGGCTACCCAGCCCGGTCAAGCGGCACAGCGCGTCGTAGACCGGGATCAGCCCCCAGGCGAACACGAACATCACGCACGCCAGCAGCAGCAGCTTCAGCAGCAGCAGGCGGTTGTCGTGCAGGGTGGCGGGCGGCTTGTCCATGTCAGTGGTGCTTTCCGCCGTGCATGGCGTCGATGCGGCCGTTTTCGCCGACTTCCAGATCCGGCGCCTCGACAAAGCTGTGATACGGCGCCGGGGTGGCGATCTGCCACTCCAGGGTGTCGGCACCTTCCCACGGCTTGGCCGCGGCCGGCCGGCCGTGACGCAGGCTGTGCAGCATGTTGGCGAAGAAGATCAGCTGCCCCAGCCCGAAGCAGAAGGCGCCGACGCTGGCCATGGTGTTGAAATCGGTGAACTGCATGTTGTAGTCGGGAATGCGGCGCGGCATGCCGGCGAGGCCGAGGAAGTGCATCGGGAAGAAGGTGACGTTGAACCACAGCAGCGACCACCAGAAGTGGAACTTGCCCCAGAACTCCGAATACATGCGCCCCGTCATCTTCGGAAACCAGTAGTACACCGCAGCGAACAGGCTGAACAGCGCGCCGGCCACCAGCACGTAGTGGAAGTGCGCCACCACGTAGTAGGTGTCCTGCAGCTGGATGTCGATGGCGGCGATGCTCAGCGTCACCCCGGACAGGCCGCCGACGGTAAACAGGCAGATGAAGCCGATGGCGAACAGCATCGGCGTCTCGAAGCTCATGCTGCCCTGCCACATGGTGCCGATCCAGTTGAACACCTTCACCCCGGTCGGCACCGCGATCAGCATCGTCGCGTACATGAAGAACAGCTGCGCGGTGGCCGGCATGCCGGTGGTGAACATGTGGTGCGCCCACACCATGAAGCTGAGGATGGCGATGGAACTGGTGGCGTACACCATCGAGGTGTAGCCGAACAGCGGTTTGCGACTGAAGGTGGGGATGATGTGGCTGACGATACCGAAGGCCGGCAACGCCATGATGTAGACCTCCGGGTGGCCGAAGAACCAGAAGATGTGCTGGTACAGCACCGGGTCGCCGCCACCGGCGGCATTGAAGAAGTGGGTGCCGAAGTGGCGGTCGGTCAGCACCATGGTCACCACCCCGGCCAGCACCGGCATCACCGCGATGATCAGGTAGGCGGTAATCAGGCTGGCCCAGGCGAACATCGGCATCCTCATCATCGTCATCCCCGGCGCGCGCAGGTTGAGGATGGTGACGATGATGTTGATCGAGCCCATGATCGAGCTGACGCCCATGATGTGGATGGCGAAGATGGTCAGGTCCATGCCCATGCCCATCTGCGTCGACAGTGGCGCGTACAGCGTCCATCCGGCCGCCGCCGCCCCGCCGGGCACCGCAAACGAGATCAGCAGCAACAGGGCCGCCGGCGGCAGCAGCCAGAAGCTCCAGTTGTTCATGCGCGCAAACGCCATGTCCGGTGCGCCGATCATCAGCGGCAGCATCCAGTTGGCCAGCCCGGTGAACGCCGGCATGATGGCACCGAACACCATGATCAGCCCGTGCAGGGTGGTGAACTGGTTGAACAGCTCCGGCTGCCAGAACTGCAGCCCGGGGCGGAACAGCTCGGCACGAATGCACAGCGCCAGCACACCGCCGAAAATGAACATGCTGAACGCGAACCACAGGTACAACGAGCCGATGTCCTTGTGGTTGGTGGCGAACAGCCAGCGGGTGATGCCGCTTGGCTTGGCGTGGTGGCCGTGCGCGGTGTCGTGCGCCGGCTGCAGTGCAGTGTCGATCGCAGTCATGCCCTCTCCCCCTTACGCTTTGCCGCCGCGGGCAGCCTTGATGTCCTTGGGCTGCACCACGTCGCCGGTGTGATTGCCCCACGCGTTACGCTCGTAGGTGATCACCGCCGCAATATCGGTATCTGACAGCTGCTTGCCCCAGGCCGCCATCGCGGCATTCTTCTTGCTGCCGTTGAGCACGATGTCGATGTGGCCGGGCTTGTCCTTGGTCGCCATCGCCGAGCCGTCCAGCGCCGGGAAGGCGCCGGGGATGCCTTTGCCGTTGGCCTGGTGGCAGGCGACGCAGTTCTGCGTGTACACCTTCTCGCCGCGCGCCATCAGCTCGGCCAGCGGCCAGACCTTGTTCGGGTCTTCAAGGTTGGCCGCAGCGGTTTTTTGTCTTGCGGCCAACCATGCCTGGTAATCGGCCGGCGCCCTGGCCTCGACCACGATGGGCATGAAGCCGTGATCCTTGCCGCACAGTTCGGCGCACTGGCCGCGATAGGTGCCGGGGCGATCGACCTTGAACCAGACATCGCGCACGAAGCCGGGAATCGCGTCCTGCTTCACCCCCAGCTGCGGCACCCACCAGGCGTGGATCACGTCGTTGGCGGTCAGCAGCAGCCGTACCTTGGTGCCGGTCGGCACCACCAGTGGCTGGTCGACCTCCAACAGGTAGTGCTCGCCACGGTCGGCCACCTGGTGGATGGCGCTTTGCGGCGTGGCCAGATGACTCATGAAGGCGACGCCGTCGTCGAGGTAGTCGTAGTGCCACTTCCACTGGTAGCCGGTGACCTTGATGGTCAACTCGGCGCCGGCACTGCTCTTCTGCTGCAGGATCAGCCGCGTCGCCGGCCACGCCATCGCCACCAGGATCAGCAGTGGAATCAGCGTCCAGATGATCTCGACGGTGGTGTTTTCGTGAAAGTGTTTCGCCTGATGGCCGGCGGATTTGCGGTGGCGCAGGATGGCCCAGAACATCACGCCGAAGACCAGCACGAAGATGCCGCCGGTGATGTACAGCAGCAGCATGTGCAGGTCGTAGATATCCTGCGCAACGCCGGTGACCGGCGGCGGCAGGTTGACACCGGCCGCCAGCACGGCAGACGACCAGCCCGTGAGCAGTAACAGGACGCGACGACTGGCCATGGCGTCTTCCCCAAGTAAAGTCTCGTGTTGGCCGGAAACCCGGTCGCTGGCCGCGATCTGTGCCGCAGCGCTTTATCGAGAATAGGAAGATCAGCCGATAAAACAAGTATTTATCATGGTGCGGCGCCGCAAAACGGCACCGATGCTCAGGCTGCCGGCGTGGCCGGCGCCTCGTAAGGCAGGCTCAGCAGCGGCTCGCCCAGTGCGCGCACGAGCGTCGCCAGATTGTCTTCAAAGGCCAGCTGCGCCGGCACCACGCGGTTGGCTACCCAGCCGGCGAGGGTGCAGCCACTGGCGCGGATCGCCTGCGCCGTCAGCAGCGCGTGGTTGATGCAGCCCAGCTTCATGCCCACTACCAGGATCACCGGCAGCTGCAGCTGCTGCGCCAGCCCCTGCATGTCCAGCGTGTCCGACAGCGGCGCCAGCCAGCCGCCGGCGCCCTCCACCAGCACCACGTCGGCGTCTGCGGCCAAGCTTTGGTAGTGTGCGACGATCAACGCCGGATCGATGCTCACGCCGGCGTCGCGCGCGGCGATGTGCGGCGACACCGGCGGCAGGAAGCGGTACGGGTTCATCAGCGCCAGATCGGTCTGCCCGGTGGCCGCCACCAGCCGTGCCACGTCGTCGTTGTGCCAGCTGCCGTCCGGCAGGATGTCGCAGCCGGAGGCCACCGGCTTCATCGCCAGCACGCACTTACCCTGCGCCTGCCAGTGGCGGATCAGCTTCACCGCGCTGTGGGTCTTGCCGATCTCGGTATCGGTGCCGGTAATGAAATAGCCTTGTGCCATGGGCAGTGTCCTTGTGGAAAGCTTCGCCTGCAGATGCGGCCAAACCGGAAAATGAAAAGACAGACGCGACAAGGCCGACCTCGTGGGTCGGCTGTCTGCGTCTGCCGTGGTGCTGGCAAAGGCGGAAGGGGGCGGCCTTGTGGGCCTTTGATCTTTACCGCGGCGGCCAACCTTTCCGGGTCGGACGTTTTGCTGCCGCGGTTGCGCGCTCGGTTTAGACCGGGCCCTGGGCGTATACCCGCTCGGTCTTGCTGTGCAGCTTGTTCAGTGCCGCGAGGTAGGCCTTGGCACTGGCGACGATGATGTCAGTGTCGGAACCCTGGCCGTTGACGATGCGGCCGTCCTTGGCCAGGCGCACGGTCACTTCGCCCTGCGATTCGGTGCCCTTGGTGATGGCATTGACCGAGTACAGCTCCAGCTCGGCCTCGCTCTTCACCACGCTCTCGATCGCCTTGAACGCGGCATCGACCGGGCCGGAGCCGGTGGATTCGGCACGCTGCTCGTTGCCGTGCTCGACGAACACGATCTGCGCCTGCGGCGCCTCGCCGGTCTCGGTCGCCACTTTCAGCGACACGAACTTGTAGTCTTCCTGCTCGGCGGTGACCAGCTGGTCGGACACCAGCGCGTGCAGGTCTTCGTCGAAGATCTCGCGCTTCTTGTCGGCCAGCTCCTTGAAGCGGGCGAAGGCGGCGTTCAGTGCCTCTTCGCTGTCCAGCACGATGCCCAGCGCGGTGAGCTTGGTGCGGAACGCGTTGCGACCGGACAGTTTGCCCAGCGTCAGGCGGTTGGCGGTCCAGCCCACCGATTCGGCGGACATGATCTCGTAGGTTTCGCGGTGCTTGAGCACGCCGTCCTGGTGGATGCCGGATTCGTGGGCGAAGGCGTTGGCGCCGACGATGGCCTTGTTCGGCTGCACCGGGTAGCCGGTGATGGTCGACACCAGCTTGGACGCCGGCACGATCTGGGTGGCGTCGACGCGGGTTTCCACGTTGAACACGTCCTTGCGGGTACGCACCGCCATCACGATTTCTTCCATCGCGGCGTTGCCGGCACGCTCGCCGAGGCCGTTGATGGTGCATTCCACCTGCCGCGCACCGCCCAGAACTGCACCGAGGCTGTTGGCGACCGCCATGCCGAGGTCGTTGTGACAGTGGGCCGACCACACCACCTTGTCACCGCCCGGCGTCTTGGCGATCAGCTCGCGGAAGAAGGTCTCGGTAATCTTCGGCACCGCATAGCCGACGGTGTCCGGCACATTCAGCGTGGTGGCGCCGGCCTTGATTACTTCGCCGAAGATGCGGGCGAGGAAGTCGATGTCGGAGCGCAGCGCGTCTTCGGCGGAGAACTCGACGTCGTCGGTGTATTCACGCGCCAGCGTCACCGCCTTCACCGCGGCAGCGACCACCTCGTCCGGGGTCATGCGCAGCTTCTTCTCCATGTGGATCGGGCTGGTAGCGATGAAGGTGTGGATGCGGCCGCGTGCGGCCGGCTTGATCGCCTCGCCGGCGGCGCGGATGTCGCGCTCGTTGGCCCGCGCCAGCGAACAGACGGTCGACTCCTTGATCACTTCGGCAATGGCGTGGATGGCGTCGGCATCGCCGGGGCTGGCGGCGGCAAAGCCGGCCTCGATCACGTCGACACCGAGGCGCTCCAGCTGACGGGCGATACGGATTTTTTCTTCCTTGGTCATCGACGCGCCCGGCGACTGTTCGCCATCACGCAAGGTGGTATCAAAAATGTAAAGACGATCGCCCATGTCAGGTGTGCTCCCTTGTCCCGAGGCCTGTGCCCCGGTCAGATAGTCGTTGAAATCGAACCGTTTCCCTTGGTCGGCGGCGAGCCGCGCCAGCTTGTTCAGCTGCGCCAGCGGCAGGGTGCCGCGCTCGCGCCACTTGTAGATGGCGGCACGCGACACCGGCTCATCGGGGAAGGCCGCATTCAACGCTTCCGCGAGCGCGCCTGGGCCTCCAAAATCCTCGATCAGACGTTCGATGTCCAATTGCATGCCACTGCTCCTTGTTTGTTATGGCTCAACCTTACGTTTCGCCCGACAAGCTGTCAAATTTTGTCGAATAATTTTGTTGCAGCACGGCAAAACCTGTTGTCAAACCGTAAATATCGGACAATATGTAGAATTTACGGACAAAACAAAGGCGACCGCAGTCGCCCGTGTCCAGCTTGCCGCTTAGCGGCACCACGCTTGTCTTACGTTTGCGGCGGCAACAACGGCGCCGTCTTCTTGCCCAATCCCATCAGCGCCATCACGTAGCCGGACAGCGCGTAGCAGACGAAGAAGCCGAACAGCACCAGCGGCGGCTCCGACATCAGCAGCATCAGCACCACCACCAGCGCCAGCAGCATCACGAACGGCACGCGACGGCGCAGGTGGATCTCCTTGAAGCTCCAGAATTTCACATTGGTGACCATGGTGATGCCGGAAAAGGCGGTGAAGCCCAGCGCCACCCACTGCAGGCCCGGCAGGTCGTTGTAGCCGTAGGCGTGGCAGATCCACACCAGGCCGGCCACCAGCGCCGCCGCCGCCGGACTGGGCAGGCCGATGAACCAGCGCTTGTCGGTGGAGCCGATCATGGTGTTGAAGCGTGCCAGCCGTAGCGCGGCACCGGCGCAGTGGATGAAGGCGATCATCCAGCCCAGCTTGCCCAGGTCCTTCAGCATCCATTCGTAGGCAATCAGCGCCGGCGCCACGCCGAAGCTGACCATGTCCGACAGGCTGTCGAACTCGGCGCCGAACGCGCTCTGGCTGTGCGTCAGCCGCGCCACGCGGCCGTCCATGCCATCGAGGATCATGGCGATGAAAATCGCCACCGCCGAGTGTTCGAAGTTCTGGTTCATCGCCTGCACGATGGCGTAGAAGCCGGCAAACAGCGCGGCGAGGGTAAAGGAGTTGGGCAGCAGGTAAATGCCCTGGCGGCGCAGGGACGGCTTGATAGGCTTCGGGTCAATATGCATGCAGACTCTCGACATCGGGCAGCGGCAAGGCGCGCCGGAAAGAAACGGGACTTGCGGCCAACGCTGTGCGCCAGCGGCAAGACAATGCTGCATTCTAATGCGCGATGCCACGCTTACCAAGCGTCATGCGGCGCGGCGCCGTCGTCACGACGAGCACAACGCCGCTGACGCGCCGCACGCGGCCGCGCCAGCCGCCGCCACCGCGCGGGGCGCAGGCAAAGAAAAAGCCGGGCAGCTGCCCGGCTTGACACTGACCGCGAGGCGGCAGGCTTAGTTCTTGGACTGGTCAACCAGCTTGTTCTTGGCGATCCAAGGCATCATCGCGCGCAGTTCGGCACCGACTTTTTCGATCGGATGATCGGCAGTCAGGCGACGACGGGCAGTCATGCTTGGATAGTTGGTCTTGCCTTCCAGGATGAACATCTTGGCGTATTCGCCGGACTGGATGCGGTACAGCGCTTTTTTCATCGCTTCCTTGGTGGCGGAGGTCACCACTTCCGGGCCGGTCACGTACTCGCCATACTCCGCGTTGTTGGAGATGGAGTAGTTCATGTTGGCGATGCCGCCTTCGTACATCAGGTCCACGATCAGCTTCAGCTCGTGCAGGCACTCGAAGTAGGCCATTTCCGGCGCGTAGCCGGCTTCGGTCAGGGTTTCGAAACCGGCTTTCACCAGTTCTACCGCGCCGCCGCACAGTACGGCCTGCTCGCCGAACAGGTCGGTTTCGGTTTCTTCGCGGAAGTTGGTCTCGATCACGCCGCCCTTGGTGCCGCCGTTGGCCGCAGCGTAGGACAGGGCCACGTCACGTGCCTTGCCGGACTTGTCTTGGTACACGGCGATCAGTGTCGGCACGCCGCCGCCCTTCACGTACTCGGAACGCACGGTGTGACCCGGACCTTTCGGAGCGACCATGATCACGTCCAGGTCTTCGCGCGGCACGATCTGGTTGTAGTGCACGTTGAAGCCGTGCGCGAAGGCCAGGGTGGCACCCTTCTTGATGTTCGGGGCGATTTCGCTGTGGTACACGTCAGGCTGCGATTCGTCCGGCAGCAGGATCATCACCAGATCCGCCTTCTTCACGGCATCGGCCACTTCTTTCACTTTGTGACCGGCCGCTTCGGCTTTTTTCCACGATGCGCCGTCCTTGCGCAGGCCCACCACCACATCCACGCCGGAATCCTTTAGGTTCTGCGCGTGCGCATGGCCCTGGGAACCGTAACCGATGATGGCAACTTTCTGGTCCTTGATGATGGAAAGATCAGCGTCTTTGTCGTAGAAAACTTTCATTGTCTTATGTCCCTAGTTTGTTCTAGGGCAGCTGATGGCCGCCCCGGTGATTCAGATCTTCAAAATACGTTCGCCGCGACCAATTCCGGATGCACCGGTACGCACCGTTTCCAGGATCACTGAACGGTCGATCGCCTCGATAAAGGCGCCCAGCTTGTCGCTCGTACCGGTGAGCTCGATGGTGTAGGTCTTTTCCGTCACGTCGATGATGCGACCACGGAAGATGTCAGCCATCCGCTTCATTTCTTCCCGATCCTTGCCGGTGGCACGGACCTTGATCAACATCATCTCGCGTTCGATATGGTCGGACTCGTTGAGGTCAATCACCTTGACCACCTCGATCAGCTTGTTGAGCTGCTTGGTGATCTGTTCGATGACTTCGTCGGACCCGTGGGTGACGATGGTCATCCGTGACAGTGTCGGGTCTTCGGTAGTCGACACCGTCAGTGAATCGATATTGTAAGCGCGTGCGGAGAAAAGTCCCACTACTCGCGACAGCGCGCCCGCTTCGTTTTCCAGCAAAATCGAAAGTATATGTCTCATGCCACTGCCTTAGCACATGTTGCCGTAGTCACGGTTGTTCTCGAAAGGAGCAATCTGCAGCTCGCGCATGTGCGGCGGCAGATCCATCTGGTCCAGACCCTTGCCGTTCTGGATCATCGGGAACACGTTTTCGGACTGGTCGGTACGGAAGTCCATGAACACCAGACGCTCTTTCAATGCCGGGCTGAATGCTTCACGCAACGCACCCTCGACATCGGCCGGGTTCTCGATCTTCATGCCGACGTGGCCGTAGGCCTCGGCGATGCCGACGAAATCCGGTAGTGCATCCATATAGGACTCGGCGTACCGCGTGCCGTAGAAGAACTCCTGCCACTGGCGCACCATGCCCAGGTAGCGGTTGTTCAGCGCAATCACCTTCACCGGCGTGTGGTACTGCTTGGCGGTGGACAGCTCCTGGATGTTCATCTGGATCGAGCCTTCGCCGGTAATGCAGGCCACCTGCGCATTCGGGTTGGCCAGCTGCGCGCCGATGGCGGCCGGCAGGCCGAAACCCATGGTACCCAAACCGCCGGAGTTCAGCCATTGTTTCGGGCGCTTGAACGGGTAGTACTGCGCCGCCCACATCTGGTGCTGGCCGACGTCGGAGGTGATGATGGCGTCGCCGCCGGTAATCTCGTACAGCTTCTGCACCACCGACTGCGGCTTGATGAACTCGGTCGACGGGGTGTACAGCAGGCTGTTGTAGCTGCGCCATTGCTCGATCTGCTTCCACCAGCCGGCGAGGTTGGCCGCATCCGGGCGCTGCCCGTTCTGCTTCATCAGGTCGATCAGGTCGCGCAGCACGTGTTTCACGTCACCGACGATGGGCACGTCCACCTTCACGCGCTTGGCGATGGAGGACGGGTCGATGTCGATGTGCACGATCTTCTTCGGCTGCGCCAGGAAGTGCGACGGCACGCTGATCACGCGGTCGTCGAAACGGGCGCCGACGGCGATCAGCACGTCGCAGTACTGCATCGCCATATTGGCTTCGTAGGTGCCGTGCATGCCGAGCATGCCCAGACACTGGCGATCGTCGCCGGGATAGGCGCCCAGGCCCATCAGCGTGTTGGTACACGGCAGGCCCAGCATGCGCACCAGCTCGGTCACTTCGGCCGAGGCACCGCCCTGCACTGCGCCGCCACCGATGTAGATGTACGGGCGCTTGGCTTCGGCCAGCAGGCTGGCGGCCTTCTTGATCTGGCCGGGATGGCCACGGGTGACCGGCACGTAGGAGCGGATGCTCACGCTTTCCGGGTAGTGGAATTCGGCCAGCTGCTGGGTCACGTCTTTCGGGATGTCCACCACCACCGGACCGGGGCGACCGGTGGCGGCAATGTAGAACGCCTTCTTGATGGTGGTGGCCAGCTCGTTGATGTCCTTGACCAGGAAGTTGTGCTTCACGCATGGACGGGTGATACCGACCATGTCCACTTCCTGGAACGCGTCGAGGCCGATGGCCGGCGTCGACACCTGGCCGGAGATCACCACCATCGGCACCGAGTCCATGTAGGCGGTGGCAATGCCGGTCACCGCATTGGTGGCACCCGGGCCGGAAGTGACCAGCGCCACGCCGACCTTGTCACAGGAGCGCGAGTAGGCGTCCGCGGCGTGCACCGCGGCCTGCTCGTGGCGCACCAGCACATGCTTGAACTCTTGCTGCCTGAAAATTGCATCATATATCTCAAGTACCGCGCCGCCGGGGTAGCCGAAAACGAATTCGACTCCTTCTGCCTGCAAGCTGCGCACCAGGATTTCCGCGCCCGATATCTGCATCTTTGCCTCTTTGATTGCTGAGTAGTTGTTTTATGTCCCGTAGTGAATGAACTTAGCTTAAGTTTGAAATAGCGGTCAAGCGCTTTTGTGCAGGTGCAAAAAAGCGCCAAAAACATTCAAAAACAGCCACTTTTGCAGGGTAGGCGGCACGGGACGGCTTTGATACCATGTCTGGTTGCTTGCGCCGGTTTTACCGCCGCTGCCCTTTCACTCCCTCACTATTATTTTCACGGCATGAATCAACATTTCACCCACCCCGGATTGCTGCGCCGACTGGCCAGCCTGTGCTACGAAGCTTTGCTGCTGGGCGCCGTGCTGCTGGTCGCGGCCGCGCTGTTCACCCCGCTGGTGGTGTGGAGCGGCAACGCGCGCTGGATGAGCGTGCTGATGCAGCTGTTCCTGGCGCTGGTGATGTTCGGCTACTTCGGCTATTGCTGGACCCGCGGCGGGCAGACGCTGGCGATGAAGCCGTGGCGGCTGCAGCTGACGCTGGCGGATGGCGGCGCGCTGCGCTGGCCGCACGCGGCGATGCGCTTCGTGGTGGCGCTGGTGCTGTACCTGGGCGTACCGGCGCTGGCCTACACCGCGTGGCAGCCGCTGTTCGAATCACGGCAGCATGCGCTGGCGGTGGCCTTGCTGTGGGACGCACTGCCGGTGCTGTGGGCGCTGATCGACAACGACAAGCAGTTCCTGCACGACCGCCTCGCCGGCACCCGCCTGCGCCTGCTGCCACCGCTGGCGCGCAAACGCTGAGCCGATCGCCATAAAAAAAGCCGCCAGACCGTACGGTCTGGCGGCTTTTTTTTTGTTGCCCGACGCGGGCGGCAGACGGCTACACCTGCAGCGCGGCCGCGTAACGCGGTGCGTCCGCACCCAGCACCAGGTGCAGCAGGTTGCCCGGCAGCGGCATCACCCCGGCGGCGCCCAGCGCGCTCAGCTGTGCGCTGTCGACGCGGCTGGCGTCGGCCAGCTCCACCCGCAACCGGCTGCCGGCCACCAGCGCCACCGCCTTGACGTTGGCCGCACCGCCCAGCGCCGCCAACCACTGTGCACGGTCGATGTCCTCAGCCGTGACCGTGCCGCTCGCCAGCGCGCTGCGAATCTCGTCGGCGACGATTTCTGCCTCCGGCCCCAGCACCACCTGCACGCTGCCGGGGGCCGGGCGGATCAGCCCGCGCGATCCCAGCGACTTCAGCGCCGCCTCGTCCACCAGCTCGTTGCGGCCCACCTGCAGGCGCAGGCGCGTGGTGCAGGCATCCACCGACTTCAGGTTGCCAGCGCCACCCAGCGCCGCGACGAAGCCCGCGGCGCGCGCGCTGCCCTTGCGGCCAACGTTGGCCGCAATTGGTGCGCTGCCGGCCGGCTCGCGCCCCAGCGTCATCAGGTTGTACTTGCGGATGAAAAAGCTGAACACGCCGTAGTAGACGGCAAAGTAGGCCACGCCCACCGGCAGCATCAGCAGCGGATTCTGCCCCTTGCCCGCCGACAGCGCGTAGTCGAACAGGCCGGCGGAGAAGGTGAAGCCGAGGCGGATGTCCAGCGCGTGCATCAGCGCCATCGACAGCCCGGTCAGCACCGCGTGGATCGCGTACAGCAGCGGCGCCAGGAACATGAAGGCGAACTCCACCGGCTCGGTAACGCCGGTGAGCATCGCGGTCAGCGCCATCGACAGCAGGATGCCGCCGACCGCAGCCTTGTTTTCCGGCAGCGCGGCGCGGTACATCGCCAGGCACGCCGCCGGCAGGCCGAACATCATCACCGGGAAGAAACCGGCCATGAATTGCCCGGCGCCCGGATCACCGGCGAAGAAGCGGTTGAGGTCGCCGGTGGCCACCTTGCCGGCAATCGTCGGGTCGGGGAAGCTGCCGAACACGAACCACACCAGCGAATTGAGGATGTGGTGCAGGCCAGTGACGATCAGCAGGCGGTTGAGCACGCCGTAGATGAACAACCCGATCTCGCCGGCGTTGATCAGCCAGTGGCCGACGCTGTCGATGCCGTGCTGCACCGGCGGCCACACCTGGCCCAGCACCACGCCGGCCAGCAGCATGGCAAAGCCGGTGGCGATCGGCACGAAGCGCTTGCCGCCGAAGAAGGCGAGATAGGACGGCAGCGCGATGTCCTTGTAGCGGTTGTACAGCAGGCCGGCGCTGATACCGGCGGTAATGCCGGCCAGCACGCCCATATTGATCTTGGCGTCGATCACCTTCAGCACCGCGGTCAGCACCAGGTAGCCGATGGCACCGGCGAGGCCCGCGGTGCCGTTGTTGTCCCGCGCAAAACCGACCGCCACGCCGATGGCAAACAGCAGCGCCAGGTTGCCGAAGATGGCGTCGCCGGCCTGCGCCATCACCGCGATATTCAACAGGTCGGGCTGCCCCAGCCGCAACAGCAGGCCGGCCACCGGCAGCACCGCGATCGGCAGCATCAGTGCGCGACCCAGCTGCTGGATACCGGCAAATTTGCTCGTAGTATTCACTGTGTTCTCCTCTGCCTCGTTTATGAATCAGTCGTGGCGGCGAGGCCCGCCACGCTGTGTTGTGTTCTGCGTGTGCGGCTCAGTGCTGGCCGGTGTCCGCCAGCTGCAGCAGCGCTCGCACCGCCTGCGGCGAGCTTTGCTGCAGCAGCGCCTGCACCTGTTCGCGGCACTGCGCCAGCTGCAGCTGGCGGACGCAGGCCTTCACCTCCGGTACCAGCGCCGGGCTGACCGACAGCTCGGTGACGCCGAGGCCGAGCAGTACCGGCACCGCCGCCAGATCCGACGCCATCGCGCCGCAGACGCCGACCCACTTACCGTGCTGGCGGGCGCCGCGCACCGTGAGCTCGATCAGGCGCAGCACCGCCGGGTGCAGCGGGTCCAGCCGCGCCGCCAGCGCCGGGCTGCAGCGGTCCATCGCCAGCGTGTACTGCGTCAGGTCATTGGTGCCGATGGACAGGAAGTCGGCGTGGGCGGCCAGCTGCTCGGCCAGCAGCGCGGCGGACGGCACCTCGATCATCACTCCCAGCTGCGGCCGCTCGCTAAGCCCCATCTCGCGCGCCAGCTCGTCGATGCGCGCACGCACCTGCTGCAGCTCGGACAGGTCGGTAATCATCGGCAGCAGGATGCGCAGCCGCGACAGCGGCGTGAGCGACAGCAGCGCGCGCAGCTGGCTGTCCAGCACCGCCGGCATCGCCAGCCCGGTGCGGATGCCGCGCAGGCCCAGCGCCGGGTTGTCTTCCGGCGGCAGCGGCAGGTAGGGCACCTCCTTGTCGCCGCCGGCGTCGAGGGTGCGGATGATGGCCGTGCGGCCGTCCAGCGCGTCCAGCACCGCCTGGCAGGCGGCACGCTGCTCGGCTTCGTCCGGGGCGTCGCTGCGGTGGGCAAACAGGAATTCGGTACGCAGCAGGCCGACGCCGTCGGCGCCGTGGCGCACCGCCTCGGCGGCCTCGGCCGCGTTGACGATGTTGGCGGCGACCTCGATGGCGACGCCGTCCAGCGTGCGCGCCGGGGCGGCCGCGTGCCGGCGCAGGCTGTCGCGCCGCGCCTCGCGCTCGGCGATCTGCTGCCGCGCGGCGGCAAGGTTGGCCGCAGTCGGCGCCGGATCAAGCCAGCCGTCGCTGGCGTCCAGCCACACCGTGCTGCCGGCGGCCAGCGCCAGCACCGCGTCGCCGGCGGCGACCAGCGACGGGATCGCCAGCGCGCGGCAGAGGATGGCGACGTGGTTGCTGGCACCGCCGCGGGCCAGCACCAGCGCGGCGAGGCGTTCGCGCGGCAGCTGCGTCAGCTGCGACGGCGTCAGGTCGTCGGCGACCACCACCGCCTGCGGCGGCAGCTCGGCCAGCTCCGGCGCCGCGCCCAGCAGCGCGTCGATGACACGGCGCTCGAGGTCCCTCAGGTCGGCGACGCGCTCGGCCAGCAGCGCATTGTCCAGCGCCAGCAGCACCTCGCTCTGCTGCCGGATCGCGCGGCGGTAGGCAAACGCCGCGCTAGAACCGTCGTGCACGAAACGCTCCGCCGCCTGCTGCAGCTGCGGGTCGTCCAGCAGGGCCAGATGGGCACCGAAGATCTCGCTCTCGGCGTGCGCGCCGCGCGCCGCGGCCTGCGCCACTTCCTGTGCCACCGCCTGCTGCACCTGTGCCAGCGCCCGCGTCAGCGCCGCCAGTTCCGCCGCGATGCCTTGGCCATGCTCGTCGAGCACCCGCTCCTGCTGCGCCAGCAGCACCACGGTGCCGACTGCCATCCCCGGCGCGGCGCAGACGCCGCCGAGCCGGCCGGCGCTGCGGGCCGCTGGTGCGGTAACCGGTGTCGTGACCACGGCCGCCGCCGGTGCATGACCGGCCGCAGTGGCAGTCTCCAGCGCGGCCAGCATCGCCGCCAGCGCTTCGGCCGCCTGTGCGCCGCCGGCGTGCACGGTGACGCAGTCGCCCTCGCCGACGCCCAGCGCCATCAGCGCGGTGACGCTGCGGGCATTGGCGCGCTGGCCGTTGAATTCGATGTCCAGCTGCGCGTCGAAACGGCGCGCCACACCCTGTAGCAAGGCACTGGGGCGTGCGTGCAGGCCGCCTTCGTGCGCCACCCGCGCGCTGTCGCGACAGGCCGACGCGGGGCTGGCGACCGGCGCCAGCGCTTCACCCGCGCTGTTGGCACGGATGGTCAGCAAGCCGGCGCCACCGGCCTGCACCGGGCCGCTGGCGCTGTCGGACAGCGTCATCGCGTCGCTGTTGCTGACCACCACCACGGTCAGCAGCGACGGCGCGCGGCGGGCGATGGCGTCGATGTCGAACTCGATCAAGGGTTGGCCGCAGACCACCTGCGCACCCCTGGCCACCAGCGGCGTGAAGCCGGCGCCGCCCAGCTGCACGGTGTCGATGCCGATGTGCAGCAGTACCTCGGCGCCGTTGACGGCGCGCAGGGTCAGCGCGTGGCCGGTGGCGGACAGCTGGACGATCTCGCCGGCGCACGGCGCCAGCAGGGTGGACGACAGCGGCTCGATGGCCAGGCCCTGGCCCATCATGCCGCCGGCAAACACCGGGTCCGGCACGGCAGACAGGGGGAGCGCAAGGCCGCTCAACGGCGCGGCCAGCGTGATGGTTGCGGACATGGAATGCCTCCGTTCTCTGTGTGTTGCGGGTGCGGCTTTCCCCAGCCGTACGCGCAGTCGTGCTTGTGTGTGTTGTTCTTGTGAGGATTGTGGCGGCGTGGTGCCGCCGGCAGCGACGCCTTACAGCGTGCAGGTCACCTTGTTCAGGTGCCGTGGCTCATCCGGGTTCAGCCCGCGCGCCTCGGACAGCCGTGCCGCCATCAGGTAGAAGCTCTGGATCGCCAGCAGCGGGTCCAGCGCCTCGTCACCAGCCACCGCCAGGCTCAGGTCGCGGCTGGCGACATCGGCCGGTGCGGCCAGCAGCACGCGGGCGCCGCGGCGGCGCATCTCGTCGGCCAGCGCGATCAGGCCGGCCTGTTCCGGGCCGCGCGGCGCGAAGATCAGCAGAGGGTAGCCGTCGTCGATCAGTGCCATCGGGCCGTGCTTGATCTCGGCGCCGGAGAACGCCTCCGCCTGGATGGCGCAGGTTTCCTTGAATTTCAGCGCCGCCTCCAGCGCCACGGCAAAGCCCAGCCCGCGGCCAACCACCATGATGCGTTCGGCGCTCTGCAGTACCTCGATGGCCGGCGTCCAGTCCTGGCGGGTGGCCTCCTGCAGCGCCTGCGGCAGAGTTTCCAGCGCCGCCAGCAGCGCTTCGTCGCGCTGCCAGTGCGCCACCAAGCGGGCAACGGCGGACAGCGAGGCGATATAGCTCTTGGTGGCGGCCACGCTCTTCTCGGCGCCGGCGCACAAGGGCAGCGACCACTCGCAGGCGGCGGCCAGCGGCGAATCCGGCTGGTTCACCAGCGCCACGGTGCGGGCGCCGGCTTGCGACAGCGCCGCCATGGTGTCCACCAGGTCCGGGCTGCGGCCGGACTGCGACAGCGCCACCGCCAGCTGCCCGCGCACCGCCAGCGGCGCGTGGTGCAGGGTGATCAGCGACATCGGCAGCGACACCACCGGGGTGCCGGTGCGCTGCATCGCCAGGTAGGCGAAATAGTTGGCCGCATGGTCCGAGCTGCCACGGGCCACGGTCAGCGCCAGCTGTGGCGGCGCCTTGGCCAGTTCGCGCCCCAGCAGCGCCAGCCCTTCGTCGGCGTACATGTGCTGGGCGGCGACCGCCTCGGCGGCAAACAGGGCTTCATCAAGCATCAGGCTCAAGGCACTCTCCTTCTACGTAAACGTGTTGCAGTTGCAGGTCTGTATCCATCACCACGATGTCGGCCCAAGCGCCGGTTTCCAGCCGGCCACGGTCGGCCACGCCCAGGTAATCGGCCGGGTACAGCGACAGCCGGTTGCTGGCCTGCGCCAGCGGCAGGCCGATCTGCACCAGATTGCGCAGCGCCTGATCCATGGTCAGGGTGCTGCCGGCCAGGGTGCCGTCGGCCAGGCGCACCCCGCCCATGCACTTGGTCACGGTGTGGGAGCCCAGCTTGTACTCGCCGTCCGGCATACCGGCGGCGGCGGTGGAATCGGTGACGCAGTAGAGGCGCGGAATGGCGCGCAGCGCGGCATGCATGGCCCCCGGGTGCACGTGCAGCAGGTCGGGGATCAGCTCGGCGTATTCGGCGTGCGCCAGCGCGGCGCCCACCATGCCCGGCTCGCGGTGGTGCAGCCCGGTCATGGCATTGAACAGGTGGGTGAAGCCGCTGGCGCCTTGCTGCAGCGCGGCCACGCCGTCTTCGTAACTGCCCAGGCTGTGGCCGATCTGCACGCGGATACCGTCTGCGCTCAGGCGGCGGATCACCTCGTGGTGACCGGCGATCTCCGGCGCCAACGTCAGCACCTTCAGCGGTGCCAGCGAACGGTAGTAGTCGATCTCGTCCATCACCGCTGCCACGGCGTCGTCCGGCTGGGCGCCCAGCTTGCCGGGGTTGATGTAGGGGCCTTCCAGGTGCACGCCCAGAATGCGGGCGCTGCCGGCGCTGCCGGCGACGCGCTCTTGCGCTACCTTGCCCAGCGCGGCCAGCACCTGCGCCAGTTCGGCGCGCGGAGCGGTCATGGTGGTGGCCAAGAGCGACGTGGTGCCAAAGCGGGCGTGGGTACGCGCCACATGGCTCGCCGCATCGCCGGCCTGCATGATGTCCACCCCGCCGCCGCCGTGTACGTGCAGGTCGATGAAACCGGGCAGCAGGTAACGCGCCGGTGTGCCCGCGCCGGCCAGGCGGCCGTCGATGGCGGCGATGTGGCCGTTGTCGTCCAGATGCAGCTCGCCATCCAGCCAGCCGGCGGAAGTCAGCATGCGTCCCTGCAGTACCCGTGTGTTCATCGTCTCAGCTCTGCCACAAAGTCGTAGTAATCGTTGCGACACCAGGTGTCGGTCAGTTCTATCGCCACGTTGTCGGCGGTGTAGCCGATACGCGTCATCAACAGCATCGCCTCGCCCTGCTTGATGCCGGCGCTGGCGGCGATATCCGGCCCTGCGTTTACCGCGCGGATGTGCTGCAGCGCGCGCACCACCGGGTGGCCGGCGGCATCCAGCCAGGCATACAGCGAGCTGCCTATCGCCTGCGGGTCCGGCAGGTAGGCCAGCGGCAGCGTGCTCTGCTCGATGGCCATCACCACGCCGTCTGCCAGCCGCTGGCGCTTGAGCCGCACCACCTGCGCGGTGGGCGACAGCCCCAGCTTGATCACCTCGTCGTGCGTCGGCGTGGCGATGCTGCGCTCCAGCCATACCGACGACGGTTCAAACCCCTTCTGCTTCAGCATCTCGGTGAAGCTGGTCAGCCGCGACAGCGGTTGCTCCAGCCGCGGGGTGATGAAGGTGCCGGAGCCATGCCGGCGGCGAATCAGCCCCTGCTCCAGCAGCACGTCCAGCGCCTTGCGGGCGGTAACGCGCGAGATGCCCAACTCGTCGGAGAAGGTGCGTTCCGACGGCAGCGCCTCGTCGGCCTGCCACCAGCCGGCGTTGATGGCCTCGGCCAGCTTGCGGGCGAACTGCAGGTACAGCGGCGTGCTCTGCGCCTCGTCCGGTTTCAGTGCCTGCCAGCGTTCATCCATGGCGAAATCCTCAAGTGGTCTTGGAAAGGCATCAGTTTACGTGTTGGCCGCCTGCCGTCCCAGCCGCTCAGTTGTCGCAAAATTAATACCACCACCCAACCACGTCAATACCAGTTGTAGACCAGTTACCGATATTGGCAACGCTGCGATGCAGCATTTTCAGCGGGAATCGGCACCGGAAAATGCCGGGCCGCGCCAGTGCTGGCGCTGCGGGGAGTCGGGGAAGCGGCGCAACTGGTATTAAGCAGGTATCAAAAATGCAACACCGGGGGAGTGAGGGAAGTGTTTGCGGCCAACCTTGGCCGCACGCCAGCAAACAAAAACCGCCCGTGAGGGCGGTTCGATAGGTAGCCCGGACAAGCGCAGCGCATCCGGGAATACGAGCTAGCGCGGCGACTTCTTCCAGCCGATCAGCAGCACCCCGGCCAGGATGATGGTCATCGACAGCAGCTCGGCCACGCCGATGTGCTCGCCCAGCAGCCCCACTCCCAGCAGCACCGCGATAACCGGATTGACATAGGCATAGCTGGTGGCGGCGGCGGCGCTGACGTGCTGCAGCAGGAACATGTAGGCGGTGTAGGCGATCAGCGAGCCGAAAACGGCCAGGTACAGCATCGCCAGCCAGCCGGACAGCGGCGGCAGCGCCAGCAGCTGCTCGCCACTGGCGAAACTGCCCAGCAGCAGCGCGATGCCGCCGGTGAGCATCATCATCGCGCTGGACATCAGCCCCTTGGGCTGGGTCAGATGCTTGCTCCACGCCGAGCCCAGCGCCCAGCCGGCGGAGGCGAACAGCAGCGCCGCGGCCCCCGCCGGCGACGCCTGCAGGTTGCTGCCCATGTTCAGCACCACGATGCCGACGATGCCCAGCAGCACGCCGGCCAGCTCCATCTTGCGCGGGATGTGGCCGAACAGGCGCGCGAACAGGATGGCGAACAGCGGCACGGTGGCCACCACCAGCGCCGCCACGCCGGAGGACACCTCTTTCTGCGCCAGGGTCACGAAGCCGTTGCCGATGGCCGGCATCAGGATACCCAGCAGGGTGGCGCCCTTCAGCTCCGCCAGCGTGGGATTGGCCGCACCGCGCCAGCGCAGGTAGCCGTACATCAGCGTGCCGGCCAGCACGAAGCGCACCCCGGCCATCAGGAACGGCGGCCACGACGTCACGGCGATGTGGATGGCAAAGTAGGTCGAGCCCCAGATCAGGTACAGGGCAAGGAAGGCGGCGAGCAGTTTCAGCTGGTGCGAGGTCAGGTTCATGGCGGTCTACCGGTCGGGCTGCCAACAATGCCTTTCGCATCGCGGCAGCACAAGGGGCAAATGCCGAAAAGCCTGTTCTCGCCACGGCATGGCCTTGATTTTTAACGATATTGTCATAATAAGAAACAGACTGTTGCAACTATGCCAAGCAAACAAGCGGCAAAGTTGACGCAGGACAAGCGGCCGCCCGCTGGCCACTTGCCGCTACCGGTGGCGCCGTATAGTGGCGGCTACCCATTTTGCAAGAGGCGCACCATGAGCCCATCCTCCCGTCTATCCGGCGGACGAGAAATCCAGCTGGCCCCCGACGACCTGATCATTACCAAGACCGATCCTTCCGGCCACATCAGCTACGCCAACCGCACCTTCATGCGCATCGCCGGTTACGCCGAGCACGAGCTGCTGGGCAAGCCGCACAACCTGATCCGCCACCCCGACATGCCACGCGGCGTATACCGCCTGCTGTGGCAGACGCTGCAGGCGGGGCAGGAATTCTTCGGCCTGGTGAAAAACTACACCGCGCAGGGCGACTACTACTGGGTGTTCGCCAACATCACCCCCGACTACACCGCGCAGCGCACGCTGGCCGGCTACTACTCGGTACGGCGTCAGCCGACGCGCGCCGGCATCGCCGCAGTCAGCCCGCTGTACCAGCAGATGTGCACCATTGAGGCACAGGCCGGCAAGGCGGCGGCGCCGGACGCGTCGATGCAGTGGCTGCTGGCGCAACTGGCCGCCAAACAAGTCAGCTACCAGCAGTTCGTGCTGGCGCTGGAACAACCGGGAGCCGCGACATGAAACAACGCCGCAAATGGCCGCCACTGTTGCGCACACAGATGGGCTACTGGCTGCTCGCCTCCAACCTGCTGACCCTCGGCTACGTGGCCAGCGGCTTCTTCCTCGACGATACGCTGCACCTGGCGCTGGGTGCGCTGCTGGTGCTCAGCGGCCTTGGCCTGGCGCTGTACCTGTGGCTCAGCTGCGGCCGCATCTTCCGCCTGCTGGACACACTGCACCTGCAGCTGGGCCTCGCCTGCAAGGGCGAGCTGCACCATCGCGCCACCGACACCCGCAACCTCGGAGAGGTCGGGCTGGTGGCGTGGGAGCTGAACGACTTCCTCGACCAGATCGAGACCTACTTCAAGGAGGTCAACACCTGCTTTGCCCGCGTCAGCGCCGGCGACTACAGCCGCCGCCCGCTGAGCAAGGGCCTGCCCGGGGTGCTGGCCAGCTCGCTGCAGGCGATGGACACCGCCATCCAGGCGATGCAGGACAACGACAGCTTCGTGCGCCGCAACCGGCTGTCGTCGCAGCTGGCGGCACTGAGCAACCCGCACCTGCGCAGCAACCTCGCCAGCAGCCAGCAGGATCTCGGCGCCATCAGCGCGGCGATGGCCGACGTTGGCCGCATCACCCGCGATACCGCCAGCGGCGCGCGCGACAGCCTGCACAGCGCGGAGCAGCTGTCCACCCAGCTGGACACCATCGTCGGCAGCGTCGGCAGCATGAACGAGGCCAGCAGCGCGCTGGCCGGCGAATGGCAGGGCATCGAAAGCTCGCTGGCGGCGATCTCCGACATCGCCGACCAGACCAACCTGCTGGCGCTGAACGCGGCGATCGAGGCGGCGCGCGCCGGCGAGACCGGGCGCGGCTTTGCCGTGGTCGCCGACGAGGTGCGCAAGCTGGCCGAACGCAGCAAGGACACCGCCAACCGCGTGCAGCACATCCTCGCCACCCTCTCCAGCCGCATCGGCCACATGCAGGCGCGCGCCGGCGAGGCCGGCAGTGTCGCCGGCCACGTCAAGGAATCGGTGGAGTCGTTCCGCCAGCGCTTCGCCAGCCTCGCCGGCCAGTCCGACCAGGTACTGGCGCAGGTGCTCAGCGTGCGCAACAAGTCGCACCTGTCGCTGCAGAAGATCGGCCACGTGATGTACAAGCAGCAGGCCTACAACGCGCTGGAGGAAGGCAAGCCGCTGGGCGAGCACCACGACGGCCTGGACCTCGCTGCGCTGGACAGCGGCACGCAGCAGGCCGAGCTGCAGCGGCTGGCAGAGCAGATCCGCCGCCACGGCAGCAGCGCCATCAGCGCCGTGGCCACCGGCGGCGCGCTGGAAGAGACACGCATCGTCGCCGACATGCGCGAGCTGGAACGGCACAGCGACGCGCTGCTGGCGCTGTTCGACCGCCTCGCCGACAGCGCCCCCGCCACCGACGGCACGCCGGCCAGCGGGCGCTAGGCGGTGGTCCTCACCTCGCAAATCCGTGCGCGACAAGGCGGCGGTGCCTGCGCGTTGCTGGCGCGTGCTTGACTAGCGCACGCCGGCGCGCAGCCGGTGCGACGGCGGCCAGGGTTGGCCGCAAGGTCACAGCCCGCCGTGGGTCAGCTTGGCCGGGTCCAGCAACCGCGCCAGCTCGTCGCGGTCGATGCCGGTCTGCTCGGCGGCGACATCGATGATGGCGCGGCCCTCGCGGTAGGCCTGCTTGGCGATCTCGGCGGCGCGGGCGTAGCCGATCACCGGATTCAGCGCGGTGACCAGGATCGGGTTGCGCGCCAGCGCCTGCTGCAGCCGCGCCTCGTTGACGCTGAAACCGGCGATAGCCTTGTCCGCCAGCAGCCGCGACACATTGGCCAGCAGCGCGATGCTGCCCAGCAGGTTGCTGGCGATCAGCGGCAGCATCACGTTGAGCTCGAAATTGCCGGACTGCCCTGCCACTGCAATCGCCGCATCCAGCCCTATCACCTGCGCCGCCACCATGCAGGTCGCCTCCGGGATCACCGGGTTGACCTTGCCCGGCATGATGGACGAGCCAGGCTGCAGCGCCTCCAGCTCGATCTCGCCCAGCCCGGCCAGCGGCCCGGAATTCATCCAGCGCAGGTCGTTGGCGATCTTCATCAGCGACACCGCGGTGGTGCGCAGCTGGCCGGACAGCGCCACCGCGGTGTCCTGCGCCCCCATCGCCGCGAAATAGTCCGGCGCCGGCACGAACGCCAGCCCGGTCAGCGCCTGCAGCTCCTGGCAGAAACGGGCTGCGAAGCGCGGATCGGCGTTGATGCCGGTGCCGACCGCGGTGCCGCCCTGCGCCAGCTGCAGCAGGCTGGGCCGCAGCTGCTGCAGGTGGCCAACGTTGGCCGCAATCTGCTGCGCCCAGCCGTTCAGGCTCTGGCCCAGGCGCACCGGCATCGCGTCCATCAGGTGGGTACGGCCGGTCTTGATGTGGTGGTCGACCTGCAGTGCCTTGGCCTGCGTGGTCTGCTGCAGGTGCTGCAAGGCCGGCAGCAGCTGCTCGCGCAGCGCCAGCGCCGCCGCGATGTGGATGGCGCTGGGGATGGTGTCGTTGCTGCTCTGCGCGCAGTTGACGTGGTCGTTGGCGCTTACCGCGCTGCCCAGCGCGCGGCTGGCGAGGGTGGCGATCACCTCGTTGGCGTTCATGTTGCTGCTGGTGCCGGAGCCGGTCTGGTACACGTCTAGCGGAAAGTGCGTCATCAGCGCCGCGTCGTCCAGCAGCTGGCGGCAGGCAGCGGCGATGGCGTCGCCCTGCGCCGCCGTCAGCTGCCCCAGCGCGACATTGGCGCGCGCCGCCGCCAGCTTGGCCAGCAGCAGCGCGCGGATGAATTCTTCCGGCAGGCGCTGGCCGCTGACCGGAAAATTCTGCACCGCGCGCTGGGTCTGCGCGCCGTAGAGGGCGTCGGCCGGCACCGCCAACTCGCCCATGCTGTCCCGTTCCATCCGTACTGCGCTCATCGTCGTTCTCCTGCCGGTTGCCTGCGGCCGCCTGCCGCTTGCTTCACTGTAGACCCTGTGCGCCGCCGCGCTGCGGCCATGAAAAAAGCCGACGCGGGGCGTCGGCTTCGATGCTAGGCGGCCGGGGTGTGACACCGCGAGCCGGGCGGGCGCTTACGGCGTGCCGTTTCTGCCGTGCAGCAGGTAGCCCGGCCGCTGGCTCAGCCGCTCGTAATAGGCCGTCACCGCCGGCAGCGGCGGATGCTCGAGCGGGGTGGCAAACCAGCGCTGTACCGACAGCCCGATCGCGATATCGGCGAGCGAAAACTCGTCGCCGCTGACGTAGGCTCCGGTGCTGTCCAGCTGGCGCTCGAGGATGGCCATATGCCGCGACCACGTGCTGCACGCCTGCGCCAGCGCGACGCTGTCCTGGTGCGCTGGCGAGTGCCGGACCAGGGACATGAAGGCATAGCTCCACGAGTTGTTGAGATCCGTGGCCTGCCAGTCCAGCCATTGGTCCACCCTGGCCCTCGCCTGCGCCTGCGGCGGATAGAACGGCTCGCTACCGTAGCGGGACGCCAGGTAGCGGATGATGGTATTGGACTCCCACAGCACAAAATCGTCGTCCTTGATCACCGGCACCATGGCGTTGGGATTCAGCGCCAAGAATTCAGGGGTCTGCGGCGAGCGGAAGCCGGCACCCCAGTCCTCGCGCTCGAACGCGATGTCCAGCTCGGCGCAGGTCCAGAGTACCTTGCGCACGTTGATCGACGATGCCCTACCAAGTATCTGCAGCATTGCGTGTCCTTGACGTTTGCGGCCGGGCGCCGGCTGGCGCCTGCCGTACTGCTCATTGCGGGGGGAAAATCAGCTGCAGCCGGACCTTGCGCCGCAGGACGGCAACGGCCGGCACGCCGCGTCAGCGTGCGGCCAACCTTTGCAGGATGTTGGAGAACTCTTCCATGAAGGAATCGAAACGGCCGGCGAGGCGGTCGACGTCGGCGGCGAAGCGGTTGTAGGCCACCACCGCCGGGATCGCCGCGAACAGCCCGATGGCGGTGGCGATCAGCGCCTCGGCGATGCCCGGCGCCACCGTGGCCAGCGTGGCCTGGCCGGCGTTACCCAGCCCGATGAAGGCGTGCATGATGCCCCACACCGTACCGAACAGGCCGATATAGGGGCTGACCGAACCGACGGTGGCGAGGAAGCTGTTGTGGTGGTCGAGCGCGTCCAGCTCGCGCTGCGCGGCGGCACGCATGGCGCGGCGGGCGCCGTCCAGCTGCTCGGAATTGTCGACGCCGCCTTGGCGCCGCAGCTTGGCGAACTCGGCAAAACCGGCCTGGAACAGCTTCTCCACCCCGGCCGCGTGCTGGCGCTGGCGGGTGTCCTCGTACAGGCGGTTGAGGTCGATGCCGCTCCAGAACTGCTGCTCGAAGTCCTGGGTGGCGAGGCGGGCGCGGCGCAGTACCGCCAGCTTGTTGAAGATGATGCCCCACGACAGCAGGGACAGCACCACCAGCCCCGCCATCACCAGCTGCACCGGCAGGCTGGCGTGGAGGATAAGACCAATGACCGAAAGTTCTTGCACGATGGCTCCTGGGTTGGCGGTCAGCGCAGTACGCGACCGGTATCGAGATCGATGATGGTGGAGGGCTTGCGCCGCTTGCCGATGCGGCCCTGCAGCGTCAGCACCCGTGCGCCGAAGGCCTGGCGACAGCCGCGCGCCGTCTTCAGCGAGCGCTGACCGGCGCGGTTGGCCGAGGTTGACACGATGGCGTGGCCCAGCGCCTGGCACAGCGCCGCCGCCTCGCCGTGGGCGGTGACGCGCACCGCGATCTTGTCGTGGCGGCCGCGCAGCAGCGCCGGCACCCGTGGCGCGGCCGGTAGCAAGAAGGTGTACGGCCCCGGCCAGTAGCGGTTGACGACGGCCAGCTGTGCCGGCGTCAGCGGCCGGATCAGCGGCCGCAGCTGCTCAAGGTTGGCCGCAATCACGATCAGGCCCTTGTGGTTGGGGCGCGCCTTGATCGCCAGTAGGCGGCGGATGGCGCGCACGTCGAACGGATCGCAGCCCAGCCCGAAGCAGGACTCGGTGGCATAGGCGATCACGCCACCCTGCTGCAGGTGGCCTCGTGCGGCATGCTGTTGCCCGTGGCGGGGCAGACGGGGAAATGGACGGTTCACGTAATGGCAGGTCGCAAGGTCATGACCGGACAGACCGCGCGCGCCGCGGCGGGTTCCGTTCAGTCGTTCAGGTATTGGGCGTTGATTCTAGCCACTGTGCCGTCTTTGTGCATCCCTCGCAGGTGCTCGTTGAGCAGCCGTACCGTGCCGTCCGCCATCATCTGGTTGCAGGCGAGGTAGAGGAAGGTGGTGTTGAAGGTCAGCAGCGGGCGCAGCCTGACGGTCTTTTCGCGCGCCACCAGCGCGGCGCCGAGGTACTTGCCGGTCGCCCACAGGTCGATGCGGCCGGCGAGCAGCTTGCGCAGGTTCTGCACGTCGTTGGACGCCAGGTCGACCTCGAAGCCGCGGCTGATCAGGTACTGCGCCACCGCGTCGCCGGAATAGCCGCCCAGCCGGTAGCGCCGTGCCGCCTCCAGATTGCTCAGTTCCTGCGGCCCGTCGTCGCGGCCGTACAGCACCCACGGGTTTTCCACCACCGGGCCGATCCACTTCAGCTGGTGCTCGCGCTGCTCGCTGCGGGTGGTGGAGTAGACGCAGGTGTTCGGCTCCAGCACCGCGCTGTTGTAGGCGCGCACCCACGGCAGCAGTTCGATGCGGTAGCCGATGCCGGCGCGGCGCAGGATCTCGCGCACGATGTCGCTGGACAGGCCGCCGATCCGGCCGTCCGGCAGTTGCATGTTGAACGGCGGGTAGTCCTCGGTCAGCAGCCGCAGCTGCAGCGGTTCGGCGGCGTGCAAGGGCAGCGCCAGGCAACACAGCAGGCCAACACGACGCAGGAAGTTCATGGCACGCCCTTTCTTGCCAACGCTTACTGCAGTGTAGACCGCCCGCGCGACGTGCCGCCGCCCGCTTTGGCGTGGCGGCAACCATGAAAAACGGCACCCGAAGGTGCCGTTGCCTGTCTGCCGTCGCGCCTTACTTGGCGCGGTTCAGCGCGCGGTTGCCGATGTCGCGGCGCAGCTGCTTGCCGGCGAACTGGATCTGGTCGGCGACCGCGTACGCCTTCTGCTGTGCCACGCGCACGCTGTCGCCGAGGCCGACCACACACAGCACGCGGCCGCCGCTGGTGACCAGCTGGCCGGCATCGTTGACGCTGCTGCCGGCGTGGAAGGTGATGGTGTCGTCGGTAGCGGCCGGGATGGCGCTGATCACGTCACCCTTGCGCGGCGCGTCCGGGTAGCCGGCGGCAGCCAGTACCACGCCCATCGCCACACGGCGGTCCCACTCCGCTTCCACCTTGTCGAGGGTGCCGTTGATGCCGGCCTCCAGCAGTACGGTGAAGTCGGATTTCAGGCGCGCCATGATCGGCTGCGTTTCCGGATCGCCGAAGCGGCAGTTGAACTCGATGGTGTACGGGTTCCCCTGCTTGTCGATCATCAGCCCGGCGTACAGGAAGCCGGTGTAGCTGTGGCCGTCGGCCTTCATGCCGCGCACCGTCGGCAGGATGATGTCGCGCATCGCGCGGTGGTGCACTTCCGGCGTCACCACCGGTGCCGGGCTGTAGGCGCCCATGCCGCCGGTGTTGGGACCCATGTCGCCGTCGAGCAGGCGCTTGTGGTCCTGGCTGGTGGCCATCGCCAGCACGTTGTCGCCGTCGACCATCACGATGAAGCTGGCTTCCTCGCCTTCGAGGAAGTCCTCGATCACCACGCGCGAGCCGGCGTCACCCATCTTGTTGCCCAGCAGCATGTCGTCGATGGCGGCGTGTGCCTCGTCCAGCGTCATCGCCACCACCACGCCCTTGCCGGCGGCCAGGCCGTCGGCCTTGATCACGATCGGCGCACCCTTGCGGGCAACGTAGTCGTGAGCGGCGGCGGCATCGCTGAAGGTTTCGTAGCCTGCGGTGGGGATGCCGTGGCGCTGCATGAACGCCTTGGCGAAGTCCTTGGAGCTTTCCAGCTGTGCGCAGTACTGCGTCGGGCCGAAGATCTTCAGTCCGGCGGCGCGGAAGGCATCGACCACGCCAGCGGCCAGCGGCGCTTCCGGGCCGACCACGGTCAGTTCGATCTGCTCGTTCTTTACAAACTCGATCAGCTCGGGAATGGCGCTGATCGCGACATTGCTCAGGTGCGGATCGAGCGCGGTACCGGCGTTACCCGGCGCCACGAATACCTTGGACACGCGCGGCGATTGCGCCACACGCCAGGCCAGCGCGTGTTCGCGGCCGCCGGCACCGATAACGAGTACTTTCATGACTCAGCTTCCTTGAGGTCGGGTCTGCCACGGTTGGCCGCAGGCTGCGGCCAACCTTTGCAACGATTGAAGATTAGTGGCGGAAGTGGCGCACGCCGGTCAGCACCATGGCGATGCCGTGCTCGTCGGCGGCGGCGAACACTTCGTCGTCACGCATGGAGCCGCCCGGCTGGATGATGGCCTTGATGCCCTGCTCGGCGATGACATCGATGCCGTCGCGGAACGGGAAGAACGCGTCACTGGAGGCCACGGCACCGATCAGGCTGAGGCCGGCGTCCTGCGCCTTGCGCGCGGCGATGCGGGTGGAGTCGACGCGGCTCATCTGGCCGGCGCCGATACCGGCGGTCTGGCCGTTCTTGCAGAAAACAATCGCGTTGGACTTCACGTACTTGGCGACGCGCCAGGCGAACAGCAGGTCGGCCATTTCCTGTTCGGTCGGCGCACGCTTGGTCACCACGCGCAGCTCGTCGAGGCCGACGTTGCGGATGTCCGGGGTCTGCACCAGCACGCCGCCGCCGACGCGCTTCAGCTCGAAGCGGTTGGCACCGGCTTCCAGCGGGATCTCCAGCACGCGCACGTTTTTCTTGGCGGCGATGATGGCCTTGGCTTCGTCGGTGAACGCCGGTGCCATCAGCACTTCCAGGAACTGGCCGGTCACGGCTTCAACGGTTTCGGCATCCACCGGACGGTTGAAGGCGATGATGCCGCCGAAGGCGCTGGTGGTGTCGGTGGCGAACGCCAGCTTGTAGGCGCTCAGGGTGTCGCTGGCGATGGCCACGCCGCACGGGTTGGCGTGCTTGACGATGACACAGGCCGGTGCGTCGAAGGTCTTCACCGCTTCCCACGCCGCATCGGCGTCGGCGATGTTGTTGTAGGACAGTTCCTTGCCCTGCAGCTGGCGGTAGCCGGCGATGGTGCCGGCGGCCGGGTCGAGGTCGCGGTAGAAGGCGGCGGCCTGGTGCGGGTTCTCGCCGTAGCGCATGTCCTGCACCTTGATGAACTGCGCGTTCAGGCGGTTCGGGAACGCCACGCGTTCCGGCACGCCGCTGTCCACGCCTTCCACCAGGCTGGTCAGGTAGTTGGAGATCGCGCCGTCGTAGGCGGCGGTGTGGGTGAACGCCTTCTTCGACAGGTTCAGGCGGGTCAGCTTGGACAGCTTGCCGCCATTGGCCGTCATTTCTGCGGCCAACGTTTCGTAATCAGCGGCATCGGTGACGATGGCCACGTGCTGCCAGTTCTTGGCGGCGGAGCGCACCATGGTCGGGCCGCCGATGTCGATGTTCTCGATGGCGTCTTCCAGCGGGCAGTCCGGGTTGGCGATGGTGGCTTCGAACGGGTAGAGGTTCACGCATACCAGGTCGATGTTGCCGATGCCGTGTTCCTTCATGGTGGCGACATGTTCCGGCAGGTCGCGACGGCCGAGGATGCCGCCGTGCACTTTCGGGTGCAGGGTCTTGACCCGGCCGTCCAGCATTTCCGGGAAGCCGGTGTAGTCGGACACGTCGATCACCGGCACGCCGGCGTCACGCAACAGTTTGGAAGTCCCGCCGGTGGACAGGATTTCAACGCCAAAGCCTGCCAGCGCCTGGGCAAATGCCAGTACGCCGGTTTTGTCAGAAACGCTGATCAGCGCACGTTCGATCTTGGTCATGGTTTTCTACCGCCTTCAAAGTAAAACGTGGCAACGGGCACGCCCGCGGCCAACTCAAATCTTGCTGTATACCGGCCGGCGCGCTGGCGCCGCCCGGTGCTGGTGATCCCGTCCCCCGCCCCTGCGCTGCAGGGGAGTTCGCTATCCAAAAAAAGCCATCCGCGACGGCGGATGGCTTCGGTTTCAAATCAGGTCGTACGACTTCATCTTCTTGCGCAGCGTGTTGCGGTTGAGGCCGAGCAGCTCGGCGGCGCGCGTCTGGTTGCCCTGGGTGTGGTTGAGTACCACCTCCAGCAGCGGTTTTTCCACCCGCGCCAGCACCATGTCATAGATGGCGGCCGGCATCTCGCCGTCCAGATCGCGGAAGTACTGCTCCATCGCCAGCCTGACGCAATGGGAAATATCGTCGTTATTGTTGTTCATGGTTTGCCGCTTCGTATTGTTGCTTAATCGCCCGCACACGCTGTCGCGTCCTCGTCCTCGTGCGGTCCGGTGGACACGTACTCCAGCCGCTCGGAACGGGTCGCAAGCGTTGCAAAATACTGTGCCACTGCCTGGCGCTGTGCACTGGTCGATTCCAGCGCGTACATCGCCTGACGGAATTCGTTGCTGCCACGCAGGCCGCGGGTGTACCAGGCGATGTGCTTGCGCGCGATGCGGCAGCCGGAATATTCGCCGTAAAAACGGTACAGCTCGTCGAGGTGGCCCTGCATGATGTCGTCGATCTCGCTGATGCGCGGCGGCAGCAGCGTCTCGCCGGTATCCAGGAAGTGCTGGATCTCGCGGAAAATCCACGGCCGCCCCTGTGCGGCGCGGCCGATCATGATCGCGTCGGCGCCGGTCGCGTCCAGCACCTGCTTCGCCTTGTGCGGGCTGTCGATGTCGCCGTTGGCGATCACCGGGATAGCCACCGCCCGCTTCACCGCGGCGATGGTGTCGTACTCGGCGGCACCGCGGTACATGTCCTCGCGGGTGCGGCCGTGCAGTGCCAGCGCCGCGATGCCGGCGTCCTCGGCCATCTTCGCCACCTGCAGCGCGGTCTTGACCTCGCTGCTCCAGCCGGTACGGGTCTTCAGCGTCACCGGCACGTCCACCGCGCGCACCACCGCGTCTAGGATGCGGCCAACGTTGTCGAGGTCGCGCAGCAGCGCGGAGCCGGCGGCGACATTGCACACCTTCTTCGCCGGGCAGCCCATGTTGATGTCGATGATCTGCGCACCGCGCGCCACGTTCAGCTGCGCCGCCTCGGCCAGCATCGCCGCGTCACCACCGGCGATCTGCACCACGATGGGCTCCACTTCGCCGCTGTGGTCGGCGCGCAGCAGGGTTTTCTTGGTGGTCCACAAGGTCTTGTTGGCGGTGATCATCTCCGACACCGCCATGCCGGCGCCCAGTCTCTTGCACAGCATGCGGAACGGCCGGTCGGTGACACCCGCCATGGGGGCAACGATCAGCTGGTTCTTGAGCGTGTAAGGGCCGATTTGCATTGCAAAAGAAAGACATGGAGGGCGAAAGGGCGGCCATTGTACTGCCTTTTGTGCAGGCGGTAAAAACCTTTTTGCTTATTTTTTAAGCTAAAACAACGCCGGCTGCTGCGCGGCCATGGCCGCTGGCGGCCGGCTGCATGACAAGTGAAAAACGGGGGATATTGCGGAAGGGATGGGGGTGGGAAGTCGGTCGATAAGCCGGGTTTTGTCGTTGGACAGTCATTCCTCTAGTCTTGCCGTTACCGACAAGCTCAAGCAACCTACCCGGGTACAGCGCGGGCCACGCCAATGTACCCCTATTTGGTCTTGCTCCGGATGGGGTTTAGCCTGCCGTCCGTATCGCTACGTCCGCGGTGCGCTCTTACCGCACCTTTTCACCCTTGCCTGTGCCGCTGTCAGCGGGCTGGCGAACCAGCACTAACGCAAAACGTACGCTGCACGCAGCGCGTATTCTGCCCTGAACAGTACGATGCGCACCCTTGCGGGTGACACATCCGGCCATCGGCGGTTCAGCTCTCTGTTCCACTTTCCGTCGCCTCACGACGCCTGGCCGTTAGCCAGCATCCTGCCCTTTGGAGCCCGGACTTTCCTCCCCGTGCAAGCACGCGGCGACTGCCTGGCCGACTTCCCGGCGCGGATTGTAGCGCAAAGCGCCGCCCGGCACTGACAATTATCAATCCGCCGCCGCGAGCGGCTCCCTATACTGTTCCTCCCCCCCACCGCCCCCGCAACCGCCTCATGACAGATCACCACAAACTTGCACGATTACAACTGAGCGGCATGCTGGGGCTGGTGCTGATGGTGGTGCTGCTGCTGGCCAGCTACTTTTTCTACCAGCAGTGGCGCGACTACCGCGACGGCAGCACGGTGGTGGCGGCCGAGGCGCGGCTGCGCGGCCAGACCTTCCTCAAGGCCTACGGCGACCACGCCAGCAACTCGCTGGAGACGCTGTACTCGCAGACGCACGACATCCTGCGCCTGCGCCTGCGCGAGCAGGTCGACCAGGCCTATGTGCTGGCCGACAGCCTGTACCGCCGCCATCATCGCCGCCTCGGCGACGCGGCGCTGCGGCGCGAGATCGTGGAAAGCCTGCGCCCGCTGCGCTACTTCGGCGGCCGCGGCTACTACTTCATCGACACCCTCGACGGCGACTGCGTGCTGCTGCCGACCAGCCCGCAGCGCGAGGGCCGCAACCTGCTCGACAACCAGGACGACCAGGGCGCCTACATCATGCGCAAGCTGCTGCTGTCGGTGGACAACCACGCCGGCAGCGGCTATGCCAGCTATCGCTGGTACCGCCCCGGCGAGGCGTTCATGTCGGAAAAGATCGCCTACTCGCGCCGCTTCGAGCCGTTCGGCTGGCTGATCGGCGGCGGCGAGTACGTGCTGAACGTGGAAGAAGACCTGCAGCAGCAGGCGCTGCAGACGCTGGCGCAGATGCCGGTCGGCGAGCACGGTTTCTTCGCCGTCATCGACCAGCACGGCCGCCTGCGCCAGCTGCCGGGCCAGCGCGGCTTCGCGCTGCCCGCCGCGCTGCAGCAGCAGCTGGCGGCCACGCCACCGCAGTATTTCGTCAGCTTCAGCCACCCCGCCGCCGGTGGCAGCCAGCGCTACAGCGCCTACGTGGCGCTGGTGCCGTCGTGGCAGTGGCGGGTGGTCAGTATCATCCCCGAGCGCGAGCTGACGCTGTCCGGCGCCGCGCAGGCGCAGGCGCTGGGCGAGAAGACCCGCAACCGGGTGCTGACCACGCTGCTGATCCTGACGCTGGCGGTGTGCCTGGCGTGGCTGTTCTCGGTGCACTTCAGCCGCTGGCTGGGGGCGCTGATCGCGCAGTACCAGCAGCGGCTGCAGGCGTCGCAGCGGCAGGTGGAGGACAAGGCGCGCGAGATCGAGCTGACGCGCTACATGAGCGACAGCGCCGCCGACGCCATCGTGCTGCTCAACGCACAGGGCCGCGTGGTGTACCACAACGAGGCGGCCAAGCGCTGCTTCTGCGACGACAACGAGCACCGCATGCCGGAGCTGTTCGAGGAGCGCTTCAGCGGCGGCCAGCACCACTACGTGCGCAGCGTGCGCTGCTGCAGCGGCGAGGTGACGCTGGAGATCAGCCTCACCGGCCTCAGCTACCAGGGCGAGTACTACCGCTGCGCCACCGCGCGCGACATCAGCGCCCGCGTCAGCCACGAACGGCAACAAAGGTTGGCCGCAACGGTGTTCGAGGCCAGCTCGGAGGCGATCCTGATCACCGACGCCGACAGCCGCATCATCGCCGTCAACCGCGCCTTCAGCGACATCACCGGCTACAGCGAGGCCCAGGCGCTGGGCAACACCCCGGCGCTGCTCAATTCCGGCCGCCACGACGCCGCCTTCTACCGCGACATGTGGAACCACCTGCACGCGCGCGGCTACTGGAGCGGCGAGATCTGGAACCGGCGCCAGAACGGCGAAATCTACCCGGAGTGGCTGACCATCAACCAGGTACGCAACGGCGACGGCGGCGTCAGCCACTACGTGGCGCTGTTCTCCGACATCAGCGAGCGCAAGGCCACCGAGGCGCGGGTGCAGCACCTGGCCGAGTACGACTTCCTCACCAACCTGCCCAACCGCCTGCTGCTGCACGACCGCCTGCAGCAGTCGCTGCACCTGGCCGAGCGCAAGCAGCACGCGGTGGCGGTGCTGTTCATGGATCTGGACCGCTTCAAGAACGTCAACGACACCCTCGGCCACGACGCCGGCGACGAACTGTTGCGCCAGGTCGCCAGCCGCACCCAGCACATGCTGCGCGAGATGGACACCGTTGGCCGCACCGGCGGCGACGAGTTCGTCATCATCCTGCCGGAACTGTCCGGCAGCGCGCAGGCCGGCATGGTCGCCGAGCGCGTGCTGCAGGTGCTGGAGGCGCCGTTCACCCTGCGCGGCCACACGCTGGTGATCAGCGCCAGCATCGGCATCGCGGTGTCGCCGGCCGACGGCAGCAGCCCGGAAGTGCTGCTCAAGAATGCCGACATGGCGATGTACCAAGCCAAGGCCAGCGGCCGCAACGCGTTCCGCTTCTTCACGGCCAGCATGACCGCCGAGGTCAGCGAGCGGCTGCTGCTGGAAAACCAGCTGCGGCTGGCGATGGTGCAGCAGCAGTTCTATCTTGAGCTACAGCCGAAGTACCACATCGCCAGCGGCCGCCTCAACGGCTTCGAGGCCTTGCTGCGCTGGCGCCAGGCGGACGGCAGCCTGGTGTCGCCGGCACGCTTCATCCCGGTGGCCGAGGATTCCGGCGTGATCACCGAGCTGGGGCTGTGGGTGCTGGAACAGGCCTGCCGCACCGCGACCGAGTGGGTGCGCCACGGCCGGCAGCTGACCATCGCCGTCAACGTCTCGGCGCGGCAGCTGACCCACGGCGACTTCTGCGCCGAGGTGGCGCGGGTGCTGCGCGACAGCGGCCTGCCGCCGGCGCTGCTGGAGCTGGAAGTGACCGAGGGCACGCTGATCGACTACAGCGGCCCGGTGCGGCAGCAGCTGGCCGGCATCAAGGCGCTGGGGGTGCGGCTGGCGGTGGACGATTTCGGCACCGGCTACTCCAGCCTCGCCTACCTGAAGAACTTCGCGCCGGACACGGTGAAGATCGACCGCTCCTTCGTCAGCGAGCTGCAGCACAACCGCGACAACGCCGCCATCGTCTCCGCCATCATCACCCTGGCGCGCAACCTGGACATGGAGTCGCTGGCCGAAGGCGTGGAGACCGAGGCCGAGCTGGCAGCGCTGCAGGCGCTGGGCTGCGACACGGTGCAGGGCTTCCTCACCGGCCGTCCGCTGGCGGTCAACGACGCGCTGGCGCTGTGCCGGCTGCAGGCACCGGCCGACGTGGTCTGACGCCTAAAGCCTGTTCAAGCTGTCGCGCGCGCACGCAACGCCCGTGGCGTCTGGCTGGCGCTGAACCGGCAGGCCGCGGGCGTGTTTAACCCCGCACCCGCCATCGGGATCCGCTGCCGCAGGCCTTGAACCGCGGCTCAGTCGAAGCGGCGGGTGTAGCGCACTTCCGTCGACGCGTCGCGGCCGGCGCGGCCGATCAGCGACAGCGTGCGCGACAGCTGGTAGCTGACCTTCAGCGCCTGTTCGGCGCTCTTCAGCCCGTACTCGTAGCCGACGTACAGCTCGCGCGTCAGCTGCTTGCCCAGCGTCACCACCTGCTCCGCCGGGCTGACCACGCCGGCGCTGCTGGTGCTTTCCGCCCGCGACTGCACGCCGATATCGTCGAACAGCCCGACCTGGTCGTTGATCAGGCCGGCGAGCAGGCCGCCGGCGGCGGCACCGGCGCCACCGGTGTTGTCGCCGACCGCGGCGGCGCGACCCAGCACCAGCCACGACAGCTTGTCCTTTTCCGACATCGCCTCGTCCGCCACCAGCTTCACCGTCGGCGTCAGCAGCGCGCCGCGCACCTCGACCCCGGCGCCGACCGGCGAGAAGCGGCGCGTGGCGCGCAGGTCCAGCGCCGGGTTGTCCAGCGGCCCGCTGAAGGTGACCAGGCCGCGGCTGATGTCCAGGTCCTGGCCGTAGGCCTTGAAGCGGCCCTTGTCGACACGGATCTGGCCGCGCGCCTGCAGCGTGCCGCCCTGCTCCGCCAGCAGCCGCACCTCGCCGCCCAGCCACGCCTCCAGCCCGTTGCCACCGAAGCGCAGCTTGTCGCCAAGCGCGATGCGCAGGTCCAGCGCCAGCGGCCAGCGGTTGCCGGCATCGTCGACCACCTCGCGCCCCACCACCACCACGTCGTCGGACAGTCGCGGCCCGCCCAGTTTCGGGATGTCGATGCGGCCCTCGTCGACGCTGAGGTTGCCGCTCAGCGTCACCACCCGCTGCCGCACCTCGACGCGGCTGCGCCCGGACAGCAGCAGGCGCCGCCCCGGCCGCTCCAGCGCGGCGAAGCGCTTGAAGTCGAGCAGCAGCAACACGTCCGGCGTCGCCTGGAACAGGTCGATGCGGCCGCTACCGGTCAGCTCGCCCTGCTTGCCGAAGCGCAGGCTGTCGATCAGCAGCTGCTGGCCGGCCAGCCGCGCCTGCAGCTGGCCCTGCTCCAGGCGGATGCCGTTGCGGCGCTCGACAAAGCGCAAGTCGTGACCCAGCAGCGGCCCGTCCAGCGTCGGCGACGACAGCGTGCCGCCCAGCTGTAGCGTGGCGTCGAGGCTGCCGGACAATTCCATGCCCGCCTTCAGCCACGGTTGCGCCTGCGCCAGTGACGGCAGCTGCAGCCGCACGCTGCCGGCCAGTGCCGCGTTGGCGACGCTGCCGCCGTTGCCCCACAGCACGCTGCCGTCGGCGGCAAGCTTGCCGAAGCGGCTGTCCAGCGCCAGCGCCAGCGGCCCGCGTTCGCCGAGGCCCACGCTCAGCGTCGCCCGGCTCAGCCCCAGCGCCTGCTCGCCGGCCGGGGCCGGCAGCCAGACATCGCCCTGGGTGCGCTGCAACTGCACGCTGCCTTGCGGCCAACCTTGCGCGCTGCGCACTTGCCAGCCGGCGTCGAACACCAGCGTCTGCCGCAGCGGCGGGCTGAACCACGGCGCCAGCGCCGACAAGGCCAGCCCCTGCACCCGGCCCTCGCTGCGCCAGCCACCATCGCGCTGCCAGCTGCTCTCGCCCAGCTGCCACTGCGCGCCCAGCGCCTGCCAGCGGCTGGCCGCCAGCGCCACGTTGGCCGCAGCGGCACGCAGCGCCACCGGCTGCTGCAGGCGCAGCGGCAGCCAGCCCGTCGCCTCCAGCTGCTGCAGCGTGCCGCGCCAGTTGCTGCCGCCGCGTTCGAAACCGCCGACCAGCTGCAGTTGCAGCTGCTGTTCATGCTGTTGCAGGCGACCGTCGGCGCTCAGCTGCAAGCGGTGCGCCAGACGGCTGCCGTCGGCCTGCAGGCTCAGCCGCGCCAGCTGCTTGTCGCCCAGCGACAGCGTGCGGCCGTCAAGGCGGATACGGAACGGGCTGTCGTCGGCGATGCCGCTCTCGCCCTGCAGGCTGAGGCTGACCACCGCCAGCGCCCCCGGCAGGCGCAGATTGCTGGCCTGCAGATCGGCGCGCACCTGCGGCCGCGCCGGCACCCCGCCCAGATCCAGCTCGCCGCGCACCCGCCCGGAGAACGCCGGGCCGAGCAGGCCCAGCTGCGGCGCGTCGAGCAGCAGCTGCAGCCGGTCGCCCGGCTTGCCGTAGCTGCCATTCAGCCGCAGGCTGTTGCCGCCCAGCTGCAAGCGGCCCTGCAGCGCGCGCAGCTGCTGCGCCTGCCAGCTGGCCTGCAACTGGCCGGACAAGGGCGCGCCGGACAGCGTGCCCGGCGTCAGCTGCAGCCGCAGCTCGCCCTGCGGCGCCTGCGCCAGCCGTACCCTGGCGCTGAAATTGCCGTTGATATTGCCCACCGGCAGCTGCGGCGAGATCGCCGCCGGGTTCAGCGCCTGCAACTTGCCGCGCGCATCCAGCTGCGGCACGTCGCCCAGCGCCAGCGTGCCGTCCAGCAACAGGCGGCCGGCGCCGGTGCCCAGCTGCAGTTGCTGCAATTGCCACTGCTGCGGCGCCGGCAGCGCCAGGCCGCCGCGCAGCGACAGCTTGCCGCTGGCCAGTGCCAGCGCCAGCTGCGGTGCGCGCGGGCTGCCGCTCACGCGGATGTCGCCGCCGATGCGGTGCGACGGCAGGCTGGCCAGCAGCGCCTGGCTGTGGATGCCGTCCAGCCGCAGCGCCAGTGCCAACGCGGCGGGACTGACGCGGCCATCCAGCGTGACGCGGCCCTCGGCCAGCTCCGCCACCAGATTGTTCAGCAGCAGGGTGTCGTCGCGGATCTGGAACGGGCCGTACAGCAGCGACAGCGGCAGCCGCTGCGCGCTGAGCGCGCCGGGCTGGTAGTTGATCAGTGACACGCCACCGTCGAGCACGCCGCCCGCCCCCGGCGCCAGCTGCAGCGCGAGGCCCAGCCGTGCCTGCGGCCAGCCCGGCTGCAGCGCCTGCGGGTTGATGCCGCCGATGCGCACGTCCAGCTGCTGCAGGCGCTGCAGGGCCTGTGGCGCGAACGGCCGCAGCCGCGCGCTCAGGTCGGCCGACAGCCCCAGCGCGCTGACGGTGCCGCTGACGCGCGGCGCCAACAGCGACTGCTGCAGCGTCAGCACGCCGCGGCTGGCGACGCCTTCCAGCACGCCGTCGTATTCCAGCCGCCCGCCGAGCGCGAACGGCGCGCTGCTGCCCAGCGCCACGCTGGCGTACATCCGCCCCCACGGGCTGTCCAGCCGCCGCAACACCAGCGCGTGCTGCTGTTGCTGGTAGTAGTAGCCGGCGTCGAGCGCGCGCAGCAGCGGCGGCGCGTCACCGAGCTGCAGCGTGTCCAGCCGCAGGCTGTCGATGGCGACCTCCAGTGGCAGGCGCAGGTGGTCCGGCAGCTGCGGCGGCCGGCCGTCGGACGGCTTGCTGCTGTGATAGCGCAGCACGCCCAGGTGCAGCTGTTCGATCTGCAACTGGCGCTGCCACAGCCGCCCCGGCGACCACGCCAGCTGCAGCCGGCTCAGTGCCAGCTGCTGTTGCGGCGTCTGCCAGCGGATGTCCTCCAGCACGAAGCCGTGCCACAGCGTACCGTGGCTGCGGCCAACCTTGAGCTGGCCGCCACTGGCGCGCTCCAGCAGCGGCCACAGGCTGGCGAAGCCGAGCGGCGTGGCGGAGAACCACACCAGCGCGCCCGCGACGCCGAGCAGCAACAGCAGCACAAACAACAGCAGCCAGCGCAGCCACCGCCGGCGGCGTGGCGCTGGCGGTTCCGGGGTCTGCGGTGCCGCGTCTGGCACCAGGGCGGGCGGCGGCGAGATCAGGTCTTCGGCGTGCGACATCAGAACGCCAGCCCCAGGTTGAGGTTCCAGCGCCAGCGCTGGTCGCGCGCGCCATAGGCGATGTCGAACGCCAGCGGTGCCAGCGGGCTGAGCCAGCGCACGCCGACCCCCTGCGCCCGCGCCAGGCGCCAGCTCTGCCAGCTGTCGGCGGCGTCACCGGCATCGACGAACGCCGCCAGCCGCCACGCCGGCGTCAGCGGGTACTGGTACTCCAGCGTCGCCGTCGCCAGCACGCGGCCACCGGTGACCGCGCCGCTGTCCGGATTGACGATGCCCAGGCTCTGGTAGTCGTAGCCGCGCACGCTGCCGACGCCGCCGGCCTTGAACAGGCGCGACGCCGGCACCTGCAGCGCGTCGTCGGCCCACACCTGGCCCAGCTCCAGCCGCGTCAGCCAGGTGCCGCGCATGAAACGCGGGCTCCAGTACAGCGCACCGCGGCCGTAGCCGCGCAGGAAGCGGGTGTCCGCCGCCAGCCCGGCGCCGGAGACATGCCCCTCCAGCAGATAGCCGGCCGCGGGGCGCAGCGGGTTGTCCACCGCACGCTTTGCCCAGCCGTAGGACAGGATCAGCGCCTTGTTGTCGCGGGTGGCCTCGCCCTCGATCTGCTCGCGCTCGATCAGGTATTCCACGCCGAAGCGGGCCTCGATATTGTCTTGCTGGCGGATGCGGAACAGGCCCAGCTCGGTGGCGTCGGTGACGGTCAGGTTCTGTTCGGCGTGGCGCTGCTGCAGGTTGAGGCTGTGCGCGTAGCCGTCGCCGCCGCGCGAAAAGCCGAGGCCGAGATCCAGCTGCTGCCGCGATTTTTTCCAGTCGTAGGCCACCGAACCGGTATAGCCGCGGCGCAGCAGGTTGTAGTGCTCGTAGCCGAGGCGGGTGCCGGCGCCGTCGCCGGTGCTGTAGTTGAGGCCGACCTCCAGCTTCTGCCGCTGCTGCTCGCTCAGGGTGATGCCCAGCGGCACGGTGTCGTCGTGCAGCTGCTCCCACAGCGGCGCCACCACCACGCCGGTGAAGTGCGGATCGTTCTCCAGCGCCGCCTGCAGCGCCACTAGCGACGGCTGCGAGTACGGCGCGCCGGGGGCGAAATCGGCCATGCCGCTGACGATGCTCGCCGGATAGCGCTGCAGGCCGTCGATGCGGAAGTCGCCAAAGCGGATCAGCGGCCCGCTGTCCACCGTCAGCGTCACCCGCGCCTGGCGGCTGGCCGGGTCGATGCGCACCTGCGCGGCGGTGAGTCTGGCCTGCGGGAAGCGGTCGAGCAGGAAGGGGCGCAGCGCCGCCTTCTTGCTGCTGTCCCAGTCGTCCTGGCGGAATACCGCGCCCTCCGGCAGCGCCCAGTCTTCCATCACCTTGGAAAGAAAACGGCTGTAGTCCGCCTGCTGTCGCACCGGCCCCTGCAGCGTGACATCGACCGCGCTGACGATCACCGGCGCACCGGCGCTGACCTGCACCCGCACCAGATCGCCGTCGCGGCTGACCTTCACCTCGCTGCCGAAATAGCCCTCGGTCTCCAGCAGCGCGCGTGCCTCGACCGGGGTGCCGGCCACGATGCTGTCCAGGTCCTGCGCCGTCAGCGCCTCATCCTGCTGCAGCGTGTACAGGTCGAGGTTGCCACGCAGCAGCTCGCTCAGTTCCGACGGCGCCACCAGCTCGACGCGGTAATCCAACGCGTGGGCAGTCAGGGGCAGGCAGGCAAGTAACAACAGGACGCGATACATGGGCGGATAATTCGGCAGGTGGGCGGGCAAGCGCCCATGGTAGTGCAGTTGCCGCGCAATGAAAAATGACATTCACACGGCCGGCGCGGTAGATCAGACCGCCGCCGGCGCGCGCCGTTCCCGCTGCGGCCAAGCTTACCGGCGGCGAACGCCGTCTAGGCGCGTGCCGGCCGCGCGCGGATCACCAGCGCGATGCCGCCGAGTATCGCCAGCGCCGCCATGAGCAGGCGCCAGCCCGGCTGCTCGGCCAGCAGCAGCCAGCCGGCCAGCGCCGTCAGCAGAGGCACGCTCAGCTGCACCGTGGCCGCGCTGCTGGCGCTCAGCCCGCGCAGCGCGCGATACCAGATGGCGTAGCCGATGCCGGACGCCAGCGCCCCGGACGCCACCGCGTACCCCACCCCGGCCACCGGCGGCGACAGAGGCGGCGTCTGCCACAGCCACAACAGCAAGGCCAGCGGCAGCGCGCGCAGGAAATTGCCGGCGGTCACCGCGGTGGCATCGCCGGCGCCGCGCCCGAGCATCGAATACGCGCCCCACGCCGCACCGGCCAGCAGCATCAGCAACATGCCGCCCAGCGGCGGCGCCGACGCCCCCGGCAACAGCAGCAGCAACAGCCCGCCCAGCGCGGCGGCAAAGCCCAGCCACTGGCGCGCGGCCAGGCGTTCGCCCTGCCACCAGCCGCAGGCGATCATGGTCGCCTGCACCGCGCCGAACAGGCACAGCGCACCGCTGGCCGCCGGCAGGCTGAGATAGGCAAACGAGAACGCGGCGGCGTAGACGAACAGCGCCGCCGCACCGCGCCAGCTGCCGGCCGCCGGCCACTGCCGCGTTTGCCACACCACCAGCACCGCCAGCATCAGCGCACCGGACAGCAGGCGGATCGCGGTGAAACTGGCGGCGTCGATACCGGTGCTGCTCAATGCCAGCCGGCACAACAGCGAATTGCCGGCAAAGGCCAGCATCGCCAGCCAGGTCAGCCACAGGGTCTGTGCGCGTGCGGTCACGGCGGCTCCTTTAATAGGGATCGGGGCAAGAGATCAGGATAGGCCGCTGGCGAGCGCCGCCAGCGGCTGGTGCTGCCTACCATAGCCGTTTTTTGCGGCGCCGGCACACGCTGGCCACCTCCGGCAGCGGAGACAGGTAGCACGGATACCAGGATAACTGCTTATCTTGTACCCCTATCCGGCAGCGGTTAAGGTCGGGACTCCATCTTGCAGAGCACCCGACATGAGCAGCCATCACCAGGCCACCCGGCAACAGTTCGATCCGCAGGCGCAAGCCTACCTCACCAGCGCGGTGCACGCCGCCGGCCCCGACCTTGCCGCCGCGCAGCAGCTGGTCGCCGCCCATCTGCCGCGCGACGGCCGCGGCCTCGATGTCGGCTGTGGCGCCGGCCACCTCAGCTTCGCGCTGGCGCCACTGCTGGGCGAAGTGGTGGCTCTGGATCCGGCACCGGCGATGCTGACCACCGTCGCCACGGCAGCCGCCAGCAACGGCCACGGCAATATCGCCACCCAACAGGGCGATGCCGCTACGCTACCGTTTGCCGACGCCAGCTTCGATCTGGTCGCCAGCCGCTACAGCGCCCACCACTGGCTGGACCTCGCCGCCGGCGTGCGCGAAATGTGCCGTGTGCTGCGCCCCGGCGGCTACCTGCTGCTGATCGACGTGGAAACCGACGCCGACGCGCTGGTCGACACCCACCTGCAATGCTGGGAACTGCTGCGCGACCGCTCCCACATCCGCGACCGTTCCGACGCGGAATGGCGCCAGCTGCTGGCCGACGCCGGCATCACCCTGCAACAGCAGCAACACTGGCCGCTGCGGCTGGAGTTCGGCAGCTGGGTCAGCCGCATGCGCACGCCACCGGAAAAGGTCGCCATGCTGCGCCAGCTGCAGCAGGAAGCGCCGCAGGAAGTCGCTAGCGCGCTGCAGCTGGAAGCCGACGGCAGCTTCACCACCCGCACCGGGCTGTGGTGGGGCCAGCGCGCCGGCTGAACGGGCAAGGCCACCCCTCCCGCCCTCCTGACGTTGGCCGCACGGCAGTCATGCCTGCGGCCAACCTTGCGGCCGGATCGGTGGCCGGTGCCGGGCCAGCATCAGCTCAGCGCGTCAGACCGGCGTGCCGCTCCGGCCGGCCGCGGCACGCGCCAAGCCTTGAAAGTGGCCACACCGTACCGATATGCCCAGCAGACACCCCCTGGAGCCAGCCATGAACACCCCCACCGCCCTGCACCTGGCCTGCCCGCACTGCCACGCGCTCAACCGCGTCCCCGCCAGCCGCCTGACCGACGGCCCCAACTGCGGCCAGTGCCACCAGCCACTGCTCACCGGCCAGCCGCTGGAACTGACCGTCGACCACGCCGAGCGCCACATCTCGCGCAACGACATCCCGGTGGTGGTGGATTTCTGGGCGCCATGGTGCGGCCCGTGCCAGATGATGACCCCGGCCTTCGCCCAGGCCGCCGCCGCCATGCCGCAGGTGCGCTTCGCCAAGATCAACACCCAGAACGAAACCACCCTCGGCCAGCGCTTCGCCATCCGCAGCATCCCCACGCTGATCCTGTTCGTTGGCGGCAGTGAAATCCAGCGCCAGGCCGGCGCCATGGACACCGCCAGCATCCAGCGCTGGATCGCCGCCGGTTTGCAGAAGGCGGGGCGATAACCGCAAAAAGGTTGGCCGCAAATCCAGTACCCAGTTTTAACGGGCACGCCGCCTGACGGCAAAGCGGCGAAACACCCCGGCACGGGCGCTCTCCTGTGCCGGGGCAGATCCGGCTTCGTCGCCCACGGCTTGAATCAGCGCCGCGCATCCGCGGGTCGGAGTCAAGCAGCACCGGACCCAAGTGTCGTGCGGACAGATGGCTCACGCGCCGCGCCGTACCGTCCACAGCGCGCCGCCCAACAGCAGCAGGCCGCCCAGCTGCAGCGGGCCCAGCGCATGGCCGTAGGCCAGCCAGTCGATGACAATGGCGGTAGCCGGGTAGATGAACTGCAGCACCGCGATGCGGCCGGTGGGCAGGCGGCTCATGCCGGCGTACAGCAGCACGTAGGCAAGGCCGGTGTGCAGGCTGCCGAGGCCGATCAGCCAGCCCCAGGCGGCACCGGCCGGCGGCAGGCCGTGCCACAGCGGCCACCAGGCGCTCAGCAGCACGCCCACCGCGCATTGCCACCACGCCAGCGCAAAGGCGCTGACACCGGGCGCCAGCTTGGCGATCAGCGGCACGCCGGCATAGCACAGCGAGCCGATCAGGCACAGCAGCAGGCCCTTGATGTAGCCGGCGCTCAACACCTGCTGTGCCGGCTGGTCGAACAGGCCGCTGGCCAGCGCCAGCCCCAGTAGCGCCACGCCACAGGCCAGTGCGCGGGTGGACGACAGATGCTCGCGCAGCAGCCACGCCCCCAGCAGCAGCACCCAGAACGGCTGCAGGTGGAACACCACCGTGCTGACGCCGATGGAGGTCAGCGGAATGGCGGCAAAGAACAGCGCCCAGTTGCTCACCATCAGCACCCCGGCCAGCACTGCGGCCAACCGCGCGCGCCCGCCCAGGCGCAACTCGCCCAGCCGGCCACTGGCCGCGCCCCACAGCAGCAGCGCCAGGCCGCCGAACAGACAGCGGAACAGCACCGTGGTCACCGGGTCCTGCCCGGCTTCGGTAACGAAAATGCCGATGCTGCCCAGCAGCACGCCGCCAAGCGTCATCAGCAGCGTGCCGCGCTGTTCGGCGGCGGTGGCGCTGCCGGTGGCAGCAGCGTTCAGGGTGGGGGTAGCGGTCTTCATGCAGCCATTGTGGAAGCGGCACAACATCGCGAAAAGCGGATTTATGGCGATGCTATCATTCGATTTCCGAATGCTTGGAGTGAGCATGAACAGTACCGATCTGCAGCTGGACTGGCTGCGTGCCTTCGTTACCGTGGTGGACAGCGGCTCGCTGACCGCCGCGGCGCGGCAGCTGTACCGCTCGCAGTCGGCGATCAGCATGCAGCTGAAGAAGCTGGAAGACGCCGCCGGCCGCCCCTTGCTCGCCCGCGGCCCGCGCCACCTGTTGCTGACCGTGGCCGGCAGCGAGCTGCTGCCGCACGCCCGCCGCCTGCTGGCGGTGCATGCCGAGGCGCTGGCGACGCTGCATGGCCCGGCGGTGAGCGGCCGCATCAGCCTGGGCGTGCCGGACGACTACGCCACCGCCTACCTGGCACCGGTGCTGCGCACCTTTTCCAGCCGCTACCCGGGGGTGGAGATCACCCTGGTGTGCGAACAATCGACAGTGCTGATTCCGCGCGTGGAGCGCGGCGAGCTGGATCTGGCGCTGGTAACGCGCGACCAGCCGCAGCGTGGCGAGCTGCTGTTCCGCGAGGCGCTGCTGTGGGTGGGGGCGGAAGAGCACGAAGCCTGGCGCCGCGAGCCGCTACCCATCGCGGTGCACGAGCTGGGCAGCCGCGCACGCAACGATGCGCTGGCGGCCATCGAGGCGCAGCAGCGGGCCTACCGCATCGTCTACTACAGCCCCAACGTGGCCGGTCAGCTGGCGGCGGCCTACAGCGGCATGGCGATCGCGGTGCTCAGCCGCTGCATCCTGCCGGCGGACCTGAAAGTGCTGGACGAACGCCACGGCCTGCCGCCGCTGCCGGAAATGGAGGTAGCGCTGATCCGCAGCGACGCCTCGGCCCGCACGCCGGCGGTGGACGCCATGCACGAACAGCTGCTGCGTACCCTGCGACGCGAGGGCATCGGGTAAACGGTACGGCGTGGCAACACCCCGCCTTGCATGCCCGCAGCCAGTGTTTTCTTGCCGCAGCAAACACGGGTCACCACTCGCAGCGCAGACAGCTGCTGATGCCGGGATTCACACCGCGTTACGGCAGACGAAGCAAGGTTGGCCACCAGCCATTCCAACCGCCAGCCAAAACCGGAGCGACGCGCCCCGTCCCGTTGGCGCAGGCCGTACCAGCGGCGGCCAGCCCGGAAACAAGCCGCCCCCTTTTGAGTGCGTAGGTCGGGTTAGCGCAGCGTAACCCGACACCGCTTGCGGCCAACCTTGTCGCGGTAATCGATTCTGATTTTTTGCCACGGAAGAACACGGAAAATATGGACAGAGGCAAAAACCGGTTGACCGTGAGCACCATGAAAAACACGAGAATTAAAGCGGCGGAATAAACCAAGGTTGGCCGCCAGCCAAAACCGTAACGACGCGCCCCGCCCCGTTGGCGTAGGCCGTACCAGCGGCCGCCAGCCCGGAAACAAGCCGCCCTCTTTTGAGCGCCGCGTATGGGCGGCGCCGGGATGGCGGCCGCTGGTACGGGAATTCCTGCGCCGTCGGGAGAGCGGGGATCGGAAAGGGGGATGCGGTATCCCCCTTTCCCGCCGCCGCGCGGAAAGCGGCAGATAAAAAACATCCGCGCAGCGGATACCCCAGACAAAAACAAGGTTGGCCGCAAAGCCGTGACGGCTTGCGGCCAACCTTTGATATTTGACCGCGTTAGACGGTGGGCTTTGCAGGCTCAGTACAACCACCGTGCGGCACCCGGCAGCATGCTAGCCCGCCTGCCTGGTACGCCGCAGGATGGAACGCCCCCATACCCCAAACGCCAGCCCCAAACCCAGCAATATCCAAATCATCAATGACTCGGCCTTTCCCGAAAACAGGATGTCCGGCCTTACAAGTGTCGCCATACTGGCAAGCAACAAAAAGGCAGCAGCAATCAGCCACAAAATGATAACGGCAATATAACCGACGCCACTGGGCAGCTTTACATCGGATTGCTGCGGCTTTTTCTTGACCTGATACGAGGCAGGCAGCCTGCCTAGCTGCGCTATCAGCACACCCACGCCAAGCCAGCCAATCAGCCGCAGCAGCCAGGTGCTGCTGTCACCAGTCACACTCAGACTTGGCTGGAACAGGCCAAATGTCATGCCTAGCCCCATGCAACCATATGCCGCCATCGCAGTGTGACGACGCCATTTTTCATAATTCGGATACTCGGGGCGCAGATCGTAGAGGTAGGCAAATGGTAGTAGGCTGGCTACTGCCGCCAACAGCAGCATCAGTTCGAGCAAACCTGCAGCCACACCATGAAAATGCGTACCAGGCCCTCGCTTGCCCATCAGATAGAAATCGTTATGCAGGAAACTGTACAGTGCATAAGCTACGCAGACAGCGGCCAACACAATGCGCTGCAACCGCTGCGACTTGGTGAGCAGTTGTTGCACCACTTCCCGTCTAGAAAAGTCCTCTGGCTGTTGACTCACGCCCTCGGCAGCGAACTGCGTAGTATTTTTCATGCACTCCCCCTGGATAAAGGCACGACACCTGCGTCACGGCAATTTGTCATGCCGAAAGTCATTCGACATATTTTGTTTATCATATTCTAAGTTCATAAAAAAAGGGCAAGCCGTGAGGCTTGCCCTTTCTCGTATCCTGCGGCCAACCTTGGCCGCAAGTAACACGCTTACTTCTTGCGTTGCGGCGGCAGGTCGGTGCAGCTGCCGTGCGCCACTTCGGCGGCCATGCCGATGCTCTCGCCCAGGGTCGGGTGCGCATGGATGGTCTTGCCGATGTCGGTGGCGTCGCAGCCCATTTCGATGGCCAGGCAGATTTCGCCCAGCATGTCGCCGGCGTGGGTGCCGACGATGGCGCCGCCGATCACCTGATGGGTCTCGGCATCGAAGATCAGCTTGGTGAAGCCTTCGTCGCGACCGTTGGCGATGGCGCGGCCGGAGGCGGCCCACGGGAACACCGCTTTTTCGATCTTGATGCCGTCACGCTTGGCCGACTCTTCGGTCACGCCGACCCACGCCACTTCCGGATCGGTGTAGGCCACGCCCGGAATCACGCGCGCGTCGAAGTAGGCTTTCTGCCCGGCGCAGTTTTCCGCTGCCACGTGTGCCTCGTGCACCGCCTTGTGCGCCAGCATCGGCTGGCCGACGATGTCACCGATGGCGTAGATGTGCGGCACGTTGGTGCGCTGCTGCTTGTCGACCTCAATGAAACCACGATCGGTCACGGCGATGCCGGCGTTCTCGGCGCCGATCAGCTTGCCGTTCGGCGCGCGACCGGCAGCCACCAGTACCAAGTCGTAGCGTTGCGGCTCAGCCGGCGCCTTCGCACCTTCAAAGGTGACATAGATGCCGTCTGCGCGGGCGTCCACGGCCACGGTCTTGGTGCCGGTCATGATGTTGTCGAAGCGGTGGGCGTTGTACTTCTCCCATACCTTGACCAGGTCACGATCCGGGCCTTGCATCAGGCCGTCCATCATTTCCACCACGTCCAGGCGCGCGCCCAGCGTGGAGTACACGGTGCCCATTTCCAGGCCGATGATGCCGCCGCCGATCACCAGCATCTTGTTCGGTACGGCTTTCAGTTCCAGCGCGCCGGTGGAGTCCACGATGCGCGGGTCTTGCGGGATGAACGGCAGGTTCACCACGCGGCTACCGGCGGCGATGATGGCGTTCTTGAACTTGATCACCTGCTTGGCGCCGGTCTTGTCCTGGCCTGTGCCTTCGGTGGTTTCCACCTGCAGGTGATACGGATCGAGGAACTGGCCGACGCCGCGCACCACTTGTACCTTGCGTGCCTTGGCCATGCCGGCCAGACCGCCGGTGAGCTTGCCGATGACTTTTTCCTTGTAGCCACGCAGCATGTCGATGTCGATTTCCGGCGCGGCAAACTTGATGCCGTTGGCGGCCAGGTGTTTCACCTCGTCGATCACCGCCGCGTTGTGCAGCAGCGCCTTGGACGGGATGCAGCCCACGTTGAGGCACACGCCGCCCAGGGTGGCGTAACGCTCGACCAGCACCACTTTCAGACCCAGGTCGGCGGCGCGGAAGGCGGCGGAGTAGCCGCCGGGGCCGGCGCCCAGTACCAGCACGTCGCAGTCGATGTCGGCGGTACCGCTGTGCGTTGCCGCAGCAGGAGCCGCGACCGGCGCGGCTTGCGGGGCAACCGCTGCCGGGGCGGCGGCCGGTGCCGCAGCAGGCACAGGGTTGGCCGCAGCGGCAGCGCCGGCGGCCTCGATCACCACGATCACGTCGCCTTCGGAGATCTTGCCACCGACGGCGGTGCGCACTTCCTTCACCACACCGGCCGCTTCGGCCGGCACTTCCATGGTGGCCTTGTCGGTTTCCAGCGTGATCAGGCTGTCGTCCTTGGCAACGGTGTCGCCGACTTTCACGAACACTTCGATCACGTCCACATTGCTGTGGCCGCCGATGTCCGGCACTTTCAGTTCAATCAGATTGCTCATGGTTCACATCCATGTGGTGGCGGCGCGCAGGGCACGCCGCCGGTATTCGGCACGATGGCTTGCTGGCAGCCGAAGGTTGGCCGCGGCCAACCTTCAGGCTGCGACCATTACAGGATCAGGCGGCGCACGTCGGACAGCAGCTTGCCCAGGTACACGGTGAAGCGGGCCGCAGCGGCGCCGTCGATCACGCGGTGGTCGAAGGACAGCGACAGCGGGCACATCAGGCGCGGCGCGAATTCCTTGCCGTTCCACACCGGCTTGATCTGCGACTTGCACACGCCGAGGATGGCCACTTCTGGTGCATTGACGATAGGCGTGAAGCCGGTGCCGCCGATACCACCCAGACTGGAGATGGTGAAGGTGGCGCCCTGCATGTCGGTCGGCTTGAGCTTGCCGTCACGCGCCAGCGCGGACAGGTCGGTCAGTTCCTTGGCGATCTGCTTGATGCCCTTCTGGTCCACGTTCTTGATCACCGGCACCACCAGGCCGTTCGGCGTGTCGGCGGCAAAGCCGATGTGGTAGTACTGTTTCAGCACCAGGTTGTCGCCGTCCAGCGAGCTGTTGAAGTTCGGGAACGCCTTCAGCGCCTCGGCGGCGGCCTTGATGATGAAGGCTAGCGGGCTGATCTTCAGGCCGGACTTTTCCCATTCCTTGCCGATGGTCTTGCGGAATTCTTCCAGCTCGGTGATGTCGCAGTCGTCGTTGAACGTGACGTGCGGGATCATCACCCAGTTGCGGCTGAGGTTGGCACCGGACAGCTTCTGGATGCGGGTCAGCGGCTTGGTTTCGATCGGGCCGAACTTGGCGAAATCCACCTTCGGCCACGGCAGCAGGTCCAGACCGCCGCCGTTGCCGGCTGGCGCAGCGGCCGGAGCCAGCGCCGCCGGGTTCTGCATGATGGTCTTCACGAAGCCCTTCACATCGTCTTCGACGATGCGGCCCTTGCGGCCGGAACCCTTCACCTTGGACAGGTCGACACCCAGCTCACGTGCCAGCTTGCGTACCGACGGGCCGGCGTGCGACTTGGCGAAGCCGGCTTCGTTGAAGGCGGCGGCGACGGCAGCGGCAACCGGCGTTGCTACCGGTGCGGCAACCACTGCCGGAGCCGCAGCGACCGGGGCCGGTGCGGCGGCCGGTGCAGGGGCAGCAGCAGCCGGAGCGGCGGCAGCGGCGGCACCTTCCACCACCACGATCAGGTCGCCTTCACTGGCCTTGTCGCCCACTTTCACTTTCACTTCCACCACGCGGCCGGCGGCGGTGGCCGGCACTTCCATGGTCGCCTTGTCGGTTTCCAGCGTGATCAGGCTGTCGTCGACCTTGATCTCGTCACCGACCTTGACCGATACCTCGATCACGTCGACGCCGCTGTGGCCGCCGATGTCGGGAATGCGGATCTCGCTACGGCCAACGTTGGCCGCAGCGGCAGGTGCCGCAGCCGCAACGGGGGCCGGGGCGGCTGCAGGTGCAGCTACCGGCGCGGGCGCAGCTGCTACCGGGGTGGCTACCGCGGCCGCCGGGGCCGGTGCGGCGGCGCTGGCGCCCACTTCGATGATGGCGATCACGTCGCCTTCGGAAATCTTGCCGCCGAGCACGGCGCGCACTTCTTTCACCACGCCGGCGGCTTCGGCCGGTACTTCCATGGTGGCTTTGTCGGTTTCCAGCGTGATCAGGCTGTCGTCGATGGCGACGGTCTGGCCCGGCTGGATGAAGACTTCGATGACGTCTACGTTGTTGTGCCCACCGATATCGGGCACTTTCAGTTCGATCAGATTGCTCATGGCTCTATCCACATCGTAGGGCGGAGGCCCGCGTGACGGGCAAGGCGTGGCGCCTTGCCGGCGGCGGGCTCCGCCAACATTCGGCTTGGTATCCCGGCTGCCGTCTGGCGGCGGCCGGATCGCGCTGCTGCAGGAGCGGCGAAAGCCACGCGGGTGACTTTCGCCGGTATCAGGGTTGGCCGCAACGGCCGCGCCTTATACCTTCCAGCTAGGCAGCTTGGCGACGTTGATACCGTACTTGGTGATGGCTTCCTGGACGCGGGCGGCGTCGATCTTGCCGTCGCGTGCCAGTGCCGACAGCGCGGCCACGGCGACGTAGCGGCGATCCACTTCGAAGAACTCGCGCAGCTTGGCGCGGCTGTCGGAGCGGCCGTAACCGTCGGTCCCCAGCACCACGTAACGGCCAGGCACGTATTCACGGATCTGGTCGGCGTAGTTGCGGATGTAGTCGGTAGCGGCGATCACCGGGCCGGAACGGCCGGCCAGCTGCTGCTCGACGTAGGACAGGCGCTGCTCGCCCACCGGGTGCAGCAGGTTGTGGCGCGAGGCTTCCATGCCGTCACGACGCAGCTGGTTGAACGAGGTCACGCTCCAGATGTCGGAGGCGATGCCGAAGTCGTTGCGCAGCAGGTCGGCGGCGGCAATCACTTCGCGCAGGATGGTGCCGGAGCCCATCAGCTGCACTTTCACCGCGGCGTCGCCACCGTCCTTGAACAGGTACATGCCCTTCAGGATGCCGTCTTCGGCGCCCTGCGGCATCGCCGGGTGGGTGTAGTTCTCGTTCATCAGGGTGATGTAATAGAACACGTCCTGCTGTTCCACGTACATGCGCTTCAGGCCGTCCTGCAGGATCACCGCCAGTTCGTAGGCGAAGGTCGGGTCGTAGCTGATGCAGTTCGGGATCAGGCCGGCCTGGATGTGGCTGTGGCCGTCTTCGTGCTGCAGGCCTTCACCGTTCAGCGTGGTACGGCCGGCGGTGCCGCCGAGCATGAAGCCGCGGGCACGCATGTCGCCTGCGGCCCAGGCCAGATCGCCGATACGCTGGAAGCCGAACATCGAGTAGTAGATGTAGAACGGAATCATCGGGATGCCGTGGTTGGCGTAGCTGGTCGCTGCCGCAATCCACGAGGACATCGCGCCCGGCTCGTTGATGCCTTCCTGCAGCATCTGGCCGTCCTTGGATTCCTTGTAGAACATCAGCTGATCGGCGTCCTGCGGCACGTAGTTCTGACCCTGGGTGGACCAGATGCCGTACTGGCGGAACATGCCTTCCATACCGAAGGTGCGGGATTCGTCCGGCACGATCGGCACGATCTGTTTGCCGATGTTCTTGTCTTTCAGCAGGATGCCCAGCTGGCGCACGAAAGCCATGGTGGTGGAGAACTCGCGCTCGCCCGAATCATTGAACTGACTGTCGAACACGTGCAGACCAGGGATGGCCAGCGGGGTCTTCACCGGCTTGCGGGCCGGCAGGTAGCCGCCCAGCGCGGCGCGGCGTTCGCGCATGTACTGCATTTCCGGGCTGTCTTCCGCCGGCTTGTAGTACGGAACGCTTTCCAGATCGGCGTCGGAGACCGGGATGCCGAAGCGGTCGCGGAACTTGCGCAGGTTGTCCAGTGCCATCTTCTTGGCCTGGTGGGCGACGTTCTGTGCCTCGCCGCTGGAGCCCATGCCGTAACCCTTGATGGTCTTGGCCAGGATCACGGTCGGACGGCCGTTGGCGTTGTGGGTGGCTTCGTGGTACGCGGCGTACACCTTGTGCGGGTCGTGGCCGCCACGGTTCAATGCCCAGATCTCGTCGTCGGACATGTTGGCCACCATCTCGCGCAGCTCCGGGTACTTGCCGAAGAAGTGTTCGCGAACGTAGGCGCCGTCCTTGGACTTGAAGGTCTGGTAATCGCCGTCGACGCACTCGTCCATGCGCTTTTTCAGCAGGCCCTTGGTGTCCATCGCCAGCAGCGGGTCCCAGCGCGAGCCCCATACCACTTTCAGCACGTTCCAGCCGGAACCGCGGAAGTCGCCTTCCAGTTCCTGGATGATCTTGCCGTTACCGCGTACCGGGCCGTCCAGACGCTGCAGGTTGCAGTTGATCACGAACACCAGGTTGTCCAGGCCTTCGCGGGCCGCCAGCGCGATCGCGCCCAGAGATTCCGGCTCGTCCATCTCGCCGTCGCCGCAGAAGCACCACACCTTGCGACCCGGGGTCTTGGCCAGGCCACGGCTTTCCAGGTACTTCAGGAAACGTGCCTGGTAGATCGCCATCAGCGGGCCCAGGCCCATGGACACGGTCGGGAACTGCCAGAAGTCTTCCATCAGCCACGGGTGCGGGTAGGAGGACAGGCCGCCGCCGTCCACTTCCTGGCGGAAGCTGTCCAGCTGCTCTTCGTTGAGGCGGCCTTCGAGGTAGGCACGCGCGTACACGCCCGGGGAGATGTGGCCCTGGAAGTAAACCAGATCGCCTTCCTGCTCGTCGTTGTGGGCGCGCCAGAAGTGGTTGAAGCCGACGTCGTAGAGGGTGGCGGAGGACTGGAAGGAGGCAATGTGGCCACCCAGTTCCAGGTCTTTCTTGCCGGCGCGCAGCACCAGGGCCATCGCGTTCCAGCGATTGATGGAGCGGATGCGGTGCTCCATCTCGTGATTGCCGGGGGACTTTTGCTCTTTGCCCACCGGGATAGTATTCAGGTATGCAGTCGTCGCCTCGAACGGCAGGTGTGCGCCACGGCGACGGGTACGTTCGACCATTTTCTCCAGCAGGAAGTGGGCACGCTCGGCGCCGTCACTATCCAGTACAGACTCCAGCGCATCGGTCCATTCGTGCGTTTCAACCGGATCGATATCGTCAGGGTAGATTGCTGCCATCTCACATCCTCACTTTTATTTTCAGTTCACTACCCGGTTGGGCAGCGTCTGCTGTCATGACATTGGGGCCTTGGTAAAGGCTATACAGAACTGCGTCGGATTATAATCGAACAATTCCGCAAATAAAATTTGCGAAAGTGAAAAGTTTCTTACATAGCGCAGAGTGTAAATCCTGCCGATTTCCACGCGAAGTGGGCAATTGGGGATATCACTCAAAATCGGCTTTTTCGGCAGCGATATTGCACTGCAATATGTTGTTTTTTTGCGATTATTCGAGGAACGACGGCAGGCAGGGCAGAAAGCGCCGGCGCACGGTGCGGACCGTGGCCGGACAAGGGGCAGGCGTCAGCGCGGCTTGGCCGGATGCTGGCTGTCGATTTCGCGCAAACGCGCCTCGACGGTGGAGCGCAGGTAGAAGTCGTCGCCGCCGGCGCGGCTGGCGAGCTGGTACTGGATGCGCGCCGATTCAAACTCCTGTTCGATATAGAACGCGTGGCCGAGCGCGGCGTGGTAGCGCAACGCGTCGCCCTCGCCGTAGCTGCGTGCCGCCAGCCGCCACAGCGCGGCGTTGTCGGGAGCGCGCTTCAGCGCCAGCTCGATCTGCTGCCGGGCCTCGGCGCTGCGCCGCGCCTGCAGCAGGGTGTCGATGCGCGCCAGCCACAGCGCGTCGTTGGACGGGAATTGCTGCAGCGCCTGCTGGTAGCGCACCAGTGCGCCGTCAAGGTTGGCCGCAGCGCGCTGGATGTCGCCGTCCAGCAGCAGCAATGCCGGATGCGGCGGCAGTTGCCGCTGCGCGCTGGCCAGCGCCTGCTGCGCCTCGTCGTAGCGGCCCAGCTGCAGCAGCGCGCGCGCGAGGCCATAGTAGGTGGCGCCCGGCTGCAGGAAGCGGCCGGCCACCAGCGCGGTGCGGTAGTGGCGCTCGGCCTCGGCGGCACCGAGGGTGGCCAGCCTCAGCTTCTCGCGCATCAGCAGGAAATCGCTGCTGTCGGCGCGCATGCGCAGCGGATAGCCCTGCGCGCGGTTCTGCGCCTCGCTGACGCGCTCGCCGGTCAGCGGGTGGGTGCGCAGGAAGCCGAAGGCGTTGTTGTCGTTGTGGCGGTGCGTCTGCTGCAGGCGGTCGAAAAAGCCGGCCATGCTGCGCGCGTCGAAGCCGGCGGCGGTCAGGTACTGCATGCCGATGCGGTCGGCCTCGCGTTCGAAATCGCGCGAGTAGGCCAGCTGGCGGCTGGCGGCGAGGCCGACGCCGGCGTTGACCATGCCGGCGCTGACGTCGCCGTTGGAGGCATTGGACGCCAGCACCCCAGCCAGGATCGCCGCCAGCATCAGCAGGTGGCGGTTGCCCTCGCCCTCCTGCATCCGCGCCAGATGGCGCTGGCTGACGTGGGCGATCTCGTGCGCCAGCACCGAGGCCAGTTCGCCCTCGCTCTGCGTCGCCAGCAGCAGGCCGCTGTGCACGCCGATGACGCCGCCGGGCAGCGCGAAGGCGTTGATGCTGCGGTCGTTGACGGCGAAGAAGGCAAAACGCATCCCCGGCAGCTGCGCGCCGGCGGCCAGCCGCCCGCCGAGATCGGCGAGATAGGCGTTGACCTCGGCGTCGTCGATCACGTCGCCGTCGCCGCGCAGCGAACGCAGGATGTCGCGGCCGATGCGGTTTTCCTCCGCCTGCGGCAAGGCGGACTCGGCCACCGTGCCGAGGCTGGGCAGGTCGTTGGCGGCAAACAGCGGCGGCGCGGCCAGGGTGGCGAGCAGGCTGGCGACGAACAGGGCACGGCGGGAGTGTCGTTTCATGCCGCTATGATAGCCAGCGGCGGCCGGAAGTTGCACGCGGCGTGTGCTTTTCAGAACGTGTTCACGATCTCGCGAGCTAGAGCGAGACAAGGCGAAAACGGCTGAGGAAGCGGAGTTTACAAGTAGTAAATGAGCATTCCGAAGCCGTTTTTAACGCGGTATCGCCGAAGCGCAGCAGATCGTGAACAGGTTCTCAGATCTGGTAGTCGCTGCCGGGGCATAGCTGCTGGATGGCGATGTGGGTGGACAGGTGCAGGCGGCCGTCAAAGCGCACCGCCAGCCCGGCGCGCTTGCACACGTCCAGTACCGGGCCCTTGACCTCGGCCAGGTGCAGGCGGATGCCGCGCTCGGCGAGGCCGTCGTCTAGTCGCTCCAGCATCGAAAGTGCAGTCATGTCGAGGCGATTGACCGCGCTCATCACCAGCAACAGGCTGTGGCTGTCCGGGCTGGCGGCGGCCAGCTGCTGGATGGCATTGCCGACGTGGCGGGCATTGCCGAAGAACAGGCTTTCGTCGACGCGCAGCAGCAGCACGCCGGGCAGCGGCTCGGTGTGGTAGCGCAGCACGTTGCGGAAGTGCTCGGTGCCGGGCACCCGTCCCAGCACCGCGATGTGCGGCCGGCTGCTGCGCATCAGCCACACCGACAGCGAGATCACCACCCCGGCGACGATGCCGGCATCGACGCCCAGCGCCAGCACCAGCAGGAAGGTGACGGCAAACGCCACCGCGTCGGCGCGTTCGGTGCGCCACGCGGCACGCAGCGTGCGGAAATCGATCATCACCGCCACCGAGGCGATGATGGTGGCGGCCAGCACCGCCAGCGGCAGATTGGCCAGCAGCGCGGTGGCGGTGCTCAGCAGCAGCACCATCAGCGCGGCGGTGATCAGCGACGCGAGCTGGGTATTGGCGCCGGCGTCGGCATTGACCACCGAGCGGGTCAGGCCGCCGGTGACCGGAAAGCCGCCGCTAAGGCCGGCGCCGAGATTGCACAGCCCCAGCGCCAGCAGCTCGCGGTCGGGGTCGATGCTTTCGCGCCGCGGCGCGGCCAGCATCTGCGCCACCGACAGGCTCTGCACGTAGTTGATCAGCGCGATGAAGAAGGCCGGCATCACCAGCGGCGCGAGGCCCAGCGACGGCAAGGCCGCCAGCCGCAGCGACGGCAGCCCGCCGGGCACCACGCCGACCACCGGCAGCCGCGACTGCCAGCCGGCCAGCGTCACCGCCAGCAGGCCGCCGAGCACCACCAGCATCGGCGCGGTGCGCGACAGCGTGCGCGCCACGCCGGCGGCCAGCCCCAGCGCGTGCAGCAGCGGCGCCAGATAGCGCCGCGCCAGCACCAGCAGCAGCAGCGCGACGAGCCCCAGCAGCAGCGCCAGCGGATTGAGTGCCGCGACATGGGTGAGGAAGGCCTGCGCGATGTCCGGCAGGCTGGCGCCAGCGGCGCGGAAGCCGGCCAGCGGCGCCAGCTGCGACAGCACGATCAGCAGCGCCGAGGCGGCGGTGAAACCGGCCAGCACCGGCTGCGACAGCGCGTCGGCGAGGAAGCCGAGGCGCAGCAGGCCGAACAGGAACAGCATGGCGCCGGACAGCAGCGCCAGCCAGATGGCGGCCAGCAGGTAGTCGTCGCTGCCGGCTGCGGCCAACCTTGACAGCGTCGCCGCCACCAGCAGCGAGGTCACCGCCATCGGTCCCACCGACTGCGCGTGGCTGCCGCCGCTGAACGCGTACAGCAGCAGCGGCAGCAGGCTGGCGTAGAGGCCGGCCTCCGGCGGCAGGCCGGCCACCAGCGCATAGGCCAGCCCCTGCGGCACCAGCAGCAGGGTGACGATCACCCCGGCGCTGACATCGCCGGGCAGGTCGGCGCGGCGGTAATGGCGCAGCCAGCGCGGCAGCCAGCTCATCGCGACAGCACTTTGTCCAGCGGCCGGAACAGCAGCATGCCCGCCACCATCGCCAGCACGAACACCAGCCCCGGCCACTGCAGGCTGCCCACCAGCACCAGTCCCGGTCCGGGACAGATGCCGGCGATGCCCCAGCCGATGCCGAACAACACGCTGCCCAGCACCAGCCGCGGCGTGATGCCGCTCTTGCCCGGCAGGTGGATGGGCGCGCCCGACCACGACGGCAGCTGGCGCTGGCTACGCGACTCGGCGATGCGGAACAGCGGCAGGCCGACGGCGATGGCGCCGCCCATCACCAGCGCCAGCGACGGATCCCAGGCCCCGGCGAGATCGAGGAAACCGATCACCTTCTGCGGATTGCTCATCCCCGACAGCAGCAGGCCGACGCCGAACAGCAGGCCGATGGCGAACGCCTGCCCTGCTTGTGCATGATGTTTCATCTTGTTCTCCTCACGCCAGCAGGTGGCGCAGCAGGTAGACCGCGGCAAAGCCGGCGCCCATGAACGACAGCGTCGCCACCAGCGAGCGCGGCGACAACCGCGACAGGCCGCAGACGCCGTGGCCGCTGGTGCAGCCGGAGGCAAAGCGGGTGCCGATGCCGACCAGCAGCCCGGCCAGCAGCAGCTGCGGGGTATCGACCATCATCTTGACCGCCGGCAGCTCGCCGCGCAGCAGCAGGTACAGCGCCGGCGCCAGCAGCAGGCCGCCGACAAAGGCGGCGCGCACGGCGCGGTCCGGCGCACCGTCGACCAGGCCGCCGAGCAGGCCGCTGATGCCAGCAATGCGTCCCAGCCCCAGCGCCATCCACGCCGCGGCCAGCCCGATCAGCACGCCGCCGGTCAGCGCCGCCAGCAGTGCGGATGGATCCCAGATGATGTTCATGGTGTGACTCCTTGATCAGGGTGACGGCGGTTTCGGCCCCGCGTCGTCGGCACAAAACAGGCTGTGCAGCGTGCCGAGGATGGCCATCGCCTCCTGGCTGGCTACACTGTAGTAGATCCACTTGCCCTCGCGCCGGGTGTTGACCAGCGCCTCGTTGCGCAGCACGCCCAGCTGCTGCGACAGCGTCGGCTGGCGGATGCCGGTCAGCCGTTCCAGCTCGGACACGCTCTTCTCGCCGTCCACCAGCTGACACAGCAGCAGCAGCCGGTCTTCGTTGGCCAGGCTCTTCAGCAGGCTGGTGGCGCGTGACGCGTTGTCATGCAAGATGCTCAGATCCATGGTTGATACTTCCTCCTGTCTGTCTTGTTATTTTATCGCAGCGCGTTTTTATTATATTTACAAATATAATGTAACGCAATATATTGAAGGCACTACCTGTCCTGTCACGAGGAGTCACGATGAATCCCCAAGTCCACGCCAGTTTCGATCCCGTCACCTGGACCATCAGCTATGTGGTGTACGACCAGCGCGGCGGCCATGCGGCGATCATCGACCCGGTGCTGGACTACGATCCCAAGTCCGGGCGCACCGCCACCACCGCAGCCGACCGGCTGCTGGCCTTCGTGCGCGAGCAGCAGCTGACGCTGGACTGGATCATCGAAACCCACGCCCACGCCGACCACCTGTCCGCCGCCGCCTATCTGAAACAGCAGCTGGGCGGCCGCATCGCCATCGGTCAACAGATCGACGGCGTGCAGCGCGTGTTCAAGGGCATTTTCAATCTCGAAACCGGCTTCGCCACCGACGGTCGGCAATTTGACCACCTTTTTGCCGATGGCGACACCTTTGCCATCGGCCAGCTGCAGGCGCAGGTCATCGCTGTGCCCGGTCACACGCCGGCCGACATGGCCTATCACATCGGCGACGCGATCTTTGTCGGCGATACCCTGTTCCTGCCCGATGTCGGCACCGCGCGCTGCGACTTTCCCGGCGGCAATGCCGCGGCACTATACCGCTCCATCCGCCGGCTGTTGTCGTTTCCTGACCACACCCGGCTGTTCATGTGCCACGACTACCCGCCGGATGGCCGCGCGCCGCAGTGGCAGTGCACGGTGGCGGAGCAGCGCGCGCACAACATCCACGTCCACGACGGCATCAGCGAGGCCGACTTCGTGCAGCTGCGCGAGGCGCGCGACGCGACGCTGGCGATGCCGGTACTGATCCTGCCGGCGATCCAGGTCAATATCCGCGCCGGCCAGCTGCCGCCGGCCGAGGACAATGGCACCGCCTACTTAAAGATTCCGCTGAATCTGCTGTAAACTGCAGTCATCGTGATGACATCGGGCGCACAGCGACCCGTACCCTAATGGACCCCTACCCCTTACCCCCGGCACCGGCGCGACTTGTGCACGAACGCGGCGTGCCGGCCTTCGGCATGTACCGCGGCACCGTCGAACAACTGTCGTGGCAGGCGCTGAAGGCGCCGCTGGCCAAGCAATTGACGCGCCAGCTGCACCACAAGCGCTGGCAATACGCCGCCATCGGCCACGCCGACTTCTTCATCGGCGTGGCGGTGGTCGATACCGGCTGGTGCGGCAGCGCCTTTGCCTACCTGTTCGACCGCCGCCGCCGCGAGCTGGTCGCCAGCTTCAGCAGCAACGGCCTGCCCCTGGTGTCCACCCGCATCGAAAACCGCAGCTTTGGCGACGCCACCTTCCGCCAGGGCAAGAACTGCATCGCCTTCCGTCGCGCCGACGGCCGCCTGGAGCTGACCGTCAACACCCCGGCGCTGCGGCTGGCGGCACACATCGCGCTGCCGGCGCCGCACAGCGTGATGGCCGCCATCGCCCCCGCCAACTGGCTGGCGCACGCCACCCACAAGAGCAGCGCGCTGCCGATCAGCGGCTTTGCCGACTGCGGCGGCCGGCAGCTGGCGCTGGATGACGCCATCGCCAGCCTCGACGCCTCCAACGGCCTGCTGGCGCGCGACACCGCGTGGCGCTGGGCCAGCGCCCACGACCACCGCATCGGCTTCAACCTGCAGCAGGGCTATATGGGCGACGCCGAGAACGCGGTGTGGCTGGACGGCGTGCCGCACCGCGTCGGCCCCGCCCGCTTCGACTTCGATGCCGCGCAGCCGCTGGCACCGTGGCAGATCTACACCGACGACGGCGCGGTGGCGCTGACCTTCACCCCGGAAGGCGCGCGCCAGCACGACCAGGACCTGCTGATTGCCGCCAGCCGCTACCTGCAGCCGATCGGCTGTTTCAGCGGCCGCATCATCCATCCGCACACCGGCGTCGCGCACCCGGTGTCGCAGCTGCTCGGCATCACCGAAGACCACCACTCGCGCTGGTAGCGCCCGCCTGCAGCCAACGTTGGCCGCAGGCGGCGAACGCTGCGCCGCGCCGCCTGTCTCATAACGCAGGGAGCAGCCGTCCGCCGGCTGCAGCCGCGGCCGTCCCGCTGCGGCGCCTTGCCTGGAGTGCGGCCAACCATGTTCGACAAGATCCTGATCGCCAACCGTGGCGAAATCGCGCTGCGCGTGCTGCGCGCCTGCCACGAGCTGGGCATCAAGACGGTGGTGGTGCACTCCGAAGCCGACCGCGACACCAAGTACGTGAAGCTGTCCGACGAGTCGGTGTGCATCGGCCCGCCGCCGGCGGCGCACAGCTACCTGCACATCCCGGCCATCATCGCCGCCGCCGAGGTCACCCGCGCGCAGGCTATCCATCCCGGTTACGGCTTCCTGTCGGAAAACGCCCACTTCTCGCAGTGCGTGGAGGAATCCGGCTTCGTGTTCATCGGCCCGCGCGCCGACACCATCCGCCTGATGGGCGACAAGGTGTCGGCGAAGCAGGCGATGCTGGCCGCCGGCGTGCCGTGCGTGCCCGGCTCCGACGGTGCACTGCCGGACAACGACAAGGCGGTGCTGAAGATCGCCGCCAAGATCGGCTACCCGCTGCTGATCAAGGCCGCCGCCGGTGGTGGCGGCCGCGGCATGCGCGTGGTGCGGCACGCCGACGAGCTGCTGGCGGCGATGCAGACCACGCAGCGCGAGGCCGAGGCCGCCTTCGGCAACGCCTGCGTGAACCTGGAACAATACCTGCCGGCGCCGCGCCATATCGAGATCCAGATCCTGGCCGACGAGCACGGCAACGTCGTGCACCTGGGCGAACGCGACTGCTCGCTGCAGCGCCGCCACCAGAAGGTGATCGAGGAGGCGCCCGCCCCCGGCATCAGTGCCGCCCAGCGCAAGAAAATCGGCGAGGCCTGCGCCGACGCCTGCCGCCGCATCGGCTACCGTGGCGCCGGCACCTTCGAATTCCTGTACCAGGACGGCAAGTTCTACTTCATCGAGATGAACACCCGGGTGCAGGTGGAGCACCCGGTGACCGAGATGATCACCGGCATCGACATCGTGCAGGAGCAGATCCGCGTCGCCGCCGGCCTGCCGCTGCGCTTCAAACAGCAGGACATCGTGCTGCGCGGCCACGCGATGGAGTGCCGCCTCAACGCCGAGCACGCGTTCAGCTTCCTGCCATCGCCGGGCTGCATCGAGCACTACCATCCCGCCGGCGGCCCCGGCATCCGCATCGATTCGCACATCTACCAGGGCTATCACGTGCCGCCGCACTATGATTCGATGATCGGCAAGCTGATCGCCTACGGCGACGACCGCGCGCAGGCGATGGCGCGCATGCGCGGGGCGCTGCGCGAGCTGTCGATCAGCGGCATCGACACCAATATCCCGCTGCACCAGCTGCTGCTCAGCGACCCCGGCTTCATCGCCGGCAGCACCAGCATCCACTATCTGGAACAATGGCTGGCCGCCCGCCAAGCACCGACACAAGGATGAGAACGATGCCCGACGACACGCTGCAACTGCGCCCGGCGCACCCCGACGATGCCGCCGACCTCGCCCGTCTCAGCGGCGAGCTGGGCTATCCCGCCAGCGCGGCACAACTGCGACAGCGCCTGGCCACACTGCTGGCGGCACCGCAACAGCACTTCGTCTGCGTCGCGCAGTGGCAGGGGGAAACCTGCGGCTGGATTCACGGCTTTGTGCGGCCGTTGCTGGAGTCCGACACCTGCGTCGAGCTGGGCGGTCTGGTCGTGGCGGCGAAACAACGCGGCCACGGCATCGGCAGCGCGCTGCTGGCGGCATGCGAGCAGTGGGCGAAAACGCAGGGCATCCACCAGCTCGGCTTGCGCAGCGCCGAGCACCGCCAAGATGCGCACCGCTTTTACCGGCAGCACGGTTATGTCCATGTCAAAACCTCGCTCACGCTGCGCAAAACCCTGGCATCAGACAACGCCCCCCGCTGACAAAGCCGGCACGAGACCGTCGCCAAAACCCGTGGTAGCATGGCGCCCGACCCCGATAGAGCAAACATACCAATCCCGTGACCCTGCCTGCTACCCGCGGGCAAACTTCAAGACAGGAGAACACCATGGGCCTGCTTAACAGCTTGCTGGAACACAACCGCGCCTTCGTCGAAGCGCGCGAATACGAGCAATTCACCACCGACAAATTCCCGGACAAGAACCTGGTCGTGCTGTCCTGCATGGACGCCCGCCTGGTGGAGCTGCTGCCCAAGGCGATGGGGCTGAAGAACGGCGACTTCAAGCTGATCAAGAACGCCGGCGCGCTGGTCACCCACCAGTGGGGCTCGGTGATGCGCAGCCTGCTGGTCGCCGTCTACGAGCTGCGCGCCGAGGAAATCTGCATCGTCGCGCACCACGACTGCGGCATGCGCGCCATCGATCCGAACCGCATCCTGAGCCATGCCCAGGAACGCGGCGTGTCGGCGGACACCATCGCCACCCTGCGCGGCGCCGGCATCGACCTCGACGCCTGGCTGAAGGGCTTCGACAACGTGCAGGACAGCGTGCGCCACACCGTGGCCACCATCCGCAGCCACCCGCTGATGCCGAAAGACATCCCGGTGCACGGCCTGGTGATCCACCCGGCCACCGGCGCGCTGGACCTGATCGTCGATGGCAACCAGCCCGGCTGAGCACCCGCCACGCATCGGCGTGTTCGGCGGCACCTTCGACCCGCTGCACGCCGCCCACCTGCGCCTGGCGCGCGCCTTTCGCGACGAACTGGGGCTGGACGAAGTCAGGCTGATCCCGGCCGGCCAGCCCTACCATCGCGACCGTGCCCCGCACGCCAGTGCCGCGCAACGGCTGGCGATGCTGGACGCGGCGCTGGCGGAAGAAGCGCCGGGGCTGGTCAGCGACGACCGCGAAGTGCGTCGCCCGCGCCACGCCTACACCGTCGACACCCTGCAGGAGCTACGCGACGAGCTGGGCGATAACGCCGAGCTGTGGTTCCTGATCGGCGGCGATTCGCTGCAACAGCTGCACACCTGGCAACGTTGGCCGCAGCTGCTGCAACTGGCCAACCTCGCCGTCGCCATCCGTCCCGGCTTCGACGCCGGCCGCCTCGATGCGGCGGTGGCGGCACGCTGGCAGGCGCGGCAAGTATCTGATTTTTCAAATCGAACGCCTTCCGGTACAATCCGCGCCTTGGACTTGCCGCCCATCACCCTCTCTGCCACCGCCATCCGCCAGCAACTGGCGGCGGGGCAGGACTGCAGCGCGCTGCTGCCAGCGGCGGTGCTGGCCTATATCCGCCAGCACCGGCTATACCGCTAGCCGGGCAGCGCAACACGCGGCGGCAAGCAGGATTTGCACTGGCCGGCGGTTGCCGGCCATTCGCTCTTTTGCGGGACCTCTGGCCACGCCGGGCGCTGACGCGTCGCCACGTCCCCTGACACCGAATATCAAGGATGCACATGGAAGTTCAAGAAATCGTCAAACTGGCCATCAACGCGCTGGAAGACGTTAAAGGCAAAAACATCGTCTCGCTGGACACCAGCAAGCTGACCTCGCTGTTCTCGCACCTGATCGTCGCCACCGGCGACTCCAACCGTCAGGTGAAGGCGCTGGCCAACAACGTGGCGGTGGATCTGAAGGCCGCCGGCGTCGAGCTGGTCGGCACCGAAGGCCACGAGAGCGGCGAATGGGTACTGGTCGATGCCGGCGACGTGGTCATCCACGTGATGCTGCCGGCGGTACGCGACTACTACGACATCGAGGCACTGTGGGGCGGCCAGAAGCCGTCGTTCGTGCCGGTCGGCGGCCGCCCGTGGGACGCCACCGCGGAGTAAGCCCCGCCCTGCCGTGACCGCAAGCGCACCGCCCAGGCGGTGCGTTGTGCTTTGCAGCCAACCTTTTGCACCTATAGCCCTGCCATGAAAATTACTCTGCTGGCCGTCGGTACCAAGATGCCGCGCTGGGTGGACGAAGCGTTCAACGACTACGCCAAGCGCTTCGGCCGCGACATCAGCTTCGAGCTGAAAGAGATCAAGCCGGAGAAGCGCGGCGGCGGCGTCACCGCCGAGAAAGGCATCGCCGCCGAGCACGAGCGCCTGGTGGCGGCCATCCCGCCGCGCAGCAAGCTGATCATCCTCGACGAGCGCGGCAAGAACTGGACCTCGGTGCAGCTGGCCGGCGCGATGAAGGAATGGATGGCCGGCGGCGACGACATCTGCATCGTCATCGGCGGCGCCGACGGCCTGTCGGCCGAGCTGAAAGCCCGCGCCGACATCATGCTGCAGCTGTCGGCGATGACGCTGCCGCACGGCATGGTGCGCGTGCTGCTGGCCGAGCAGCTGTATCGCGCCTACTCCATCCTCAACAACCACCCCTACCACCGCGAGTAAGTACGCCCGTTGCGGCCAACGTTGGCCGCCGCCTCACGCCGCCAACGCGCCGGCGTCGGTTGCCAGTGGCGGCTATCCCCAGCGCTGGCGGGCGCGGCGGCACTGCTCGCTGCCCTCGTGCAAGTCGCGGCAGGCGCGGCGGCGCCGTCGTCGTCGTCAAGTGCGGGCAGCACCTGGGTCGCGGCCGCGCCACAGGACCACGTCGCCGGCCGCCAGCTGCGACATTTTGCCGCATTCCCGCCCGTGCCGGCGGCGCCTAGACTGGCGTCCTGTTTCCCCATACCGGACCGACCATGAAATCCCTACTCCTCGCCCTCGGCCTGCTGCTTGCCTGCGGCACCACCCTCGCCCACGTCACCCTGGAAAGCCGCGACGCCGTTGCCGGCAGCAGCTACAAGGGCGTGCTGCGCCTGCCGCACGGCTGCAACGGCAGTGCCACCACCAGTGTACGCGTGCAACTGCCGGACGGCTTCCGCCTCGCCAAGCCGATGCCCAAGGCCGGCTGGCAGCTGCAGACGGTGCGCGCCGCGGTGACGCCGTTCGACAACCACGGCCAGACGGTGCGCGAGGACGTGCGCGAGATCGTGTGGTCCGGCGGCCAGCTGCGCGACGATTTCTACGACGAATTCGTGTTCCGCGGCACCCTGCCCGACCGTGCCGGCGAAACCGCCTGGTTCAAGGTGATCCAGCAGTGCGGCGCGCAGGAAATCCGCTGGCAGCAGCTGCCGCAGGACGGCGGCAACGGCGAGTTTCCCGCCACCGGCGTCAAGCTGCAGAGCGCACCAGCGGCGGTGCATGTGCACTAACGCTTAACAATCGCAGCGGCGGCGAGCGGTCGCCGCTATTTGTCGCATTTAATTTAAACACTTTTACAACAAATCTAATGAGAGCCGATCCCGGGCATCGCCCTGCCCCTGCTCGACATACGCCATTGACATAAAAAAGACCACTGCGCCAGCGACTTCGTTACTGGAAAATGGCCACTTCACTCAGTAACATGAAGGTATCGCTCCTTCACCCTGAGCCTGAGTTCTTTACATCATGACGAACCGCCTGTTACTGACCATCGTGCTGCTACTGGCCACAAGCCCGGTGCTGGCACTCGGTCCCCAGCCTGCTGATGATTTCCTCGCCGACGCGGTGCGCCCCGGTCTCGGTGCCACCCTCAGCTTCGATGCCCAGCCGGAACCGCCTCCGGCACCCGAGTCACGCGGTGACGCGGTACCGGCCGTCAAGACCCCGGCCTACAACCGGCAACAGGCGGCCCTGTTCAGCAAGCTGATCAATCAGGTGGCGCGCGAGCACAAGCTGGATCCGCAACTACTGCACGCCATTGTCACCGTCGAATCCGGCTACAACCCGGTGGCGACCTCGCCCAAGGGGGCACAGGGCCTGATGCAGCTGATGCCGGACACAGCCGCCCGTTTCGGCGTCAGCAATCCGGCCGACCCGCTGCAGAGCCTGCGCGGCGGCGCACGCTACCTGCGTTTCCTGCAGGGTCACTTCAAACAGGACATGACGCTGGTGATCGCCGCCTACAACGCCGGCGAAGGCGCGGTCGGCAAATACCGCAACACCATCCCGCCGTATCGCGAGACCCGCGAATACGTGGCCAAGGTGCTGGCATCCTACGAGTCGCGCGCCGGCCAGCCGCTGGTGCCGGTACGCCAGCCACGCTTCCAGCTGATCCTGCCGCCACCGATGTTCCCGCTGTAAGGCGGCCGGCCACCACATGCAAAAGCCCCTGTCCGTGGACAGGGGCTTTTGCTTGGCCGGCGCGTCGCAACTCAGCGTGCGGCGAGACTGGCGGCCAGCCGTTTCAGGCTGTGCCAGGCGTCGCCCTGCGCCACGCCCTTGATCTGGCGGTCGATGCGCGCGCACTCGGTCAGTGCCTGCATCAGCCGCGCGCCGCCGATGCGTTTCAGCGCCGGCTCCGCCAGCCGCTGCTTGTCGCCCCACAGCCGCAATTCATTGGCCATGTCGCGCACGCCGCGGCCGTCCTTCAGGCCGCGCCCGAGCTTGATCAGCATGCGCACGTCCTCGGTGAACGACCACAACACCAGCACCGGCGCCTCACCCTCCGCCTCCAGCCCGTCCAGCATGCGCGCGGCGCGCGCCACGTCACCGGCCAGCCAGCTTTCCGACAGGTGAAACACGTCGAAGCGCGCCACGTTGGCCACCGCGTCGCGGATATCGGCCAGGCTCAGCTCGCCCTGCGGGTACAGCAGCGCGAGCTTGTCGATTTCCTGCTTCGCCGCCAGCAGATTGCCCTCGACCCGGTCGGCAAAGAAGCTGGCCGCGTCATGGTTCAGGGTCTGGCCCTGGCGCTGCAGCCGCCGCGCGATCCACGCCGGCAGCTCGTGGCGGCCCACCGGCTTGGCCTCGGTGATCACCGCGCTCTTTTCCAGCGCGGCAAACCACTTGCTCTTCTGCTGGCTGCGGTCCAGCTTCGGCAGTTGCAGCAGGGTGATGGTGTCCGGCGGCGGGCTGGCGGCCAACCTTTGCAGCGCCTCGCCGCCCTCCACCCCCGGCTTGCCGCCGGGAATGCGGATTTCCAGCAGCTTGAGGCTGGCAAACAGCGACACGCTGCTCATCGCGTCAGTCAGCTGTGACCAGTCGAAATGCGCGCCCTCCACCGTCAGCACCTCGCGCTCGGCATAGCCGGCCTGCCGTGCCCGGCTGCGCAGTGCGTCGGCGGCCTCCAGCGCCAGCAGCGCTTCCTCGCCGTGGATCACGTACAGCGGCGCCAGAGTGCGCGCCAGCTGCGTGATAAAGGCGTCAGGGCTTAATGCTGGCATTGCCCGGTTTCGGCAGGTAGGCAAGACGGTGCATCAGCTGCTCGGCGGCATCGCGGCGCATGTCTTCCAGCAGCAAGGCTTCCTCGCGCTCCTTGCCCAGCACCGCGCTGTCGCTGTAGCTCAGCTCGCGGCGCACCACCACCGTCAGCGGCAGGGGCAGCTCCTCGCCCTTGCGCTGCACGCTGGCCTCGACACGGTAGGTGAGCAGGTATTCGTTGACCTTGCCGCCACGGTTGATGGTCAGGATGTCTTTGGCATTGGCGGTGCTCTCGATAGTCAGCACCACATCGGCGTCGGCGGCACGGCTTTGCAGCTGCACGCGACCGTCGCGCTGCAGCGCGCTTTGCAGCGGCTCGGTTAGGCTGCCCGCCTGCTGGATGGCGATACTGGCAAACGGCAGCGGTGTCAGCGGTGCCGACAGCCCGCGCAGGTGAAAGCCGCAGGCGCTCAGCGCCAGCAGGGCGCCGGCCAGCAGCGTGCTCTTGATCAGTCGGTTCATACGACACTCCGGTGTGCGCCGCTGTGAAAACGCGGCTGACGGGCATACCGTCAGCCGCCTTGTTGCGTTGCGGCGCGTAGCTAGCGGGATTAAACGACGATGTTCACCAGGCGACCCGGCACCACGATGATCTTCTTGGCCGGCTTGCCTTCCATGAACTTGATCACGTTGTCGTGCGCCAGCGCCGCGGCTTCGATCACGTCCTTGCCGGCGTCGGCGGCGACGGTGACGCTGCCGCGCAGCTTGCCGCACACCTGTACCATCAGCTCGATCTCGCTCTTCACCAGCGCCGACTCGTCCACCTGCGGCCAGGCCTGCGCCAGCAGCTCGGTGCCAGGCTGCAATTCGCTCCAGATCGCCTCGGTGATGTGCGGCACGATCGGCGACAGCAGCACGGTGACCGCTTCCAGCACTTCCTGCGCCACGGCGCGGCCAACGTCACCGCTGGTATCGGCCTTATCAAAGGTATTGAGCAGCTCCATCACCGCGGCGATGGCGGTGTTGAACTGCAGGCGGCGACCGTAGTCGTCGGCCACTTTCTGGATGGTGCTGTGCAGCTTGAAGCGCAGCTCCTTCTGGCTGGCATTCAGCTCGCCACCGGTATAGGCGGTGGTGATGCCGGCGGCGACATGCTCGCGGCTGAGTTTCCACAGCCGTTTCAGGAAGCGGAACGCACCCTCCACGCCGGCGTCGGACCATTCCAGCGACTGCTCCGGCGGTGCGGCGAACATCATGAACAGGCGCGCGGTGTCGGCGCCGTAGTTTTCGATGAATTCCTGCGGGTCCACGCCGTTGTTCTTGGACTTGGACATCTTCTCCACGCCGCCGACCACCACCGGCTGGCCGTCGACGCGGTGAGTGGCTCCGGTGATCTTGCCCTTGGCGTCACGTTCCAGCACCACGTCCTGCGGCGCGATCCAGTCTTTCGAGCCATTCGGCAGGTCGCGGTAGAAGGTCTCGCAGATCACCATGCCCTGCGTCAGCAGGCTCTTGAACGGCTCGTCGCTGTTCACCAGGCCTTCATCACGCATCAGCTTGTGGAAGAAGCGCGCGTACAGCAGGTGCAGGATGGCGTGTTCGATGCCGCCCACGTACTGGTCCACCTGCAGCCAGTAGTTGGCCGCATGCTTGTCCAGCATCGCGGTGTCGCACTGCGGGCTGGCGTAGCGCGCGTAGTACCAGCTGGACTCCACGAAGGTGTCCATGGTGTCGGTTTCGCGCTTGGCGGCGCCACCGCAAGTCGGGCAGGTGGTTTCGTAGAATTCCGGCATCTTGGCGAGCGGCGAACCGGCGCCATCCGGGATCACGTTTTCCGGCAATACCACCGGCAGCTGCTCGGCCGGTACCGGCACGTCGCCGCAGCACGGGCAGTGGATGATCGGGATCGGGCAGCCCCAGTAGCGCTGACGGCTGATGCCCCAGTCGCGCAGGCGGTACTGGGTCTTGCGGGCGCCGGCATCTTTGGCTTCCAGATCGGCGACGATGGCGTCAAAGGCGGCGGTAAAGTCCAGGCCGTCGTACTTGCCGCTGTTCACGGTGGTGAGGCCTTCCTTGGCGCCGTACCAGTCTTGCCACTGGCTGGCGTCAAAGTTGTCTTCGCCGGCGGCCGGAGCGTACACCTGGGTGATCGGCAGGCGGTACTTGTTGGCAAACTCGAAGTCGCGCTCGTCGTGCGCCGGCACAGCCATCACCGCGCCTTCGCCGTAGCCCCACAGCACGTAGTTGGCGATCCACACCGGCAGCTTGGCGCCGGTCAGCGGATGGATGACGAACAGGCCGGTATCGACGCCCTTCTTCTCCATCTTGGCGACGTCGGCCTCGGCCACCGAGCCGGCCTTGCACTCGGCGATGAACGCCTGCAGTGCCGGGTTGCTTGCTGCCGCCTGCGTCGCCAGCGGGTGCTCGGCGGCGACGGCGACGTAGGTGGCCCCCATCAGCGTGTCCGGACGGGTGGTATACACCTTCATCACGCCGTCGTGGCCGATGCTGTCCTGGTCGTAGGCAAAGGACACGTCGGAGCCGAAGCTCTTGCCGATCCAGTTGCGCTGCATGGTCTTCACCTGCTCCGGCCAGCCGTCCAGCTTGTCCAGGTCATTCAGAAGCTCGTCGGCGTACTTGGTGATGGCGAAGTAGTACATCGGGATTTCGCGCTTTTCCACCAGCGCGCCGGAGCGCCAGCCCCGGCCGTCGACCACCTGCTCGTTGGCCAGTACGGTCTGGTCTACCGGGTCCCAGTTCACCACACCGTTTTTCTTGTAGATGATGCCCTTCTGGAACAGGCGGGTGAACAGCCACTGCTCCCAGCGGTAGTAGTCGGGCTTGCAGGTGGCCAGTTCGCGCTCCCAGTCCAGCGCGAAGCCGAGGCTGTCCAGCTGCTTTTTCATGTACTCGATGTTGGCGTAGGTCCACGCCGCCGGCGCGCCGCCGTTCTTCATCGCCGCGTTTTCCGCCGGCAGGCCGAAGGCATCCCAGCCCATCGGCTGCAGCACGTTGAAACCCTGCGCCCGCTTGAAGCGCGCCAGCACGTCGGTGATGGTGTAGTTGCGCACGTGGCCCATGTGCAGCTTGCCGGACGGGTACGGGAACATCGACAGCGCGTAGTATTTCGGGCGAGTGGTGTCTTCGACGGCTTTGAAGGCGGCGGTAGCCTGCCACTTCTGTTGGGCGGCGGCTTCAAGCTCGCGCGGGCTGTATTGTTCTTGCATGGAGATCTCTAGGCGCAAAAAAGCGTGAAAATTCAATCGCAACATTATAGCGGCGAGTTGCCATCGCCGCGAAGGGCTGCACGGAAAAGGTTGGCCGCAGCGCCGGCCTAGGGCCTGTTAGAGACCCTAACTCTGACGCAGCAGGCCGAGCAGCATCTCGCTGGCCATCACCACCATCAGCAGCGCAAAGCCCTTTTTCAGCTTCGCCACTGGCAGCGCGTGGGCGGCGCGCGCGCCCAGCGGTGCACACAGCACCGTCATCAGCATCAGCGCCAGCATCGCCGGCAGATAGATGAAGCCGAACGCGCCCCACGGCAGCCCCGGCGTCTGCCAGCCGGCGGTCAGATAGCCCAGTGCGCCGGACACCGCGATCGGCCAGCCCAGCGCGGCGCTGGTGGCGATGGCGGTATGCATGCGCACATTACACCAGCCCATGAACGGCACGCTCATCGAACCGCCTCCGATGCCGACCCAGCTCGACACCATGCCGATCACGCCGCCGGCGGCACTCTGCCCGGCGATGCCCGGCAGCTCGCGGCTGGCGGCTGGCGCCGCGCCGAAGAACATCTGCGCGCCGATCACGTAGGCGTAGATCACGAAGAACCAGCGCAGGCCGTTGCTGGGAATCCAGCCGGCCAGCAGGCTGCCGATGAAAGTGCCGACCATCATCGCCGGCGCCATACCCCGCACGATCGCCCAGTTCACCGCACCCTTCTTGTGGTGCGCGCGCACGCTGGCAATGCTGGTGAACACCATCACCGCCAGCGAGGTGCCCACCGCCAGATGCTGCACGTAGTTGCCGCCGAGGCCGGCGGCATCCAGCACGCCGACCACCACCGGCACGATCACCAGCCCGCCGCCGACCCCGAGCAGGCCGGCGAGAAAGCCGGCGACCACGCCGCAGGCCAGCAATACCGCAATCAGCGTCAACGACAACATCAGAGCAGGTTCTCCATCAGGTAATGCCATTGCTGCGGCGTCACCGGCGTGATCGACAGCCGGTTGCCGCGCTGCAACACAGTCATCTCCAGCAGCGCCGGATGCTGGCGCAAGACGGCCGGCGACAGCAGCGCGGTCTTGCACACGAAGCGCACGTCGACGCACTGCCAGCGCGGCTGCTCGGGGCTGGACTTGGGATCGAAATACGGGCTGGCGGGATCGAACTGGCTGGAATCGGCGTGCACGGCGCCGACCACCTCGGCGATGCCGGCAATGCCCGGTTGCGGGCAGGACGAATGCCAGAACAGCAGCTGGTCACCCGGCTGCATCTGGTCGCGCATGAAATTGCGCGCCTGGTAATTGCGCACGCCGGTCCACTCGAACGCGCGCTCGGGGTTGGCCGCGAGGTGGTCGATGCCCACCTCGTCCGGCTCCGACTTCATCAACCAGTACGCCATGCCTGTCCTCCGCTGCCGGTGCTCGCCACCGGGTGCGATGTCATATAATGCGACATCCCCTTCCCTCCCACCATCCAGAAGAGACAATGTCATGAAAACAGTCCTGCTTGCCAGCCTGACGCTACTACTTGCCGCCTGTACCATCAGCGGCCCGCGCGTGTCGGTGAAACCGATCGAAATCAAGCCGCTGGAAATCGAGATCGGCGACGGCCATCGCGGCAGCGGTTCGTTCTGCCCGCCGGGCCAGGCCAAGAAAGGCAACTGCCGCTAAGCGGCACCGCGCCGGCAACCGCCGGCCGCATTACGCCGGCGCCGCCAGGCGTCGGTAACGGATGAGGCCGGACTCGGTCAGCAGGTAATCCAGCTGCACGTCCCACGCCTCTTTCGGCACCGCCGCCACCCGCTGGCAGTCGAAGGCGACGCCGACCAGCAACGGCCGCCGCCAGCGGCGAAAACCGTTGAGATAAGCCAGCGTGGTGTCGTAAAAACCTCCGCCCTGCCCCATGCGATAACCCTGCTCATCCACCGCCAGCAGCGGCACGAACAGGATCTCCAGATCGCGCGCACGCCAGTTGGCGCCGTCAAACTCCGGAATGCCGTAGCGGTTGTGATACCAGCGCCCGCGCGCATCCAGCACCGAAAACAGCATCTTGCGGCCGCGCTGCGGCAGCGCCGGCAAGGACACGCGGCAGCCGTGCGCTAGCGCACGCGCCATCAGCGCGTCCAGTCCCAGCTCCGAGCCGGTAGCGACATAGGCACCGATGCGGCGGCCATGGCGGAAAAACCGGCGGGCATGACGGCTGATCGCCTGTTCGGCGTGATGGCGTTGTGCGGCAGGAATGGCTTTGCGCGCCTGGCGAATCTCGCGGCGCAAACGCGCCTTGTCAGCGGCAGCAGAGGATGTCATGGGCGGAAGGGGGAGTCCCCCGCGAGAGTCGATCGGGCCGAATTCGCTTGTACCCTGTTTCCAGGGGGGGTCGCCGGCCAGTAGCTTCGGGCACATCTGCAAAGGGACGCGACACACCTGCTACTCATGCTGACAACCATAAGCGAACGCATTGGTACAAAGGAATTATGGGCCGTCTCGAACACCGCAGGGGATTGAACGGATATTCGTTTAGAACAGGTTTTGCTGGCTCTGGCGTAACGCCTCGTCAGCGGCCTCGCTCATGTGTTGTATTTTACGCCTGATTGTCGCCATCTCCAAGCCACCATCGCCAACTTTTACTTTCAGCAGGTCGTGGGCGATGTTGAGCGCGGCCATGATTGCGATCTTGTCGGCGTCGACGATGCGGCCGCCGCTCTGGATCGCCTGGATCTTGTCCGCCAGCAGCCGTACCGCCTGCTCCAGCGTATCGCGCTCTTCCAGCGGCGTGCCGATGGTGAACTGACGCCCGAGCAGGGTCACATCTACCTGTACGATCTCGCTCATTCGGCATCCTCCTGCGGCAGGCGCGTCATCAGCGCGGCAACGCGGTGGCGGGTTTCCTCCAGCGCGAATTTCATTTCGGCATTTTCCTTCATGGTCTGCGCCAGCACCTCGGCGAAGCGGCCATTCTGGTTTTCCAGCTCGTGGATACGCGCAATCAGCGCCACCACACGGCCTTCCAGATAATCGAGTTCTTGTTCCATAGCGGCGAGGATAGCCAAGGGTAGTGGAGGCGTCAAACCGGGTCTGCCACCGTCGCCCGGCACGGGCGCCCAGCGCAGCGACCGCCAGATTTTACGTCCTGCCGCGCAACGATGTCAGCAAGATATGCCGCGCCGCAGCGAAATGGCCGCGCCGGCCTCAACCCGCCGGCAAGCGCTGCCGCGCAGCATCGATCTGGCGGCACAGCTGGCGGGCGCCGTCGGCCAGCCGCGGGCCGGGGCGGCTGATGCTGTCCTCGGCCAGCAGCGACAGGTTGCCGAGCGCCACCGCCGGCAGTTGCGGCCAACGTTGCCAGTACGCCAGCTGCCGCGCCTCGAACGCCAGGATCAGCTGCGGCCGGCGCGCCAGCACCACCTCGACGCTGACCTGCGGCGCCGGCACTGCGGCATCGGCAAACACGTTGCGGCCACCACACAGCTGGATCAGGCTATCGACAAAACTGTGGCGGCTGACGCTGAACAGCGGCGTGTCGCCGACCTGCACAAAGGTGCTCACCGACCGCGCCGCAGCGTAGTGCTGCCGCAGGCTGGCGAATTGCTGCTCGAAGCGCACCGCCTGTTGTGCCGCACCGCGCTGTTGGCCGCTGAGGCTGCCCAGCGCGCGCATTTCGCGGGCGATGTCGGCCACGCTCTGCGGCGCGCTGATATACAGCGGAATGCCCAGCGCGCGCAGCCGCGCCAGCTCGCGCGGATGACCGCCGTCGCGCCAGGCCACCACCAGCTCGGGGCGCAGACGCAGGATCGCCTCCAGGCTGATGCCGCTATAACTGCCGACGCGCGGCAGCTGCCTGGCGGCCGGCGGATGGTCGCTGTGCTCGACCACCGCCACGATCTGCGCCGCGGCGCCGATCGCGTACAACGTCTCCACCGCGTGCGGCACCAGCACCACAATGCGCCGCGCCGGCGCCGCCAGCGTCACCGTCTGCCCCAGCCCGTCCGTCACCGTCAGCTGCGCGACGGCCGGCAGCACCCAACCCAGTGCCAGGACAATGGCCGCCAGCCGTCTCACGCCGGCGCCTTCAGCGGCAAAGGTTGGCCGCACGCCACCAGCGTCACCCGCCGGCACAGCGCGGCGATGTCCTGGTTCAGCCGCCCCAGCTCGTCGACGAAGTGGCGGGTCTCGGCGCCGAGCGGCACCACGCCCCAGCCGATCTCGTTGCTGACCAGCAGCACCGCGGCCGGCGTCGCAGCCAACGAATCCAGCAGCGCGCTGCGTTCGCGCTGCCAGGCGTCGGCCTGGAACTGGCCGTCGGCGTCGAAAAAGCGCATCAGCCACATGCCGAGGCAGTCGACCAGCAGCAGGCTGCCGGCCGCCCCCTGCGCCACGATCACCGCCGCCAGCCCCGGCCCGGCCTCGATCAGCCCCCAGGCCGCCGGACGGCGCTCACGGTGATGGGCGATGCGCGCGGCAAAGCTGTCATCGTCGCGCCGCTCGGCGGTGGCGACATACAGCACCGGCCTGTCATGGGCCAGCGCCAGCTGCTCGGCGTAACGGCTCTTGCCGCTGCGGGCGCCGCCGGTGATCAGATGCGTAGTCATGTTCGCTCCTGCTGGAAATCAAAAACGACCTGCCCGACTGGCGGGCAGATCGTGTTGTGTTACACACACCGAGACGACGCCCGACGGGCTTACTCGGCGTAGCGTACGCCGACGAACCAGCCGCGGCGAGGCTGATTGTAGTTCTGTACCGTCTGATAGTCTTTGTCGGCGACGTTGCTCAGCCGCGTGTTCAGCTGCCAGTGCTTGTCGAGCTGGTAGTCGGCACCGAGATTGAGCACGCCGTAGCCGCCCAGTACCTTGTCTGCGCTGTTGTCGGCATCGTCGTAGCGGCGGCCACTGGCGCGCCATTCCGCGCTGAGGCGGGTACGGTCCAGCTGCCAGCCGGCCGTCAGCGCACCGAACAACTTGGCGTGGCGTGCCAGCAGCTTGCCGGAAGGCTGGCTGCGCGGCCGCTGCGAGGTGATGCTGCCGGCGAGGCTGAAATCGCCCCAGCTGCGGCCGGCTTCCAGCGTCTGGCCGGTGATGCGCGCCTCGTCGATATTGACCTGCAACCCGTCGGTCGCCGATTTGCTGGCGATCAGGTTGTCGATCCGGTTATCGAACACGATCACGCTGAAGTAGTCAGCCTGCTGCCGCCACTTCAGCGACAGCTCGCGGTTGCGCGCCTCTTCCGGGCGTAGTGCCGGGTTGCCGTGATAGCTGGCGCCGGAGCCGCTCCAGTACAGCTGGTTGAAGGTCGGCGCCTTGAACGCGGTGCCGTAGGCGGCGCCGAGCAGCCACTGCGGCGTCAGCGCGTAGCCGTAGCCGAGCTGGCCGGTGGCCTTGTCGCCGAACTGCGAGTTGTCGTCGTGGCGCAGGCTGCCCTGCAGCCGGTGCGCGCCGAAGCTACCCTGGTAGGCGGCGAACAGCGAATCCACGCTGCGGCTGGTGCCGTTGAAGCTGCTCAGGGTCTCGATCTGCTGCTCGGTGCGCGCCGCGCCGAGGCTGAACTGGCCGACGCCCTGCCACTGCACGTCGTGCTGCCACTGCCACTCCTGCTGGCGGGTAGCGGCAATCGCGGACGGCTTGCTGAAATTGCCCTTGGTAAAGGTGTGCTGCCGGTCATTGGTCTCGGCGTAGCGCAAGGTACTCTGCCAGTTGGCGCGCAGCTGGTTTTTCAGCTCGATGCTATGCCCCTGCAGGCGCGTACGCAGCTCGTCCGCCTTGTTGACGGTGGCGTCGTAGGCGCTGCTGGCCTCGGTCTGGTACAGGTTCAGCCCCAGGCTGTGGCCGGCGGCCAGCTCGTGCTGCACGCTGGCGAGATAGGTGGTGTTCTCGTAGCCGTCACGGTCGGGGTTGTACTTGCCCGGCTGGAAGCTGCGCGAGGAAATGCCATCGGTACGGTTGTGCTCCAGCGCGAGGTTGAAGGCGGTGTTGCCGGCCTTGCCGGACAGCCCGGCGCCACTGCTGCGCTTGTGTTCGGCACCGATGCCGGCATGGAAGCTCAGTGCCGGGCGACCTTCACCACGCTTGGTGAAGATCTGGATCACGCCGCCGATGGCATCGGCGCCATACAGGCTGGAGGCCGGGCCGCGCAGGATCTCGATTTTTTCGATCGCGGCCAGTGGCAGGTGTTCCAGCGCGGTGGCACCGGTGGTGACCGAGGCGATGCGCATGCCGTCGACCAGCACCAGCACGTGATCGGCCTTGGTGCCGCGCAGCAGCAGGGTGGCGGACTTGCCCTCGCCGCCGTTGCTGTAGGCCTCGACCCCCGGCTGGCGACTGAGCAGCTCCGGCAGCGTCAGGCTGCCGGATTGCTCGATTTCCTCGCGGCCGAGCACGGTGACGTCGGCCAGCACGCGGCTGAGCGGGATCGCGCTACGGGTGGCGGTAACCACCACGGTCTCGCCAGTGGTGACGGGATCGGCGGCCACGGCGGCATGGCCGGAGGCCAGCGCCAGCAGTGCGGCCAGGGTTTTGTTGTCAAACATGAATACACACTCCGGGATGAGAAAAAGGGAGTGCGGAGAAATCAGGACCAAAAGACACGCGCGCCGGCCGTTGCGGCAGGCGAACTGTCAGCTCGCCTCCCCGCGATGCTCCAGCAAGACGCGATTCCGCCGCGTCTGTTGCAGGCCGGTCTCCGGGCTTGGTCATGCGGGGCAACGCCTTCCCGTCCCTGCGGGACAGTGGCGAGTGTTGCACCTGAGGCGCGACATGCGCGCCCAGACCTTACCGTTGCGGGGGCAGCGCCGGAATTGCACCGGCTTCCCAGTTTCACCCGGCGCGCTTGGAGCACGCCGGACACCTGCAGGGGCGCGATTATACCCGTGTGCTCTGCACAATACGCGCGCTGCTGCAATTTACCGCCACCGGTCTTCGTCTGCGGAACGAGGGCATGAAAAAGCCCCTGTTTGAGCACGTCAAACAGGGGCCTGGATCAAACACTTAACTAACATTACCAAGACGCTTGCACGGCAGTGCAAGTGACCCGCACCGCATGCCAAGAAACTAGCAGCATGGCCTTTGCCAGCACGCAACCAGCCTTACCATTAGCAACATGTCATGCCAGCTAAGCGGCTCCACACTTATTGTGCGTAACGAACACCCACAAACCAGCCACGACCCGCTTGGTTGAAGCCTTTAACGGTCTCATACGCTTTATCGCCCACGTTAGTAAGTCGGGTGTTCAGCGTCCAGTTCTTGTCCAGTTGATAGTCGGCACCCAGATTCAACAACCCGTAGCCAGCCAGATACTCACTGTTACTACTGTCAACCGGACGGCGGCCGCTAGCCTGCCACTCTGCAGACCAGCGAGTACGATCCTGCTGCCAAGCCAGTGTCACCCCACCGTGCAGTTTGGAACGTTTCGTCAGCAGCTTAGCTGTGTTGCTGTCACGCGCCCGCTGTGAGGTGAGATTACCGCTAAGCGTCACCTCGCCCCAGCTGGTAGCAGCTTCCAAGGTCTGGCCACGAATGCGGGCATTAGCCACATTTTCTACCGTGGAAAAATCATCAGTGGTCTGAATCAGGTTATTGATACGGTTGTCGAATACCGTCAGCCGCAGATAACGACCTCCATCACGCCACTGCACCGCCAGCTCGCGATTACGTGCCTCTTCCGGCTTCAAGTTCGGGTTGCCCTGATAAGTAAAACCACCACCGTAATCTTCAAATGGGTAGTACAAGTCATTGAAAGTCGGCGCCTTGAACGCGGTGCCGTAAGCCGCACGTAGCAACCAACCCTGAGCCGGCACAAAGCCGTAACCGATCTGGCCGGTGGTCTTGGCACCGAACTGCGAGTTGTCATCAATCCGCAGACTGCCTTGCAGGCTGTGCGCACCGAATTCACCCTGATAGCTGGCAAAAGCGGCATCAACGGAACGGCGGGTATTGGTAAATGCCGTACTGCTTAGTACACGCTGCTGGGTATTGGAGACACCGAGCGCCAGCTGCTGGCCAGCTGTCAGCTTCACATCGTTTTGCCACAACCACTCATCCTGACGGGTTTCGTAGGCATAGGCGGGCGAACTGAAATTACCACCGATATAGCTCTTGGCGCGGTCATCGCTATGGCTGTAACGCAGTGTGCTGTGCCAATTGGCGGTCAGTTGGTCTTTCAGCTCCAGGCTTTGCCCTACCAAACGAATCTGATCCTCATCCTGTGCGCTGGCACTGTAATCGAACTCGCTACTAGCTTCGGTCTGGTAAAGATTAAGCCCCAGCCTGTGACCGGCCGCCAACTCATGCTGCATGTTCAGCAGATAGGAGGTGTTGTCATAGCCGTCACGATCGGGATTGGTGCTGAAACTGTTGCGGACGTTAGCCGAAGAAATGCCATCGGTTTGGTTATGATCAAAGGCGAGACTGTATGCCGTGGCACCACTCTTGCCGCTGATACCAGCACCAATCACCCGCTTGCCCTCGGCACCGAAACCGGCGTTGAAGCTGACAACCGGTGTGCCGACGCCGCGCTTGGTAAAGATCTGGATCACGCCACCAATGGCATCGGCGCCATACAGACTTGAAGCCGGCCCGCGCAAAATCTCGATGCGCTCCACTGCAGCGAGCGGAATATGCTCTAGTGCGGTGGTACCCAACGTCGCCGACATGATGCGGACACCATCCACCAGCACCAGAGTATGGTTGGCACTGCTACCGCGTAGATAGATACCACCGGTCTTGCCTTCGCCACCGTTACTGGCCATCTCCACGCCCGGCTGGCGTGACAGCAACTCCAGCAGACTAACACTACCCGACTGTTCCACCTCCTCACGGCCCAGTACCGTCACATCGGACAGTACCTTGGCGACAGGGATGGTCATACGCGTGGCGGTGACCACCACTTCGTCCAGCTGGGTCACGGGGGTCGCGGCCAGGGCCAGAGGGCTACAGGCCAGCGCCACCAGCGCGGCCAACGGTTTGCTCTTGAACATGAATACACACTCCGGGGTGAGATAAAGGGAGTGCGGAGAAAATAAGGACATGCGCACCGGTGCTTGCCACCGGCGGGCCGTCGGATCGCCTCCCCGCGATGCTCCAGCACGACGCGATTCCGCCACGTCGCTGCACCTGGGCCACCGGGGTGTCGCTGACACGCTTCCGGCCGCACGGGCACGCTGCAGGCCGGTCTCCGGGCTCGGCCTTGCGGGGCAACGCCTTCCCGTCCTGACGGACAGTGGCTGCTTGTTGCTCCTGGATCGCACTGGACGCGATCAGGCCTTACCGTTGCGGGGGCAGCGCCGGATTGTCACCGGCTTCCCGTTTCACCCGGCCTGTCGTTGACAGGCCGGACACCTGCAGGGGCGCAATTATACCCGTCACCGCCGCCGCCCGCCCGTCGCGGCGGCAATTTGCTTATTACCGGTCAAGACGGTTGCCAGCACGGCCGCTGCTGCCGTAAGGTCTGCCCCATTCGTTGTCAGGAGCCATCATGTCGCGCATTCCCGTCCCAGATTTGTCCGCCCTCGCCGCCGCCCAGGCCCGCCAGCAGCAACTAACCAAACCCGCCGGCAGCCTCGGCCAGCTGGAAAGCCTGGCCTGCCAGCTGGCCGCGCTGCAGGGGCGCGAGGTGCCGCTGCCACTGTCGCCGGCGATCACCGTGTTTGCCGGCGATCACGGCGTCTGCGCCGAGGGGGTGTCAGCCTATCCGCAGGCGGTGACCGGCGCGATGGTGGCCAATTTCGTGCACGGCGGCGCGGCGATCAGCGTGCTGGCGCGCGTCAACCAGGCACGGCTGGAAGTGGTCGACGCCGGCGTCGCGGCCAACCTTGACGGCCTGCCCATCGTGCACGCCAAGGTGCGCGCCGGCAGCGGCAACATCCGCCGCGAGGCGGCGCTGAGCACCGGTGAAGTGCAGCAGGCGCTCGACGTTGGCCGCGACGCGGCACGGCGTGCCATCGCCAGCGGCGCCACGCTGCTGATCGCCGGCGACATGGGCATCGGCAACACCACACCGTCGGCGGCGCTGATCTGCCGCCTGACCGGCCACAGCGTGGACAGCATCGTCGGCCGTGGTACCGGCGTCGACGACACCGGGCTGGCGCTGAAGCGGCAGGTGGTGGCCGACGCGCTGGCACGCGTGGCGGCGGCCGAGCTGGACGGCCGCACGCTGCTGGCCGAGCTGGGCGGGCTGGAAATCGCGGCCATCGCCGGCTTCTATCTGGAAGGCGCGGCGCAGGGCGTGCCGCTGCTGCTGGACGGCTTCATCAGCACCGCCGCCGCGCTGGCGGCGCAGGCCATCGACCCGGCGATCACGCCGTGGTTCATCGCCAGCCACTGCTCGCAGGAAACCGGCCACCAGCTGGCGCTGGCGGCACTGGGGCTGACGCCGCTGCTCGACCTCGGCTTCCGCCTCGGCGAAGGCTCCGGCGCGGCAGCGGCGATCCCGCTGCTGCAACAGGCGATCGCGCTGCACGCCTGCATGGCCACCTTTGTCGAGGCCGGCGTGGCCGGCAAGAGCGCCTGATGTTCCGCCACCCTTAAAAACCGTTTCAACCACGGAAACATACCGACAGACACCGCAGCAAACCGGCACGCGGCCTATTGCCGCGACATCCTGAAATGGTTGGCCGCATGAGCGCCATGCGGTGCCTGTCCGGGTGTGCCGTATCTTTCTGTGGCCAAGAAGACTCGAACCATGAATCCCTACACCCTCACCCTGCTGCGCCACGGCGACATCGACCACCAGGGGCGGCTGATCGGCCACACCGACCTGCCGCTGACCGAACGCGGCGCCGCCGACATGGCCGCCAGCTGGCAGCGCATCGTGCGCCACGCTCCGGTGACCAGCATGGCCACCTCGCCGCTGCTGCGCTGTCGCGAATTCGCGGTGCAGCAGGCGCTGGCCTGCGGCGTGCCGCTGCAGGTGGCGCCGCTGCTGGCCGAGTGCCACTTCGGCGCCTGGGAAAACCGGCCGCTGGCCGACATCACCGCCACCACGCCGGACTGGCAGACGTTGCTGGCGCGCGGGCTGCTGACGCCGGAGGGCGGCGAATCGTTCGATGCGTTCCGCACCCGGGTGCTGACCGGCTTTGCCGACTGGATGCAGCAGGCACGCGGCAGCCACCGCGTGCTGGTCAGCCACGGCGGCGTGATCAACGTGCTGCTGGCCGAGCTGCTGGGCACCGACTTCAACGTGGCACGGTTGATGGCGGTGCAGCGCGGCGGTTTCGCGCAGCTGTCGATGCTGGAGGGCCACCCGGCCTACCTCACGCGGCTGGAAGCGCCGGATCACGGCGGCCACTGAGTTACCCACAGCCACGCCGGTTTCCGAAAGTTATCCACAACCACCCCCTCGCCCCGCTACGACCCGACCATGCGCTCACTGATCCTCGCCGTGCAGTTCCTCACCCGCCTGCCCACACCCCAGCTGAAAACCTTCGACCCGGCGTGGCTCGCCGACGCCGCGCGCTGGTTCGCGCCGGTCGGCCTGCTGGTCGGCACCGTGGTGTGGCTGGCGGTGCTGGCCGGCAGCCTGCTCGACCCGTGGCTAGGTGCGCTGCTGGGGCTGCTGGCCTGGCTGTGGGTCACCGGTGGCCTGCATCTGGACGGCCTCGCCGACCTCGCCGACGCGCAGGGCGCCGCGCACCGTTCCCGCGAGCGCTTTCTGGAAGTGCTGAAAGACCCGCATCTGGGCAGCTTCGGCGTGATGAGCATGGCGATGCAGCTGATCGCCAAGCTGGTGCTGCTGATGCTGGTGCTGAAGTTTGCGCTGGCGGAGGCGGGGGTTTCCCCGGATGCGCTGACGTCCCCGGATGCGCTGCGCTTATCCGGACTACCAGACTTATCCGGGCGAGCAGGCGGGATATCTGGCGGCATGATCGCCCTTGCAGCCAATCTGGCGCCGCTGCTGCTCGTACCAGCGTGGGCACGGCTGTTCACCGTGGCGTGGTCGGCGACGCTACCCAGCCTCGCCGCCGGCAGCGGCGAGCGCTTCGCCTGGCGCACGCACTGGCCTTCGTTCTGGCTGAGCGCCGCGCTGCTGGCTGCCGCCACGTACTGGCTGGCGCCGGTGCTGCTGCTGGCTCCGCTGGCCGGGCTGTGGTGGTGGGCGTACCTGAAAAGGAAACTCGGCGGCATGACCGGCGACTGCCTCGGCGCAGGCATCGAGCTGTGCGAGAGCCTGCTGTTGCTTGCACTGGTCGTCGGCCGGCAGCTGCACTGAAATGCGCGATTGACATAATCGGTGCCTCACGATTCAATTGCGAATCAGTTGCAATTGAATCCATCATGAAACTTTCCACCTATGCGCTAAGCGCACTGCTGTGCCTCGCGCTCACCCCGTTTCTGGTCTGGCTCAGTGTCCAGCTGGCGGTGGACGGCTTGCTGGTCCTGTTGCCCGGCATGCTGCTGTCGCTCGCCATCCCCCACCTGCTGCATCCACCACGACAGCATGACGTGGCGACAGACACCAGCAGCCGTCTGGCCTGGCCCTGGCGGCTGGCCGCGCTGCTGTTGGCCAGCGGCAGCGGCGCCGTGATCCACGACAGCCCTTGCTGGCAGCAACCGACGCAGGCCAACCTGGCGGAATTGCTGCTGTTGACGCTAGGCGCGGCGCTGTTCGCCTGGCTCGGCCTCAGCGGCAGGCAGCCACGCTTGCCGCACTAAACCGGCCTCCCCATGAAAAAACCGCGCCCGGTCTGCACCCGGCGCGGTTCTTGTTTGCGGCCAACGTTGGCCGCAGGCAGACGGCTTACAGCGTGCCGGCCACCTTCTTGTTGCGCAGCAGGCACAGCATGTCACAGGCGATGTGCGCGGCGGCGATGGCGGTGATCTCGCTCTGGTCGTAGCTCGGCGCCACTTCCACCACGTCCATGCCGACGATGTTGAGGTCGCCCAGGTTGCGGATGATCTTCAGCGCCTGCGCAGTGGTGAGGCCGCCCGGCACCGGGGTGCCGGTGCCCGGCGCAAATGCAGGGTCGAGGCAGTCGATGTCGAAGGTGACGTACACCGGTGCGTCGCCGATGGTCTTCTTGATCTCGGCGATGGTGGCGTCGACGCCGTTGTCGTGCACCCACGGCGCGCCCAGCACGTTCAGGCCCATGAAGTCGTCGTTCCAGGTGCGGATGCCGACCTGTACCGACTTGGCCGGGTCGATCAGGCCTTCCTTCACCGCCTTGTAGAACATGGTGCCGTGGTTGAGCGAATCCGGCTCGTCGTCTGGCCAGGTGTCACAGTGTGCGTCGAAGTGCAATAATGCCAATGGCTTGCCGTACTTCTCGGCGTGCGCGATCAAGAGTGGGTAGGTGACGAAGTGGTCGCCGCCGAAGGTCAGCATCTTGGCGCCGGAGGCGAGGATGGTGCGCGCGTGTTCGATGATGGACGGCTTGATGGTCAGCGGGTTGTGCGCGTCGAACCAGCAGTCGCCGTAGTCGATCACCGCCAGGTCGTCGAACGGGTCGAAGCCCCACGGGTAGGGCTTCAGCTCGGCCAGCTGCACGCTGGCGGCACGGATGGCCTGCGGGCCTTGGCGGGCGCCGGAGCGGTAGGTCACCGACAGGTCCAGCGGAATGCCGGACACCGCGACGTCGACGCCGTCGAGATTGCGCGTGTAGTTGCGGCGCATGAAGGACAGCACGCCGGCGTAGGTATTTTCGATGGAGGAGCCGTACAGGCTCTGGCGGCGAATGGCGCCGTCGCCCTTGATTTGATCGTCAGACATGTTCGCTCCGCAAGAAGAGCACGCCGCGGCGACGCGCCACGACGATTACCGTCCATCTGTACAGCCGACGGTTTGAGGCTGGCGCACCCCGCGGTGCGCAGCGCGCAGTGTGCCGCGTGTCCGCCGCCAGAGCAAGTTTTGCCGTGGAATTAACTACTTAGCGAGAGACGTTCTCAATGAATCAACGCGATCTTCACCCGGCCCCGCCGGGCGGCAAATACGTGCTGCCGTTTGCCTTCACCGCCACCGCGCGCGCGTATTACCGGCTGTGGCTGGTCAATATGGTACTCACCATCGTCACGCTGGGGATTTACTCGGCGTGGGCGAAAGTCCGCACCCAGAAATACCTGCTCGGCCACACCACGCTGGATGGCGGACGTTTTGATTACCACGGCAAGCCGATCGCCATCCTGAAGGGCCGCCTCATCATGCTGCTGGCGCTGGCGGCGTGGACGTTTTCCGAAAGCCTGCCGCTGCTGCACGCGGCCATCGCGCTGCTGGCCGTTGCCACCGCGCCGTGGCTGGGTGTGCTGGCGCTGCGTTTCCGGCTGGCCAATACCAGCTGGAACCAGATGCGCTTCCATTTCAGCGGCAGCAGCGCCGACAGCTACAAGGCCTTTGCCAAAAGCTGGGCGCTGCTGATCCTGAGCCTCGGCCTGGCCTGGCCGTGGGCGACGCAGATCAAGCAGCGTTTTATCACCGGATACAGCACGCTGGGGCAGGCAAGGCTGCAGCTGCAACCCTGCGCGGGCGCGCTCTATCGTGCGGCGCTGGGGACAACGTTGGCCGCCGTCTGCTATCTGCTGGGTGCCGGCATGATCGGCGGCCTGATCTGGCAGGCCGCCACGCTCAGCGGTTTCGCGCACGGCATTGCCGTACGGTTTGGCGAGGCGACGCTGACGCAACTGGACATCGTCTTCTTCGGCATGACATCTGCGCTCTGGGTAATGGCCACGCTGGGCTATGCGCGCATGGCGATCAGCCGCGTGCTGATCAACCACACCACGCTGCAGCTGGCGGCACTGGAAGCGCGCCTGGTCTGGTCGCTGCCCGCCCGCCGGATGCTGGGGCTGCACTTTTCCAATACGCTGGCCTTGCTGCTCAGCCTGGGTCTGGCCTGGCCGTGGATACGCATCCGTACCCTCCGCCTTCAGCTGCAGTCGCTGTCCCTGCTCAGCAGCAGCGACCTGTCGGCACTGCCGCTGCGCACCTCTCTTAACCGGCTGGACGACGCGCGTGGCGACGAACTGGCCGAGCTGATGGCGCTGGATCTGGGATGGTGACGATCAAGGCCCTATGGCGCGACGGCAAGACGCCGCAGGCGCAGGCGGCCAACGTTGGCCGCATCGACGACGAGCTGTTGCTGCTATGCGATGACCGGCAGTACCGCTATCGCCTGGCTGATATCCGGCTGGAAGCCGGCGTCGCCGATCTGCCGGACACCGTGCAGCTGCCGGATGGCGGCACGCTGGAGGTGGCCGATCGCATCACCATCCGCCGCCTGATCGGCGGGCTGTCCTGGGGCGACCGCAGCGGCCACTGGCTGCAACAAAGCTGGCGCGCGCTGGCCGGGCTGGCGCTACTGGCCAGCGCGGTCCTGTGGCTGGGCTATCGCCATTTGCTGCCGCTGGCCGCCGGGGCGCTGGCGCCGCTGGTACCGGTTCCGGTAGAGCAGGCGCTGGCGGACAGCACCCTGCAGTGGCTGGACCGGAGCAGTGCCATCGGCCCCAGCCGCCACGGCGAGGCACGCCGTGCGCAACTGCAGCAACAACTGCAGGCGCTGCTGCCCGACAGCCGCTATCGCTACCGCCTGCTGCTGCGCGACGCGGCGGTCATCGGCCCCAATGCCTTTGCCCTGCCCGGCGGCACCATCGTCGTCACCGACCAGTTGCTGGCGCTGATCCGGCGCGATGATGAGCTGCTGGCCATCCTCGCGCACGAGGCCGGACACGTCGAGGCGCGGCACGGCCTGCGCAGCGCGCTGCAATCGTCCGGCCTGCTGCTGGCGCTGAGCCTGATCACCGGCGATGCCAGCAGCGCGCTGCTGGTGCTGCCGGTCTCGCTGGCCAATGCCGACTATTCGCGCGCGCACGAGCGCGAGGCCGACCGCTTTGCCTACGCCCGCCTGCGGGAGCACGGCCTGTCACCCTGCCTGCTGGGTTACAGCCTGCAACGCATCGAGGCCGCCACCCACCCGCAGGCCACCGACGACGAAAACACTCCCGGCAGCTGGTTTGCCAGCCACCCGGACACCGCCGAGCGCAGCCAGCTGGACGGCCTGCGCTGCCCGCCGCGGCCGGACTGAACGTCCCGCGCCGGGCGAGCAGGCTCACGGGGGCGGCACCTCGCGAGCCGGCCGGCAGCGCTGCGGCCAACGTTGGCCGCAAAAAAACAGCCCCGCACACGCGGGGCTGTTGTCCTTCGCTGCCATGCCAGCGGTTTAGCTGCCGATCACGCCGCCGTTCAGCTTGCGTACCACCACCGTGCCGGCGCGTGGGCGGCCGGCTTTCGGGCCGTCCGGCCAGGTGGAGATCGCGGTCGGCTTGGCCGGGTCGTTGCGCTCGGAATCCGGTTCGCCCGGGTGCTGGATGTTGACGAACATGGTCTTCATGTCCGGGGTGAAGGCGAGGCCGGTGATCTCGCAGCCTTTCGGGCCGACCAGGAAGCGGCGGAATTCGCCGGTTTCCGGCACCACCGCCACCATCTGGTTGTTGCCCATGTCCTTGTATTCCTTCATGTTCACCGTGGAGGTGGACACGTCGGTCTGTACCCACAGCACGCCGTTGTGGTCGAATTTCAGGCCGTCCGGGCTGCCGAAGGCGTCGCCCTTGATGTTGCCGACGTGCTCCGCCTTGGCGGCATCCGGGCGGCCGGCCAGCACGAAGATGTCCCACTTGAAGGCGGTGGCGGCGGCGTTGGCGCCGGCCTCGTGCCAGCGGATGATGTGGCCGAACAGGTTGCCGTTGCGCGGGTTGGCGGCGTCGGTGCCCGGCTTGCCGTCCTTGCCGCGGTCGCTGTTGTTGGTCAGCGTGCAGTACACCTCGCCGGCCTGACGCGGGTTGACCGCGATCCACTCCGGACGGTCCATCTTGGTGGCGCCGACCTTGTCGGCGGCCAGACGCGCCATGATCACCACTTCGCCCTGATCGGCAAAGCCGTTTTCCGCGGTCAGGCCGTTCTGGCCGTGCACCAGCGGCAGCCATTCGCCGGCGCCGTCGGCATTGAAGCGCGCCACGTACAGCGTGCCCTCCGACAGCAGGCCCATATTGGCCTTGCGGTTTTTCGGGTTGTACTTGTTCTTGGATACGAACTTGTAGATGTATTCGAAGCGCTGGTCGTCGCCCATGTACACCACGGCGTGGCCGGACGGGGCGATGGTGACGGTGGCGCCTTCATGCTTGAAGCGGCCCAGTGCGGTGTGCTTCACCGGTTTGGCGCTGGCGTCGAAGGGGTCGATCTCCACCACCCAGCCGAAGCGGTTGGCTTCGTTCGGGTTCAGCTGCAGGTCGAAGCGGAAGTCTTCCACCGCCCAGTTGTAACCGGCGCCCTTGTTGTTGATGCCGTAGCGCTTCTCGTTGGCGGACAGGGTGCCGGAGTCGTTGACGAAGTAGCCGTCCCAGTTCTCTTCGCAGGTGAGGTAGGTGCCCCACGGCGTCTGGCCGTTGGCGCAGTTGTTCAGCGTGCCGAGGATTTCCACGCCCTTCGGGTCGGCCTCGGTCTGCATCAGCGTGTGGCCGCGCGCCGGACCGCTGATCGCGATCGGGGTGTTGGCATGGATGCGACGAGCGTACTTCGACGGCCGTACCACGCGCCAGCCCTTGCCGGTGTCCTCCACCTCGATCACCGATACGCCGTGTGCGTGCTGCGATTTCAGCACCTTGTCGGCATTCCATTTCTTCATGCCGTCCACGTGCAGCAGGCCGTCGTCGGTGTATTCGTGGTTCATCGCCAGCAGGCCGTGCTTGGAGCCGGTAGCGGCCAGCGGCAGCGGGAAGTAGCTCATGCCGTCGTGGTGCATGCCGGCCTGGGCTTCCTGCTCGGCGGCGGTGTTGGACGCATCCTGCTTGAACACCGGCATATTGCCCTTGATGCCGACCGGGTCGCCCCAGGCGTACAGCACGTCGGCGCTGTAGCCTTCCGGCACCACCACACGGTCGTCACTGGAGAACGGGATGGACTTGAAGCCCAGCAGCGGCGTCTTCTTGGCAAACGGCACGCTGGCGGCTTCGGCCAAGGTGGCGAAGCTGCCCGACAGCACGCCGGCCACACCGAGGGCACCGGTGCCCTGCAGCAGGCTGCGGCGGGAGAAGCGGGCTTCCAGCACCTCGGACAGCGCCGGGTTGGCACAGGTGTTGGAGGTGTCATCGACACCGTATTGTTTGTATTTGTAGCTGTCGGACATGATAAACCTCGTGGCGGCATGCGTTTGTTGACCGCGCCTACCTTAAGGCAGCCGCGTGACAGCCAGATCACGAAAGCATGTCACTTCGATGACAGATTCATGTCTTTTCACGCAGCGAGCCGCTGCGACTGTGGCGCCACCAGCGCCAGCGCAGCCGCAGGTCGTACCACAACGGGCGCAGGCCGAGCACGAACAGGAACAGCGCCAGCGGCACGCTGAAGCCGTAGCCGAGGTAGCTGAAGCCGAGCGCGCCGACCAGGCCGCCGACAAAGAAGGCGCCGAGGATCAGCAGGTAGATCTGCAGCCGCTCGCGGTTGGCGTGTACCTGCGCCACCTTGCTGCTGCGGTCGCGGTTGAAGTAGCTGGCGCGGGCCAGTTCGATGCCGATGTCGGTGGCGATGCCGGTCATGTGGGTGGAGCGCAGCAGGCCGCCGGACAGCTTGGTGACGATGGTGTTGTGCATGCCCATGATGAAGCACAGCAACAGCACGATAGGCGGCGCGAAGAACGCGGGCGCGATCGCCAGCGCGGCGCCAAACACGCCGAACAGCAGCAGCAACAGCGACTCCTCGATCAGCGACACGCCGTAGCCGCTGCGCAGGCGCTGCCGCCGCGCCCAGTTGATCAGCCACGCGGCGTGGGCGGCGCCGGCGATGAAGGCCAGCAGCGCGGCCAGTGCGGCCAACGTTGCCGACACGTCGCCCAGTACCAGATGGTCCGCCATCGACGACACCACGCCGGAGACGTGCGAGGTGTAGCGCTGTACCGCGAGAAAGCCGCCGGCATTGAGCGCGCCGGCGATGAAGGCCATCGCCCCACCCAGCAGCCAGGTCAGCGGCTCGCGGTACAGGCTGCGGGTGGCGACGCGCTGGTCCAGCAGCCGGGAAAAATGTTGTCGATGCATGGCGGGCCAAAGAAAAAGGCAGACCGCACGGTCTGCCTCGGGTTCGCGATCAGCTGCAGGCGCGCAGCGGAATGCCGGGCAGCAGCCGCTGCTGCAGCGCGCGCAGCTTGTCGGCCTGGGCCGCGTCCAGCGCGCGGAAACTGAGGGTGGTGACCTGGCTGCGCTCGCTGCGGGCATCGACCTTGGCCTTGTCGTAGCCGGCCGCCTTCAGCCGCATCACCAGTGCCTGCGCCGCCGCCTCTTTCGAGAACAGGCCCAGCGACAGGTGGCCCCTGAACTCGCCCTCGGTCTTGACGATGTAGCTGTCGAAACCCTTGCCCTTCAGCTCTGCCACCAGCGTCTGCGTTTCCGCCTGCGTCGCCAGCGGCGGGTAGAACACCCACACCCGGCCGGAGCCACGCGCTTCTTCCTTGACGCTGCTTTGCGGCGCGGTGGCCAGCTTCAGCGCCAGCAGGCCACCCTGCACCCGTGCCAGCTGCTTGGCGTCCAGCGCACCCCACGCCAGGCACTGCCCGGCCACCGGCTTGGTCTCCGGAGTTGGTTTGAGCTCGATCTTGGCCACGGTCGGCATGTCGGCCTTTACCGGCGCCACCGGCTTCTGCATGACCGGCTTCTGTACTGATGGCTGGCTGGCGATGGTTGCCGGCAGTGCCGCCGCCGGGGTGGCGACACTGGCGTCGAGGTTGTCAGTCAGCGCGGTGACGGCGCTGGCTTCCGGCTGCGCCACCGGCGCGGATGCCGGGCGCCAGCCGGCCGGCAGGATGGTCAGCTGCGCGGCATTGATGTCCTGCGCGCCGATGTCGGCGGCCGGTTTCTGCTTCAGCACGCCATAGAGGCCGACCAGCACGTTCAGTACCACCACGATAACGAGAAACCACTTCATGAGCCGTCTGCCACGCTTGCTAATCCATAGAGGACCAGATTATCCACCATCCGCGTGTCCGGCGGGAGGTGCGGCTGCAACAAAGCGGCGTCGCCGCCGGTGAGCAGCAGCAGCGGCGGCCGGCCGGTGTGTGCGGCCAACCTTTGCTGCAGACGCTGCATCGCGCCGCACAGCGCGTCGATGGCGCCGGAGGCCAGCGCATCCTCGGTGCCCTGCGGAAAAGCGCAGGCGTGGCCGGCGGCGCGGTCGAGATTGGCGGTATTCTGCGCCAGGCTGGCCAGCATCAGGCGGTAACCGGGCAGAATCAGGCCGCCCAGATAGTCACCCTCGGCGGTCAGTGCCTCCACCGTCAGCGCGGTGCCGGCACTGGCAATCACCACGTCCTGCGCCGGATAACGCTGCCGCGCGCCGAGCACCGCCAGCCAGCGGTCGGCACCCTGCTCGGAAACATTGCGGTAGTGATTGCGCACCCCGAACGCCACCGCCTGCGAACGCTGCCACTGCACCGGCAGCGGCGCCGCCGCCTCGATCGCCTGCCGCACCGCGTCGTGCGCCACGCTGGCGGCCAGCACTGCGTCCAGCGACAACGCCGCCCACGGCGCGGCCAGGCTGGCGATGTCGGCGTGCGCCACCGCACCCTGCTGCCGCAGCTGCTTGCCGTCCCACAGCGCCCACTTGACGCGGGTGTTGCCGGCGTCGATCAGCAGCTTCATGGCGCCGCCCGCAGGCTGACTTCGCCGACATGGAACACGCGGCGCCCGGCGGCGCTGTCGACCAGCAGCGCGCCGCTGTCGTCGACGCCGACGGCGATGCCATCGACCGGCTCGCCATGACTGAAGCTGAGACGCACCGGCTGGCCGATGAAGGCCGCCAGCTGGTGCCACTCGTCGCGGAAGGCGACAAAGCCGTCGCGGTCGAACTGGCTCAGCACCTGCGCCAGCTGGTTGAGCAGCGCCGCCAGCAACGCATTGCGGCCAACCTTGCAGCCGGCATCGGCGAGATTGGCCACCGGCTGGTCCACCTCGCCCGGTGCCGCCACGTTGAGGCCGATGCCGATCACCACCGCCGCCGGCCCCAGCGCATCGCCGGACAATTCGATCAGGATACCGGCCAGCTTGCGGCCGTCGAGCAGCACATCGTTTGGCCATTTCAGCGCCACCGGCACGCCGAATTCGCGCAGGGCGCGTACGATGGCAATGCCGACCACAAGCGACAGCCCGGCCAGGCCGGACAGGCCGCGATCAAAGCGCCACAGCAGGGAAAACGTCAGCCCGGCGCCGAGCCGCATCTGCCAGCGCCGTCCCAGCCGGCCGCGCCCAGCGGTCTGCCGCTCCGCCGCCAGCACCAGGCCGTGCGGTGCGCCCTGCGCCGCGCGCGTGGTGAGCTGGGTATTGGAGGAGTCGATCTCCTCGGCCAGTGCCAGCGTGAACACATTGGCCGCACGCTCGTCCAGCCCGGCGCGCACCGCAGCCACCTCCAGCAGCGCAAACGGCGCCGGCAGGCGGTAGCCCTGGCCGCGCACGCTGAACACGGTGAGGCCGAATTCGTTTTCCAGATGATGCACCGCCTGCCACACCAGGGTGCGCGAACAGCCGAGCTGCTGCGCCATCGCCTCGCCGGAGTGGAAACGGCCGTCGGCCAGGGTGCGCAACACCGAAAACGCCAGGTCTTTCATTGGCCGTCCGCGGTCCGGATTTTCTTGATAGTGGCGGTGGTCGAGGTATCGAACAGGAAGGGGATGGAGTGCACCTCGCCGCCGCGGGCCAGCGTTTCGGCGCTGCCGACGATGTTGGCCACCGTCCAGTCGCCGCCCTTGACCAGCACATCCGGCTGTACCAGCGCGATCAGCCCCGCCGGGGTGTCGCTGTCAAACCAGGTCACCAGGCTGACACTTTCCAGTGCCGCCAGCACCGCGGCGCGGTTCAGCTCGTTGTTGATCGGACGGTCGTCGCCCTTGCCCTGCCGTTTCACCGAAGCGTCGGTATTCAGCCCCACGATCAGGCTGCCGCCGAGCGCGCGCGCCTGCGCCAGATAGGTCACGTGACCGCGATGCAGGATGTCGAAACAGCCATTGGTAAACACGATCGGCCGTGGCAATGCGGCCAACCTTGCGGCCAGTTGCTCGGGCGGACAGATTTTTTCTTCAAACTGCGGAGTCGGGTAAGCCATGCGGTTCCTTTACTGCGGCCACGACGACACGCGGCACACCATACGATAAGCGGCAAGGATACCATTGCCTCCGCGCTCGCCGCAGTGCCAATGCAATGCAAAAAGCCCAGACACATGGTCTGGGCTTTTCTGTCCACCGCGGTATTTTCCGCAGCAGTAATGGGGCTCTGGCAATGTCCTACTTTCACACCCGCAATGGGCACTATCATCGGCGCTAAAGTATTTCACGGTCCTGTTCGGAATGGGAAGGCGTGGTACTACTTCGCTATGGTCACCAGAGAAACTGGTCGTTTACCGGCATTCGGCGGGTAAACCAATGCCCTGACCATCAGGTCAGGGCATCTCTATGGGGCGTCTGGCGGTGTCCTACTTTCACACAGGTATCTGCACTATCATCGGCGCTAAGGCGTTTCACGGTCCTGTTCGGAACGGGAAGGCGTGGGACCACCTCGCTATGGCCACCAGACATAAACTGTCACAAATCAAAGAAGCCTACGCTGAGTTTTGGTTATTTTCTCAGCCTGGTAGAAGATTTCGTATTCTGTATCG
>NZ_JAQQLA010000009.1 GCF_028548395.1 Vogesella indigofera | reverse complement strand
CCCATAAACAAAGCCCAGCTCAACCGAGCTGGGCTTTGTGCTTTGTGGGCGGCCAACGTAGCAGGTCTTGCTGCTGTCGTGCAATCCTCCTGTCCTGAAGCCTCTCGTGCCTGCTGCGGCCAACCTTGTGGCCACACCTCCCATCCGGTTGAAGCTTTACCTGATTGCCAAGCTTGGTACTAAACTGCCCCGGCTCTTGTAGGTAACCCTGCCTATGATTGGACTGCTTCCTGCTTGGTCAGTAACTCGCTTGAATGCCGCTCGCCCGCTGTTGAACAGGACTCCGAATCGAAGCCGCCTGCACGGCGCCAGAGACCGCCCTTGTGGGCGGCTACGCTTGCTGCTTGGCGGTGAGCAGCAGCCTGTCCACCTCGTTTTCATTGAATACGTGAATGCCATGCCGTTGCAACAGGGCAGTGGTTACGCCGCTGCCTTGCTGCAATTGCTGATCGAAGTGGCCGCTATAGATCTGCCGGTTGCCGCAGGACGGGCTTTTGGCCTTGAGCAGTGCCTGCCGGCAGCCGTGATGGATGGCGCTGTCGAGTGCCTGGCGCGCGCCGTCGATGAATGCGCAGCTGACATCCTGCCCTGTCTGTGTGATAACGCGGGCGCGGCCGTCGAGTACGTCACCACCGTCGCCGCCACTGATTTCGGCCGCTGGTCGCGGTGTCGGCAAGCCGCCTTGGCACTCCGGGCAGATGCTGAGCAGCTGATAGCGACGACTCAATTCGAAGAGTTCCGGTGCCGGCAGGGCCTTGCCGTGGCCGTCATAGCGCACCGGTTGACCCAACAGGCAGGCGCTGACCAGTAGTGGCGGCTTGTTCATCACTTCTTCCCCTGTTCCTGAAATAGCCTGGCCAGTACCTGAGCGCCATGCCGGATCGCGTGCTGGTCGACGCCGGCGTAGCCCAGTACCAGACCTTGCTGTTGTGGTGTCGCCAGGTAGTGGCGCGCCAGTGGCCGCAGCCAGACGCCCTGAGTCGCGGCGGCCTGACTCAGCGACTGCTCCTGCAGCCCGGGCGGCAGGCTGGCCACCAGATGCATGCCGGCTTCTCCGGGCGATAACGCCAGCTGCTCGGCGGCCGAGTCGGCCAGTGCCTGACGCAGTACCTGTTGCCGCTCACGATACAACTCGCGCATGCGGCGCACGTGGCGGGCGAAGTGTCCGGCGGCGATAAAGTCGGCCAGCGCCGCCTGTACCGGATACTGGCCTTCCCGGTACAGACGGGCATTGGCGCTGCGAAAGGCGTCGATCAGCGCGTCCGGCACCACCAGATAGCCGATGCGTAGGCCGGGGTACATCACCTTGCTGAAGGTACCGACGTAGATCACCCGTTCGTCCGGTGCCATGCCCTGCAGTGCCGGCAGAGGTTGCGAGCGGTAGCGAAATTCACTGTCGTAGTCGTCCTCGATGATCCAGGCTTGTGCCTGTTCGGCGTGCTGCAGCAAGGCCAGCCGTCGCGACAGGCTCATCACCACCCCGGACGGATACTGGTGCGATGGCGTGGTGTAGATCAGGCGCGGTGGGCGTGGATCGGCGACCAGTTGCGGTGCCAGCCCTTCGCTGTCCACCGGTGCCGGTAGCAGCGTCAGGCCGGCACCGCGGAACGCGGCATGGGCGCCGGCATAGCCTGGCTCTTCCACCCAGGCGACGTCACCGGGGTCGGCCAGCAGCCGGGCCACCAGCTCCAGCCCTTGCTGCGCGCCGTTGGTGATCAGGGTCTGTTCCGGCCGGCAACGGACCGAGCGCGACAGTTGCAGGTACTCCGCCAGCACCTCGCGCAGCGCCGGCAGGCCGCCGTCGGCGGTGTAGTTGAGCATGGCCGGCGCTGCCTGCCGCTGGTGGCGCGACAGCAGCTGCTGCCAGCAGTGATGCGGGAACTGGCGGATCTCCGGCACCCCCGGTGCGAAGGCGCCGCTCAGCCCCTGCGGCAGGCCGCAGCTGGCGAACAGGCTGGCACCGCGCGCCGACAGTCCCAGCGGCAGGTGCCGCGCCGGCTGCGGCGTCTGCTGCCGCTGGCGGAACAGACCGGTGACATAGGTGCCGGCCCCGTGGCGCGTGCTCAGGTACCCTTCCGCCTGCAGTTGTTCATAGGCGTTCAGCACCGTGTTGCGGCCAACCTTGAGGCTGGCGGCCAGCTCGCGGCTGGCTGGCAACAGTGTGTCGCCGGCCAGACGGCCATCGCTGATCCACTGCCGCAGCAACCGCATCAGCTGCCGTGACAGGCCTTCCTTGCTGTGCCGCTCCAGGCTGGCGGCGAGTGCCTCGCTGATCCACGCTGCTTGCAAAGTGGTTCCCCTTCGCTGTCATAAACTGGCCCTTGGACGGGGCCGTAAATGTTTTACCATGAAGTGGTCGGGATACCAACGGAGCGGAAGCAGAATGGATCAAATCGCGTTTTACCAGGCTAAGCTGGCCTTCGAAATTGACAGCTGGGATGTGGCAGAACAGCAGAAGCAGGGCAAGGCTCTGCTGCTGGTGGACGGCCGCTCGGCCGCGGCCCATGCCGAGGAAACGCTGCCCGGCGCCATCAGCCTGCCACATCGCACAATCAGCGCAGACAGCACCGCGCAGCTACCGCGCAACGTATTGCTGGTGACCTTCTGCGACGGCATCGGCTGCAATGCCTCCACCAAGACCGCGCTGAAGCTGACCGAGCTGGGTTTTACGGTGAAGGAGCTGCAGGGCGGGCTGGATTGGTGGAAGCGCGACGGCTACCCCACGGTGGCTGGCGGCGCCAGCTGCGACATCAACACGGCGGCCGACTGCGGCTGCGGAGGCTGAACATGGACATGCAATACGACACCTACGGCCAACCATTGGGGTTTCCGGTCGAAAACTGGCAGGGTGCCACCCCGCCGCAGCGCGTCACCCTGCCGGGGCGCAGTTGCCGCGTGGAGCCGTTCAGCCGCCAGCAGCATGGCGCCGGGCTGCGTGCGGCGCTGGAGCTGGATGTGGATGGCCGCGACTGGGCCTACCTGATGCCGCGCCCGCAGACGGATGCCGACTGGAGCAACTGGTTCGGCATGATGGAAGACAGTCGCGACCCGCTGTTCTTCGCCATCGTCGACCAGGCCAGCGGCCAGGCGATCGGCAGCTGCAGCTATCTGCGTATCGATGCGGCGGGCGGGGTGATCGAAATCGGCTGGCTGCGCTTCTCGCCGCTGCTGCAGCGTAGCGTGGCCGCCACCGAGGCGATGTACCTGCTGATGCGTCAGGCTTTCGACTGGGGCTACCGCCGCTACGAATGGAAGTGCAATGCGCTGAATGCGCCGTCGCTGCGTGCCGCCGAGCGGTTGGGCTTCACCTTCGAGGGCATCTTCCGCCAGGCGCGGGTGAACTGGGGGCTGAACCGCGACACCGCCTGGTTCAGCCTGCTGGACAGCGAGTGGCCGGCCAACCGCACCGTGCTGGAAGCGTGGTTGAATGCGGCCAACTTCGACGCCGAGGGCCGCCAGTGTCGCAGCCTGGACGAGTGCCGCCGCAGCCTGACGGCGCAGACGCAGCAGGACGGCGTGCGGCTGGCCACGCTGGCCGATCTGCCGCAGCTGGCGGCGCTGTTCGACGGCTACCGGCAGTTTTACGGACGTCACGACGATGCGGCCACCTCGCAGGATTTCATCCGCCAGCGCTTGCTGCAGGGCGATACCACCATTCTGGTGTACCAGCGCGCCGGGGAATTGCTGGGCTTCACCCAGCTTTGTCCGCTGTTCAGTTCGGTGGCGGCGGCGCCGGTGTGGCTGCTGAACGACCTGTATGTGGCCGAGCACGCGCGGCGGCGCGGCGCGGGGCGGGCGCTGTTGCAGGCGGCGGCCAGCGTAGCCGCCGCGCAGGGTGTGGTCAGGCTGGATCTGGTGACGGCCATCGACAATGCCGCGGCGCAGGCGCTGTACGCCAGCATGGGCTGGCAGCGCGATGTGGTGTTCCGGCGTTACCAGCTGGCACTAAATTAGCCTAACTGTTAGCTATGCTTCTGGCGTCGGAGTAAAATCAACGGTTTTACAAGGCAGTATCGACGCCAGACGCATGAAATCCCATCCGCGCAATGTCCCGATCAAGGGCGATCCATTCATTCCCAGCCGTTTCATCTTTGGTGACGCCGTCGAAGAGAAGGGGCTGGAGCCTTACGAATACGTGATTCATACCCAGGAACCGGTGTTCGTCTGTCGTCTGGTGGGCATGGACCTGACGCCGTTTGACGGCCGCGACCAGGACGGCTTCCGCAGTGTGGTGCTGTACGACGAAAGCCATCACCTGACGCACTACGTCACCAACTCCGGCTTCCGCCTGTTCGATTTCAACTTCTGGGGCGAAATCCCGACCGCCGCACAATTGCAGAAGATCTGCGACGAGGCGATGCAGGTCTACCAGCGGCTGCAGAAAGCCTATATCGACCGCGAGGTGGCACCGAAGGAGCGCGATTTCCGCCTGGTGCCGACCGAGCCGCTGCCACCGGTAGAGCGGCAGGCGCGCATCGCCGAGCTGGTTGCCCTCAGCCGCGACGCGGTGCAGAACCCAGTGAAGCGCATCCAGCTGGCGGCGCTGGTACAACAGGCACTGTCCGGCGGCGACCAAGCGGTGTTTACCGAGTCGCAGCTGGCGCTGCAGGGCGAGCCGCCGGCGCGCAAGCTGCTGCTGGATTGCGCCCACGACACCATCGCCTTCCCCGAGGTGATGCGCCCGGACGGCAATGTCGCCTCCTACGAGCTGTGGGCATTCCCGGTGGTGTTCTCGCGGGCGCAGGGCGGGGTGTGGTGGCACTTCCCGCTGCTGGAGCAGGTGGAGCCACAGCTGGCCGAGGCGCTGACACTGGCGCCGGAAACCATCCTGTGGATGTCGCCGACCATCTTCACCGTCGACAGCCTGGCCGAGCGCAGCTGCCAGTCGCTGGTGCATCTGGCGCCGACCATGGATGCCGGTTGCGACTTGGCGCTGCACGACGTCGCCGCCTCGCGCGCCAGTTTCGAGGCGGCCTCCACCGTCAACGAGCCGCAGCTGGTGCTGGCGTGGCTGCCGTTCATCGTCGAGCGCGGCAAGTTGCCGCTGGCGCAGGTGCGTCGCCACGCGCGCGAGGCGCTGGACACCACCATGCCGCTGGTGCAGCAGGCGCTGTCGGCGGAGATGGTGTACGGCGAGGCCGAGCTGTTCATGCCGCTGCCGTGGTGGGAAGCGCTGGCCGCCGGTACCGCCGCCTACAACCGCAAGCGTTTCGCGCTGACCATGGCGGTGCTGGCCGGCAGCGAATTGCCGGACGGGCTGCACGCCGAAGCGGAGTACCAGCCGGAACACCAGGCTTACAATGTGCGCCTGCTGGGCGGCTCGCAGCAGCTGCTGGCCCACACGCCGTGGCTGCTGACGCCGGACCTGAGCCCGGATCGCAGCCTGGTTTGGCAGGACCTGCAGTCCTGCCTGCAGCAGGCCGGGATTCCGGTCACCGAGCACGCCCCGAAGCTGCATTGAGCGGCGCCGCCTGTCATAGCCAACCGTTGCCGAGGGGTGCCGAGCCGGGTCATGTTTAAGAGTGTGCTGTTGTCGACGCTGCGCCTGCGCCTGCTGGTGCTGGGTGGCCTGTTCCTGGTGCTGCCGCTGCTGCTGGTCGGTGGCGGAGCCTATGTGCAGAGCCGCACCGCGCTGCGCGAGGTGCAGGCGCTCAGCCTGGAAACCCTGGCAGCAAGGTTGGCCGCCGATGTCGACGACCGCGTGCGCACGCGGCAGGTGCTGCTGGAGCAGGCTGCGGCCAACCTGCAGCTGGCACCGGAGCAGTTCGAGCAGCAGGGCGCGGCGCTGATTGCCCGCTTCCGCTACCTGAAGGGCATGTTCAATAGCGTGTTGCTGTACGACCGCAAGGGCAATGTCATCGCCGACTACCCCGGACTGCCGGGACGGCTCGGCCTCAATGTCGCCGATCAGGACTACTTCCGCGCCACCCGCGACTCGCTGCGGCCGCAGGTGTCGGAGCCGGTGCGGATGAGTGGTGGGCTGAATCGCACCGTGATCGTGTTCACCGCCCCGGTGTTCAGCGCCGAAGGCCAGCTCGCCGGGGTGCTCGGCGGCAGCCTGGAATTGTATTCGCCGGAATTCTTCGGCGAACTGAAAAACATCGCCATCGGGCAAGGCGGTTTCCTGACCATCCACAGCATACGCAGCCAGCTCGCCATCCTGCACGCCGATGCCGCTGACGGTATGCCGGCGGCGGTGGCGGCCGACCCGTTGCTGCAGCGCGCCCTCGGTGGCGCTGCTGGCCAGGCTGCGGTGGGCGACAGCCATGGCGTGCCGGCGCTGCAGGTCTACCAGCGCCTGCGTAACGTGCCGTGGTTGCTCGGGGTGGTGCTGCCGCTGCACGAGGTGATGCTGCCGGCGCACGTGCTTGGCGGCCACTATCTGCTGTTGCTGCTGGTTGCGCTGCTGCTGTCGCTGCCGCTGGCGTGGTGGGGCATGCGCCGCCTGCTGCGGCCGCTGGGCCGGCTGCAGAACCAGCTCACGGTGCTGCAGGGGGATCCGTACGCCACGACAGCCGCGCTGGGCTGTCGCGAGCTGCAGCGCATCGCCCACGAGGTGGCGGCCGCCTGCCGTCGCCGCGCCGACTGCGAGCAGCAGCTCGCCGCGCGCGACGCGCTGTTCAGCACCTTGAACGAGGTGTCGCCGATGGGCGTGCTGGTGGTGGATGCGCAGGCGCGCCTGCAGTCGCTCAATCCGGCCAGCATGCGTGTCGCCGGCTTGCCGGCGGCGGAGATCGGCAACTGGCTCGGTCGTCACTGGCTGGACGAGATCCACCCCGACAGCCTGCCGCAGGTGGCCGGACAGTGGCAGCAATTGCTGGCCACCGGCAGCGGCTTCGAGCTGCTGTGCCGGTTGCGGCATCGCGACGGCTGCCGAGTGATGGTGGAGCTGCGCTTCAGCGAGCTGGCCGCCAGCGGCGGCGAGCGCCGCTTCCTCGGTCTGGTCAGCGATGTCAGTGCCCGCGAAGAGGCGCGCGGCAGCCTGCAGGCCGAGCGCGAGCGCAGCCTGCTGCTGCTGGGCTCGATCAGCGACGCGGTGGTGCTGACCAACCGCATGGACGAGGTGGAGTACGCCAACCCGCCGGCGCTGGCGCGCTTCGGGGTGCCGGCATCGGACGTGCTCGGCCGCCTGCTGGGTGTGTTCATGAATCTGGTCAGCCCGGAGACAGGGCTGGCGGTGCCGCTGCGCGACATCGAGCGCGACGCTGCCGGCAAGCCGCTGGCGCTGGATCTGCTCAGCCGCGACATGCGGGTGCAGCCGGTGCAGCTGACCCTGTCGGTGATGGCCGGCAGCGGCGCGCTGCAGGGCTACAAGGTGGTGGTGCTGCGAGATGACAGTGAGCGGCAGCAACGCGTACAGCAGCAGCGCTGGGAGGCCAGCCACGACGTGCTGACCGGGCTGCGCAACCGTCGCGGTTTCCTTGCCGCGCTGGGCGAGGTGCTCGACGACAACCGCGTGCACTACCAGCCGCACGTGCTGGCGATGATCGACCTCGACCACTTCAAGGCGGTCAACGACAGCGCCGGCCAGCAGGGTGGCGACCTGCTGTTGCAGGATGTGGCGCGCATCATGCAGCGCCAGGTGCGCAGCAGCGACATAGTCGCCCGCCTCGGTGGCGACGAGTTCGCCATCCTGCTGTGTCACTGCGAGCTGGAAGTCGCCGAACGCATGCTGCGCGAGCTGTTGCAGGCGATCGACGCCCACATCGTCTATCTGGGCGAGCGCGCGTTCCGCATCAGCGCCAGCATTGGCGTGACCATGATCCAGCCGCAGGACGAACGGGCGCAGCCGGTACTGTCCCGCGCCGACGACGGCTGCTACCAGGCCAAGCAGCGCGGCCGCAATTGTCTGGTGCTGCACGCCGGCAAGCTCTGACGCCGGTACCGTGGCTGGCGGTGCACCAATAACAAAGCCGGTGTCACTGACACCGGCTTTGTTGTGCACAAGGTTGGCCGCAAGCGACCAGCCTGTTTGACGCTTACTGGTCGATACCGCCCAGAAGCACGTACTTGATCTCCAGGTAGTCTTCGATGCCGTACTTGGAGCCTTCGCGGCCGAGGCCGGACTGCTTCACGCCACCGAACGGTGCGGCTTCGTTGGACAGGATGCCGCTGTTGACGGCGACCATGCCGTATTCCAGGCCTTCGGACACGCGGAAGATGCGGCCGATGTCGCGGGCGTAGAAGTAGGACGCCAGGCCGAACTCGGTGTCGTTGGCCATCTGGATGGCGTCGGCTTCGGTCTTGAAGCGGAACAGCGGCGCCAGCGGGCCGAAGGTTTCTTCCTTCGCCACTTTCATTTCCGGGGTTACGCCGGTGATCACGGTCGGCTCGAAGAAGCTGTAGCCCAGTTCGTGGCGCTTGCCGCCGGTCACCAGGTTGCCGCCCTTGGCCAGCGCGTCGGCGATGTGTTCTTCCACCTTGGCCACCGCGTTCTCGTCGATCATCGGACCCTGGGTGATGCCGGCTTCCAGGCCGTTACCCACGTTCAGCTTGGCGACCGCGGCGGCGAATTTCTCGGCGAAGGCATCGTACACACCGTCCTGCACCAGCAGGCGGTTGGCGCAGACGCAGGTCTGGCCGGCGTTGCGGTACTTGGAGATCATTGCGCCTTCCACCGCGGCATCCAGGTCGGCGTCGTCGAATACGATGAACGGTGCGTTGCCGCCCAGTTCCATCGATACCTTCTTCACGGTCTCGGCACACTGGCTGATCAGCTTGCGGCCAACCTCGGTGGAGCCGGTGAAGGAGAATTTCTTCACGGTGTCGCTACCGGTGAGCACGCCGCCGATTTCGGTGGAGCCGCCGGTCAGTACCGAGAACACGCCAGCCGGGATGCCGGCACGCTCGGCCAGCACGGCGATGGCCAGTGCTGACAGCGGGGTCTGGCTGGCCGGGCGCACCACCATCGGGCAGCCGGCGGCCAGCGCCGGGGCAGCCTTGCGGGTGATCATGGCGTTGGGGAAGTTCCACGGCGTGATCGCGGCGGTAACGCCGATCGGCTCCTTGGTCACCAGGATGCGCTTGTCTGCACCGGTGGACGGAATGGTGTCGCCGTAGATGCGCTTGGCTTCTTCGGCATACCACTCGATGTAGCTGGCGCCGTAGGCGATTTCGCCACGGGCTTCGGCCAGCGGCTTGCCCTGTTCCGAGGTCAGGATCACCGCCAGGTCATCCTGGTTCGCCATCATCAGGTCGAACCACTTGCGCAGGATGCCGGCGCGTTCCTTGGCGGATTTCTTCTTCCAGCTCTTGAAGGCTTTGGCGGCGCCGTCCACGGCGCGCTGGGCTTCGGCACGGCCCATTTTCGGTACGTGGGCGATGGTTGCACCGGTGGCCGGGTTGGTCACCGCGATGGTTTCGCCGCTATCGGCATCCAGCCACTGGCCGTTGATGTAGCACTGCTGGCGCAGCAGGGAAGGATCTTTCAGGTTCAGCATGGTGTTGTGTCCTTGTATGCAATGCGGCCAACGTTGCGTGTCGCAAGGTTGGCCGCAATCTATTTCAGCTCGGGTGATCAGGCCTTGATGGCGGCAACCAGTTTCTGCAGCGCTTCATCGAAGATGGCGTCTTCGATGGTCAGCGGGAACAGGAAGCGCACCACATTACCGTATACGCCGCAAGTCAGCAGGATCAGGCCGGCTTCCAGTGCCTTGGTCTGTACCTTCTTGGTGAAGTCGGCATCCGGCTCGTGGCTGCCGGCCTTGTTGAACTCGACGGCGATCATCGCGCCCAGGCCACGTACGTCGGCGATCTGCGGGATGTCGGCTTTCAGGCCGTTCAGCACTTCCTTCAGCTGGCTGCCCAGCTTGTTGGCGCGCTCCAGCAGTTTTTCTTCCTGGATGGCATCGATCACCGCCTTGGCCGCGGCCAGTGCCAGCGGGCTGCCGGCGTAGGTGCCGCCGAGGCCGCCCGGTGCCGGTGCGTCCATGATCTCGGCCTTGCCGACCACGGCGGACAGCGGGAAGCCGCCGGCCAGCGATTTGGCCAGCGTGGTCAGGTCCGGGGCGACGTCGTAGTGGTCCATGGCGAAGAACTTGCCAGTACGGGCAAAGCCGGCCTGCACTTCGTCGGCGATCATCAGGATGCCGTGCTGGTCACAGATGCGGCGGATTTCACGCACCCATTCGGCCGGCGCGGAGTAGAAGCCGCCTTCGCCCTGTACCGGTTCGAAGATGATGGCCGCCACGCGGCTGGCTTCGATGTCGTACTTGAACAGTTTTTCGATGCTGGCGATGGAGTCGGCTACCGATACACCGTGCAGTTCATTCGGGAATACGCCGTGGTACACGTCGGACGGGAACGGACCGAAACCGATCTTGTACGGGGCGACCTTGCCGGTCAGTGCCATGCCCATCAGCGTGCGGCCGTGGAAGCCGCCGCCGAAGGCGATGATGCCCGGACGGCCGGTGGCGGCGCGGGCGATCTTCACTGCGTTTTCCACGGCTTCGGCGCCGGTGGTGTAGAACGCGGTTTTCTTGGCGTGGCTGCCAGGGGTCATCGCATTCAGTTTTTCTGCCAGCTCGATGTACAGCTCGTAAGGCACGACCTGATAGCAGGTGTGGCTGAACTTGTTCAGCTGTTCGGCAACGGCCGCTTGCACCTTGTCATGCAGGTGGCCGGTATTGAGTACGCCGATGCCGCCGGCGAAGTCGATGTAGCGCTTGCCTTCGGTGTCCCAGATCTCGGCGTTCTTTGCGCGCTCGGCGAAGAAGGAACACATAACACCCACACCGCGCGGGGTGGCATTGGCTTTACGCTGCATCAGTTCTTGCGGACTCATGAATTTCTCCTTTAGACGGCCCTGCCTTATCTGCTGGAGATGAGCTCGCCCAGCACTGGCTAGAGTATTGGCTCATTCTATGCTGGTGTTTAGTAAAAAGCTACGGGTGATCGATAAGTTAAACATGTGTCGTCGCAAAATTACCAATCCCGCCTGGCGCAGGTTGGAGTGACGCCGCGCGCCACACTGCGGCCAACTTGTTGCGATACATCTTCCTGATTTTTAATGCCAATTAAAAATCATATGGCATTATTTGTTGATGGTTAGCCGAGGAGGGAGCGGGCATGTCGCGGGTCGATGGCTTTTCACTGTTGCAACTGTTGATGGCGTTGCTACTCGGCGGCATTGTGCTGTCGTTTGCCATCCCGGCGTGGAGTGGCATGGTGCGGGAACGGGTGCTCCAGGCCTATATCAGCCGCCTGAACGTGCTGTTGTTGCGCGCCAGGAACGATGCCCTGCTGCGACAGCAGCCGGTGCATGTCTGTGCCGTCAACATGAAGCTGAATCAGGATCCGCAGGGCTGTTTTGCCAATCCGCCGCTGAGTGCCGGCGAGCGGCACTGGCGCGAGGGTGTGCTGCTGTACCAGGACCGGGCGGGTGGCCGGTTGGCGCTCTACGACTCCAAGGAGGCGTTGCAGGTGCTGGCGCTGAAAACCACGTCGGCGGCGCCGCAGTTGCTGGTGTCGGTGCCGCGCTTCGAAGTCGGGGAGTGGGGCGGGCTGAAGAACGTGCAGTCGGTGCGCTTCACGCTGCAGGATCAGCACGGCGGCTGCCAGCAACTACTGGTGTCGGTGCCGATGCGCATCCGCACGCTGCCATGCTAGCGCGGTGCGGCTTCACCCTGCTTGAGCTGCTACTGGTGCTGGTATTAATCGGCATCCTGTCGGCGGCAGCCTTGCCGGCGTATCAGGGCTATGTGCAGCGCAGCCAGCGGGCGCAGGCGATTGCGCTGCTGCAGGAAAATGCGATTTTTCTGGAAGAGTTTTACCATCGCCACGGCAGTTACAAGCTGACGCCGACGCGCTGGCCGGCACTACCGGCCCCGCTTTCGCCACCCGACGGGGTGGCGCAGTACCAGCTGGCATTCGGCTCCTTGCCACGCAACACCGACGACGGTTACTACGTGCTGCGTGCCACGCGCTTGCAGGTGACGGATGAAACGGAGGTGATTTCCCTGACGCAAACCGGGATCATCAAGCGGTGTGTCCGGCGTGACGGCGTGGAGCAGTGCGAGCTGGTGTACTAGGCCGCGGCAGTTGTCGGCTCGCTACAGGACTGGGGCGTAGGCAGCAGACTGCGTGCTGGCGGTGAGCGCCTATGCTGATGTCGGCGCGTAGCGCGGCAGGCAGTATCTGGCTGACTTGGTAGAAGGTGATGGGCTTGCCGGTCGCGCTGCGCGCTGAACGGCAAGCGGCTTAGTGCGTGTGTTGCTGGAACAGCGGGTAGTCCGGCGCCAGGCTGCGGCCAACATGGCAGATGTGCGCCCACTCTGGGCGGTGCGCCAGTTTGCTCTGCAGTGTTGCCGCCAGCTGGCAGTAGTCGTGGCTGCTTTCCAGCAGGAAGTAGGTGTGCAGCAGCAGGATGTGTGCCGGCAGGTTGTCCGGCTCGGTACGGATGGTGTGGCGCAGCACTTGCCGTGCCCGCTTGTAGCGCTGGTAGGTGAGGTACACCTCGGCTTCGCCGACCGGATCGATGCCGCGCTGCCGTGGTGGCACGAAGCGCAACTGGTGCATCAGCTCGCCCGGGTGGGCAATGTCGGCAACGGTATCAAAGGCTTTGGCGACATCGGCAAGTAGGCGCAGCATGGTGATCTCTCCTCGTTGGAGCAACCATTTTGCAGTGCGCTACCGGCCGCGACAATTCGTAGAAATGCGTAGTGGTATTTACGGGGCGCTGCCGACAAAACGGCTGTTCAGGGTCTGCTCCAGGATTGCGGCAGGCAGCTTTGCGACAACAGCATGACCCAGCGTCTGCAGCAGTACGAAACGGATCTCGCCACCTTCCACTTTTTTGTCATGACCCATCAGCTCGATCCAGCGTGCCGTGCCCAGTGCCGGTGCGAGTGTCGGCAAGCCGGCCTGCTGCAGGATCGTCTCCACCCGTGTGACCTGCGTCTGATCCAGCCAGCCCAGTTGTCGTGACGCTTCGGCTGCCAGCAGCATGCCGGCGCCGACGGCTTCGCCGTGCAGCCAGGTGCCAAAACCGAGGCCGGCCTCGATGGCGTGGCCAAAGGTGTGGCCAAGATTGAGCAGGGCGCGCATGCCCTGTTCCTTCTCGTCCTGCGCCACGATGTCGGCCTTCATTTTGCAGGAGTACTCCACCGCGTAGGCCAGCGCCTGCTTGTTGCGCTTGCGCAGCGCGGGCATGTTCTGCTCCAGCCAGCCCAGAAACTGCTCGTCGCCCAACAGACCGTATTTGATGATCTCGGCCAGGCCCGCCGACAGTTCACGCTCCGGCAGCGTGTCAAGCAAGTCCATGTCGGCAATCACCGCTTGCGGCTGGTAGAACGCGCCTATCATGTTCTTGCCTTGCGGATGATTGATCGCGGTCTTGCCGCCGACGGAAGAGTCGACCTGTGCCAGCAGGGTGGTCGGAATCTGGATGAAGGGTACGCCGCGCTGGTAACAGGCGGCGGCAAAACCGGTCATGTCGCCAATAACGCCACCCCCCAGTGCGATCAGCGTGGTGCTGCGCTCGCAGCGGTGCGACAGCAGCGCGTCAAAAATCTGGTTCAGGGTGTCCCAGGTCTTGAAGTCCTCCCCGTCCGGCAGTACCACCGGCAGACAGCTGATGCCGGCCTGCTCCAGGCTGCGCAGCAGAGGCTCAAGATACAGCGCCGCTACCGTGGTGTTGGTGACGATGGCCACGCGGGGTTGCTTGAGGTGGGGGGTAATCAGCTCGACCTTGCCGAGTAACTGCTGACCGATGTGAATGGGGTAACGGGTATCGGGAAGAACAAGATCGAGCGTTTTCATGGTCAGTTGGACTTTTGGCAGGTCAGAATCTCGGCCAACTGCTGTTCCAGGCGGGCAATCAGCACGTTAACGTTTTGATGGGAGGTGTCGATGGTCAGGTCAGCCACTTCGCGATACAGCGGATCGCGCTGGGCAAACAGCTCTTCCAGCTTGGCGCGCGGGTTGCCGGTCTGCAGCAGCGGGCGGCTCTTGTCATGCAGGGTGCGGGCCAGAATGTCGTCGATCTGGGCGCGCAGATAGATCACGGTGCCATGGCTGCGCAGTGCCTGCCGGTTTTCCGGCGCCAGAATGGCGCCGCCACCGGTGGCCAGCACGATGTTGTCCATCGCGCACAGCTCGGCAATGGTGTCGCGCTCTCGCTCGCGAAAGCGCTGCTCACCCTCGATGTCGAAGATGGTGGTGATGCGAACACCGGTGCGTTTTTCGATTTCGTGATCCGAGTCGAAAAATTGTTTGCCGGTGTGGCGGGCAAGGGTGCGGCCAACCGTGGTTTTGCCGGCACCCATCAAGCCGACCAGAAAGATATTGCCTGCCAGTTTCATGCCCAGCATTGTAAAGGAAGTGTTGGCACGCTGTCGCCTGCCCTTAGCGGGCAATCAGTTCGTTTTCGACAATCCGCGGCGTGATGAAAATCAGCAGTTCGCGGCGGTTGTTGGTGACGGATTTGTTGCGGAACAGGACGCCAAGCAAAGGGATATCGGCCAGCAACGGCACTTTGTTTTCGACATTATTTTCTTCCTGCACATAAATGCCGCCAATCACGACGGTGCCGCCATTTTCGACGCGCACCTGGGTATCGACGGTCTTGTTGTCGATGGCCGGGCCGGCATCAAGCGACAGTTTGGTATTCGGCGTGTCCTTGGTGATGTTGAGTTCCATGATGATGTCGTCTTCCGGCGTCACCTGCGGCGTCACCGACAAGCTCAGGTTGGCTTTCTTGAAGGTGGTGGTCGACTTGCCGTTGTCGTCGATGGACTGGTAGGGGATCTCGGTGCCTTCGGTGATGGTCGCCTTGGTGCGGTCCGCGGTCAGGATGCGCGGGCTGGACACCACTTTGCCCTTGTCCTCGGCCTGCATCGCGGACAGCTCCAGGCCGATCAGGGTGCTGGCGTTCTTGAAAATGGCACCGATGCTGGCGCCGGCAAGTCCGGCCGGCAGGTCGATGTTGGGATTCCATACCGAGGGTGCGCCAAGAACACTGCCGGTGCCTGGAATGGGCATGCCGGAGCCCTCTTCGCCATTCCAGTTGCCGATGGCGGTATCACCGCCGACTTTGGTGACACCAAGGCGCACGCCCAGGTCGCGCTGGAAGTTGTCCTTGGCTTCGACGATACGCGCCTCGATCAATACCTGTCGTAGCGGCACGTCCAGAATCTCGATGACCTTGCGGACTTCCTCGATCATCGACACGCCGGCGCGGGCAATCAGGCGGTTGGAGCGGCTGTCGGCCATCAGCGTCAGGGCGTTGTTGACGGTGGTGGCGGAGCGGGAGTTGGCGCCGGTTTCGTTGCTGTTGCTTTCCCTTTCGGTTTCCGCCACTTGGCTAAACCGTCCCAAGTCCTTGATCGCGTCCTTGATTTCTTCGGCGGCACGATAACGGATGGTGAAGGTCTCGGTGATGAACGGTTCCGATGTTTTCTTGATGCGGTTGGCTTCGGCGATCTGGCGTTCGATGCTGACCAGCTCACTGCGCGGCGCGATGCGGATGACGTTGCCGACCTGGCGCTTTTCCAGGTTTTTCTGGGTCAGGATCAGGTCCAGTGCCTGGTCCCAGGGGACGTCATTGAGGCGCAGGCTGAGGCTGCCGGTCACGCTGTCGCTGGTGATAATGTTCAGGCCGGTGAACTCGGCGATGACTTGCAGCAGCGAGCGCACATCGACGGTCTGGAAATTGAGCGACAGGCGTTGCCCCTTGTAGCTGGTCTTGCCCTGTGCCAGCAGGTTGGCCTCGGCCTCTTCCTGCGACACGGCGCGAATCTCGACCACCAGCTGGCGTTCGGTCTGGTAGGAGGAGTACTCCCAGGTGCCGCCAGACTGGATGGCAATCCGGCTGCCGCTGTTCTGGTTGACGGCATCGACGCGGCTGCTCGGGGTGGCAAAGTCGGTGACGTCCAGGCGTCGCTCGAGGTGGCGTGGCAACTTGATGCCGGCCAGGTCCACGATCAGGCTGTTACCTTCGCGCTTGATGTCCACCGGGCTGTTGCTGGTCGGCAGGTCGACGATGATGCGTGCCTCGCCTTTGCTGCCGCGGCGGAAGTCGACATTGGCCACCTGGCGGGCAGTACCAAGGTTGGCCGCAGCGGGGTTGGCAATCGGGCTGCCGGCGGCGGCGAGCGGCTTGTCGGCGGTGTTGAAGCTCACCAGCAACTGCTTGCCGTCAATGCGGGTGCTGTGCGCGCTGCTCTTGTTGAGGTTGAGCACCAGCCGTGTGCGATCGCTGCTTTCGACGATGGTGGCGGCGTTGAGTAGTTCGCTGTTGAATGGCAGCAGGTTCTTGCCGGTCTGGTTCTTGGTGTCCTTGAAGTCGAAGGCGATGCGCGGTGGGCTGATGATGGAAAAGCTGGCCGGCGTGGTCGGCGCTTCGGCAAAACTGATGGCCAGCACCGGTTCGTTTTGGCTGTTGTTGACGAGATCGATGGCGGTGATGGCATTGGCGGCGAACAGGGCCGGGGAGAGGCCGGCCAGGAGCAGGCTGCTGGCCAGTGTTTTCAGGTAATGCTTGTTCATGGTTTTGCCCCTTGTTCCTGCTGTAGCAGGTACAACGTGTTTTCTTGTTGTACCCACTCCCCATTGATGTTTTCCACGGTTTCTTCCAGTACCACTTCGGTTTCGCTGACTTTGCGCACGATGCCAAAGTTGGGGCCGACAAAACTGCCGGGCCGCACGCGGTAGATGCCGTTGTCGGGAGTCTGGATCAGCCCGAAATACTGCTTGTTGAAGCGCAGGGTGCCGGTCAGTTTGAGCTGGCTCAGCTCGTAGTTTTCCAGTACCTCGCGCGGCCGGTTGCTGTTGAACAGCCCTTTGACCTTGTTGCGTGCCAGCTGCAGTCGCGCCGGATCAAACGGTGAACCCAGCTGGGCGCTTTGAAACTGGTAAGGCTGGTAGGGCTGCATCGGTGGCAAGGGCTCGACCTTGCCGTGCAGATCCTTGCCGGCGTGTTGCATCCATTGTTCGATGCTTTCCTGCTCGGCGCCGCAGGCGCTCAGCGCCAGTAGGCAGGATAGGATGATGACGATACGTTGACGGGCTGTTTTCATCATGGTTTACCGGCCTTGGCGGCCTGTTCGCCGGCCTCCAGTGCGCGATAGGTTTTGGCGGTGGCCTGCAGCAACAGGCGGTCTTCCTTGGCGCTGCCGTTCGGGCTCAGGGCAATGTCGCCGATGGTCACGATGCGTGACAGCTGTGCCACGTCGTTGACGAAGGTCGCCAGCTCGCCATAGCTGCCACTGAGGCGGATCTGGATCGGCAGGGTGGCGATTTGCGCCGCCTTGGTTTCGCTGCCGGGGCGGAACAGCTCGAACAGCAGGCCGCGGCCAACCCCGGCCTGGTTGATTTCGGTGAGCAAGGCCGGCATCTCGGCCTTGGTCGGCAATTGCTTGAGCAGGGCGCCAAAAGACGATTCGATTTCTTTCAGCTGGTTTTCAAGCGCGGCCAAATTGGCAACCTGGCGCTTCTTGTCGAGGAAGCTTTCCTTCAGCTGTACTTCCTTGGCTTGCTGGCGCTCGATCTGGTCCTGCAGGTCGGCAAACACGAAGTAGTAGGCCAGCCCCAGGATGGCCGCAATCATGACGACCAGACTGCTGATCTGCGGCCCGAGTGGTAAATCCGGCAGGTTTTTGAGGTCGAGTTGACGGAATTCATCCAATGTCATGGCGTTGCCCTTGGTACGGCCGGCACGGGTTGGCTGGCACTGGTCTCCGGTGCGCGGAGGGAGAGACTGAGGCTGAAGTCATTGGCGCGCACATTGTCGACCAGTGTGGAGCTGACCTCGATCAGGATCGGCGTACTGAACACCTCGGACTGCTCCAGGTTGCGCATCAGGGTCGAAACGCGGGCGCTGGACAAGGAGGTGCCGCTGAGTGCAATGGTGGTGCCGGTCTGTTTGAAGCTCTTGATGAATACCCCTTCCGGCAGGGTTTTGATCAAGTGGTCAAAAATCCGGGTGGCTTCGGTACGGCTATTCTGCAGCTGTTCAACCAGCTCCTTGCGCGATAGCAACGCCATGCGCTGCTGTCGCAGGTTCTCGATATTGCTCAACTGCTGGTCGAGCTGAGCAATCGCCTGCTCCAGCTGCTGGTTGCGGCGCTGCTGTTCGCTGAGGGTGCTGTCCAGCCAGCTATAGCCGGCGTAGGACAGCCCCAGTCCGGCGAGGAGCGCCGCGGCCAGCATGTTCTGGAAGCGCTTGCGGTGGGCCGCCTTTTTCAGTTCGCGGTGGGGGAGCAGGTTGATCCGGATCATGGTTCAGTCGAATCTCCGCAGGGCCAGTCCGCACGCGACCAGTAACGATGGCGCATCCAGCAGCAGGTTTTTCAGCTCGACGTGCGAGGAGTGCGTCATGGTGGTAAACGGGTTGGCGATCATGGTGCTGATCTGGGTGCGGCCAAGCACGGCATCGTCCAGTCCGGCCAGCATGCTGGAGCCGCCGGCGAGCAGGATGTAGTCGACACGCAGGTACTGCGAGACGCTGACGCTGGTGTAGAAAAACTGCAGCGCGCGCTGGATTTCCTGTGCCAGCGAATCGACGAACGGGCGCAGCAGCTCGTTCTCGTAGCCTTCCGGCAGCATCATGGTGCGCTTGCCGTGCTCCGACTCTTCGTGGCTGTAGCCGTAGCGGCGCTGGATGTCGCGGGTGAGCTGGCTGCCGCCGAAGGCCTGTTCGCGGTAGTACAGCTGCTGGCCGTTGCGGATTACCGAGCAGTGGATGGCGGTGGCGCCGATGTCGAACAGGGCGAAGGTCTGGTTGATGCCCTGGTCCGGTAGTTGCTGCTGCAGCTGCTCGAAGGCGGTCAGCATGGCAAAAGCATCAATGTCGACCACATCGACCTTCAGTCCCGCCATTTCGGCTACCGCCACGCGTTCCTCGACTTTTTCCTTGCGCGCGGCGCAGATCATCACGTCGAGGTCATTGCCGCTGTTGGCGGACGGGCCGAGTACCTGGTAGTCGAGGTTGACCTCGTCCAGCGGGAACGGGATGTACTGGTTGGATTCGGTTTCCACCAGCATGGCCAGGTCGTCGGGGTGCTGGGCTGCCGGCACCAAGATTTTCTTGTAGATCGCCATCGCGGTGGGCAGGGCGATGGCCACCCGCTTGCAGGAAGAGCCGAGATGGCGACGGGCGTGGCGGATGGCCTCGGCAACGGCTTCCATGTTCTGGATATTGCCCTCCACCACCGCGTCCTTGGGTAGCGGTTCGACGACGTAGCGCTCCAGCTGCGGGCCGCGGCCGGCGCTGCTGAGCTCGACCAGCTTGATGGCACTGGAGCTGATGTCCATGCCGAGCAGACCGTGCTCGGTCGTGCTCAGCAGCGGTGCCAAGGCTTTTTTCAGTCTGGAAACATCCAGTGAGGGTTTCTTGTCAAACATCGTTTTCAAGCCGCGCCTGTCTTGATTGCTGACTGGGCGCGGCCAACCTCCGGTCTTGTGGCCATTGATCGGCTGGTGGTCATCCGCGGCACGGCTGCGATGACCGGCTGAGGCGCCGTTACGTATCGTCGCTATCTGAAAAAGGTATAATGCGCCATCCTTCTGAAAGGCAAGAGCTTCACTACCCACTTATGTTGCCACGCATTCTCTCCGTGACCGCCGGCATTATTGCCGGCCTGACCATCCTGGTGCTGGGTCTGGCCGTGATCGCCATTCTGGTGACCTATCCGCGCCTGCCGAGTCTGGATGTCCTGACCGATTACCGCCCGAAAATCCCGTTGCGTGTCTATACCCAGGACAAGGTATTAATCGGTGAATTTGGCGAGGAACGGCGTTCTTTTACCAAAATCGGTGATGTGCCACAGTTGATGAAACAGGCGGTTTTGTCGGCGGAAGATGAGCGTTTCTACCAGCATGGCGGCATTGATTACATTGGCGTAATGCGTGCCGCAGTCGGCAACATAGTATCCGGGCGCACGCATTCCGGTGCAAGCACGATCACCATGCAGGTGGCCAAAAACTTCTTCCTGTCCAGCGAGAAAACCTTTACCCGGAAATTCAATGAAGCGCTGCTCGCATTCAAGATTGAGCACACTTTATCGAAAGACCAGATTCTCGAACTCTATTTCAATCAAATCTATCTGGGACAGCGTGCCTACGGCTTCTCCGCCGCGGCGCAAACCTATTTCGGCCGCCCGCTGCAAAGCCTGAGCGTGGCGGAGATGGCGATGCTGGCCGGTTTGCCGAAGGCACCATCCAGCTACAATCCCGTTGTCAATCCAGAACGGGCAAAATTACGCCAAGCCTATGTTTTACGCCGCATGCATGAGCTGCGCTACATCACCGCCGAGCAGTACGAGGCGGCCAGAAGCGAGCCGCTGCGCCTAGCCATTGCCAATCCGGACACCTCGCTGCCGGCGCAGTACGTGGCGGAAATGGTGCGCCAGGCGATGTACGAGCGTTACAAGGACGGCGCCTACACCGAAGGGTTTCGCGTTTTTACCACAATCGACAGTCGTCACCAGCAGTGGGCATTTGACGCGCTGCGAGCCGGGCTGATGGACTATGACAGCCGCCAGCCGTACCGTGGCCCGGAGTCGTTTGTCGACCTCAGCAAGGTGGAAGACGCCGATCTGGAGGAAACCCTGGATGAAACGCTGGCCGCGGTGCGCGACAGCGGCAACATGCAGCCGGGCGTGGTGCTGTCGGCCTCGCCGTCGGCGGTGACCGCCTATCTGCGCGGCGGACGCAAGCTGCAGATCCGCGGCCGCGGTCTGACCTTTGCCCGCAGCGCGCTGTCGGAACGGGTGACCCCGGTACAGCGCATCCGTCGTGGCGCAGTGATCCGCATCGTGGAGCAGGGCAATCACGCCAGCATTGTACAGATGCCGACGGTGGAAGGCGCCTTCGTGGCGATGGATCCGGCCAATGGCGCGATCCGTTCCCTAGTCGGCGGCTTCGACTTCAACCGCAGCAGCTTCAACCACGTGACCCAGGCCATGCGCCAGCCGGGCTCCACCTTCAAGCCCTTCGTCTACTCCGCCGCGCTCGATCGCGGCTTCACGCCGTCGACCATGATCAACGACGCGCCGATCACGGTCGATCCGCAGACCATCGGCGGCCAAAGCTGGGATCCGAAGAACGATGACGGCAAATATGCCGGCATGATCACGATGCGCCGTGCACTGGCGCTGTCGAAAAACCTGGTATCGATCCGCATCCTGATGTCGATCGGCACCGACTTCGGCCAGCAGTATGTGCAGCGCTTCGGCTTCGAGTCGAAGAACATCCCGGCCTACCTGACCATGGCGCTGGGCGCCGGCCAGGCCTCGCCGCTGCAGATGGCGGAAGGCTACGCCGTGTTCGCTAACGGCGGCTACCGCACCCGCGCCTATTTCATCGACCGCATCGAGGATGCCGGTGGCCGCCTGCTGGCGCGCACCGAGCCAGCGGTGGCGGGGCGCAACGCGGCGCAGGCGATCGATCCGCGCAATGCCTACATCGTCAGCAACATGCTGAAGGACGTGGTGCGCTACGGTACCGCCAACCGCGCCACCGCGCTGGGGCGCGGCGACATCTCCGGCAAGACCGGCACCACCAACAACTTCCGCGATGCCTGGTTTGCCGGCTTCACCCCGTCGCTGGTGGCGGTGACCTGGGTTGGTTTCGACCAGCCGCGCAGCCTCGGCCGTTACGGCTACGGCGGCACCGCGGCGCTGCCGATCTGGATCAACTATATGAACAATGCGCTGAAGGGCGTGCCGGACATCGAGTTGCCGCCGCCGCCGGGCATCGTGGTGCGCCCTGGCGCTGCCCTGCGCGGCAACGACGAGTACTATATGGAAGAGTTCCAGCGTACCAATCCGCAGCTGAGCATCAACAACCGCGGCACGGTGCCGGGTAGCGGCAACGTGACGCCGGACGAGACGGCGCCGGCCGAGGAAGCGGCGCCGGCGGGCGACGCGGTGGAAAACGTGAAGGAACTGCTGTTCTGAACGTTGGCCGCAGCGGCAAGGCAACAAGGCCAGCGTTTGCTGGCCTTGTCGTTTCGCGGTGCGGCGCCGTTACAGCAGCGACAGTACCTGTTCCGGCGGTCGGCCGATCACGGCACGGTCGTCGAGCAGCGCGATCGGGCGCTCCAGCAGTTGCGGATGGGTGTGGATCGCCTGTAGCAGGTGTTTGTCTTCCAGCGACACGTCGTCCAGGTGCAGGCGGACGTAATCGTCCTCCTTGCTGCGCATTATCTGGCGCGGGCTGACGCCCAGCGCCCGGCACAGCTGCTGCAGCTCCTCGATGCTGGGCGGTGTTTTCAGGTATTCCACGATCTCGAGCGGGGCTGCCCGCTCCTGTAACAGTTTTAATGCTTCTCTGGATTTCGAGCAGCGCGGGTTGTGATAAAAACGGATCATGAATCGCTACTTTCTGCTATGTCTTGGGAGTTCTTGAACACACTGTTGTTCGTCAGCGCCGCCGTGGCGTGCTACGGTGCCGATTATATTTCCTAGCCCGTTCTTTGCCGACTATGCCTGAATCGTCCCGCCAGCGCCACGCGGTGCTGGCCCTGCTGCTTGCCGCGCTGGCCACCCTCGGCCCGTTCTCCATCGATACCTTCCTGCCGGCGATGGCCGATATCGGCGTGGCGCTGTCCGCCTCGCCGCTGCAGATGCAGCAGGCGCTGTCGGTCTATCTGTTCTGCTACGCGCTGATGATGCTGTGGCATGGCGCCATTTCCGACAGCGTCGGGCGGCGGCCGGTAATCCTGGTGTCGTGCCTGTGCTTTGCCATCGCCTCGGTCGGCTGCGCGATGGCCAACGACCTGTCGACGCTGCTGCTGTTCCGCGGTATGCAGGGGCTGTGCGGCGGCGCCGGGCTGGTGGTCGGTCGCGCCATCATCCGCGACCGTTTCCAGGGTCACGACGCGCAACGCATGATGTCGCAGGTGACGATGCTGTTCTCGGTGTCGCCGGCGATTGCGCCGGTGGTCGGCGGCCTGCTGTTCGGCAGTTTCGGCTGGCGCTCGATTTTCGTGTTCATGGCGCTGCTAGGCCTGCTGCTGTTTGCCGCCTGCTGGCGCAGCCTGCCGGAAACGCTGGCGCGCGAGGTGCGCCCGCCGTTTGCCTGGCGGCAGCTGGCACGTAACTATCTGGAGGTTGGCCGCAAGCGCGAATTCCAGTTGCTGGCGCTGGCGGTGTCGTTCAACTTCGCCGGCTTCTTCCTCTATATCCCGTCGGCGCCGGTGTTCGTGATGCAGCACCTGGGGCTGGGCCACGACCAGTTCATCTGGATGTTCGGCCCGGCGGTGGGCGGCATCATGCTCGGCGCCTTCCTGTCCGGGCGGCTGGCCGGGCGGCGCAATGCGCGGCAGCTGGTGTCGCTGGGCTACGGCCTGATGTTCGGCGCCGCGGCGCTCAACGTGCTGTCGGCGTGGTTGTTGCCGCCGTCGGTGTGGAGCAGCGTGCCGCCGCTGGCGCTGTATTCGACCGGGATGTCGCTGTCGGCGCCGTCGATCACCATCGTGCTGATGGACCAGTTCCCGCACCTGCGTGGCACGGTGTCGTCGATGCAGGGCTTCACCCAGACCATGTTCTCCAGTCTGATCGCCGGGGTGATCGCACCGCTGGTGTGGACGTCGACGCTGTCGCTGGCGCTGACCATGAGCGGCCTGCTGCTGACCGGCTTCCTGCTGCGCAGCGCCTACCGCCGTCGCGTCAGCCGCGCGGGGTAAAGCGCGGTCCGCGAGCTGCGGCGCCGGCGTGATCCGGCGCGAGCATGGGCGAAAACAAGTGTACTGATATGGCCAGCCACGGCGCTTTGCTGGCCAACGCCGCCTGGCCTGATCTTGACTCGCGAGGGCGGGAACAGCTCGCTCAGCTGGCCGCCGCCTGCACCAGCACCGGCTGCAGCACGCGGATCACCTCCTGCGGCGACAGGCCGAGCAGGAAGCCGCGCTTGCCGCCGTTGATGTAGATCTTGTCCAGCGCGGCAATGCTGGCTTCCATGTACACCGGCATGCTGGCGCGGGTGCCGAACGGGCTGGTGCCGCCGACCTGGTAGCCGCTGTGCTTGTCGGCAGTCTTGGCGTCGCAGGGGCTGATCTTCTTGACGCCGGCCTGCTTGGCCAGCATGCCGGTGCCGACCTCGCGGTCGCCGTGCATCAGCACGACCAGCGGCTTCTTGTGCTCGTCTTCCATGATCAGGGTCTTGATCACGCAGTGCTCGTCGACACCCAGCTCGCGCGCGGAGACGCGGGTGCCGCCTTTTTCCTCGTACTTGTACAGGTGTTCGCTGTAGCTGACCTGATGCTGGCGCAGCAGGCGGATGGCCTGGGTGACCGGGGCTTTCTCTTTCGACATGATGCTGGATCCAGTGCAAGACGCCGACTATTTTACCCGTGCGGCCAACGTTGGCCGCAAGTATCGCCACACTCGCCACAGCAGCAGCACCGCGAGGATGGCGGCATAGATCAGCGGCGACTGGATGTCGCGTTTTACCAGCCACAGGTAGTGCAGTACCCCCAGCGGGGCGATGACATAGACCAGGCGGTGCAGCTTGCCCCAGTTGCGCTTCAGGCGGCGGATCCAGCCATCGGTGGAGGTGATTGCCAGCGGCAGCAACAGCAGGAAGGCGAGCATGCCGACGGTGATGAACGGGCGCTTGACGATGTCGCGCACGATGGCGGCCCAGTCGAAGAATTGGTCCAGCCACAGGTAGGTCAGCAGGTGCAGGCAGACGTAAAAGAACGCGTACAGCCCCAGCATGCGCCGCAGGCGCAGCAGCCAGCCCGGTGCCCCCAGCGCACGCAGCGGCGACACGCACAGCGTGAGCAACAGGAAGCGCAGCGTCCAGGTGCCGAGGCCGCGGGTCAGGTCCTCGATCGGATTGACCGCCTGGCCGAGCAGCGCGTGCCACAGCAGCTGTGCCAGCGGCAGCAGGCAGACCAGGAACAGGCTGACCTTGATGCTGGCGAACAGGCGCGGGCCGGGCTGTTGCCAGTGCAGGGCCAGCGGCTTGGCGAGGGTTACGGTGCTGTCGGCCATGTCAGAAGTTCCGCCGCAGGTCCATGCCGCGGTACAGGCCGGCGACCTGCTCGCCGTAGCCGTTGAACGGCAGCGTCTTGCGCTTGAAGAATTCGCCGATGCGGCGCTCGGTTGCCTGGCTCCAGCGCGGGTGGTCCACCGCCGGGTTGACGTTGGAGTAGAAGCCGTACTCGTTCGGCGCCGCCATGTTCCAGCTGGTTGGCGGCTGCTTTTCCAGCAGGTGGATGCGGCTGATCGACTTGATGCTCTTGAAACCGTACTTCCACGGCACCACCAGCCGCACCGGCGCGCCGTTCTGGTTCGGCAGCAGCTCGCCGTAGAGGCCGACGGCGAGGATGGTCAGCGGGTGCATCGCCTCGTCGATGCGCAGCCCCTCTCGGTACGGCCAGTCCAGCACCCGCCGCGCCACGCCCGGCATCTCGCCGGGGCGCAGCGCAGTCTCGAACGCCACGTACTTGGCGCGCGAGGTCGGCTGCACCTGCTTCAGCAGCTCGGCCAGCGGAAAGCCCAGCCACGGGATCACCATGCTCCAGCCCTCGACGCAGCGCAGGCGGTAGATGCGTTCCTGCAGCTTCATCTTCAGCAGGCTGTCGATGTCGAAGCTGCGCGGCTTGGTTACCTCGCCGTCCACCGTCACCGTCCACGGCCGCGTCTTCAGCCGCCGGGCGTACAGCGCCGGCTCGTCCTTGCCGGTGCCGAACTCGTAGTAGTTGTTGTAGCTGGTGATGTCGCTGCGGCTGTTCGGCGGCTCGCTGGTCGACAACGGGCTTTTCGTCGCCGGTAACGCGGCGATGGCCGATACCGGCAGCAGCAGCCCGGCACTGCCGGCCATGAACTGGCGGCGGTTGAGGTAGACCTCCTGCGGGGTGATGTCGGCGGACAGGCGGTCGGTCAGGGTCTTGATGAGCATGGCAGTGATCTCGCGGGGGCAACGTGTCTTAGTCGCAGCATTCCGCCTGATCTGACAGCTGCCGGCAAAAACAGTTGCGCGCCGCGGCTTACCCCGCCAGCCACGGGCGGCCGAGCGCGCTGCCTTGCGGCCCGCTGGCGGCCAGCGCGGCGGCGATCGCCTGCAGTGCCGGCCAGCGCGGGCCGCACCAGTCCGGCGCGATCAGCGTCGGTGCCTGCGCGGTGGCGGACACGCGATGGTAGACCACCTCGGGCGGGGTGTGGCGGATCAGCTCGGCCGCCAGCGCGGCGTAGTGCTCCTGCGTCAGCGGGGCGATCTCGCCGCGGCGGTACTGGGCCGCCATGCGGCTGCCGCGCACGATCATCAGCGGGTGCAGCTTGAGCCCTTCCACGCCGATGTCCAGCACCGTGGCCAGCGTCTGCCGCACGTGGCGGTCGTCTTCGCCGGGCAGGCCGGCGATCAGGTGGGTGCAGACCTTCAGTCCGCGCCGATGCGCGCGCTGCACCGCGTCGCGGTAGTCGGCGAGGCCGTGGCCGCGCCGGATCAGCGCCTGGGTGGCGTCGTGGGCGGTTTGCAGGCCCAGCTCCAGCCAGACTTCGTAGCCGCGCTGCTGGTAGTCGGCGAGCAGGTCGAGCGCGGCATCCGGCACGCAGTCGGGGCGGGTGCCGACGCAGAGGCCGACGACGTCGCGCTGGCTCGCCGCCTCGTCGTACAGCGCCTTGAGCGTGGCCACCTCGGCGTAGGTGCTGGTATAGGCCTGGAAGTAGGCCAGATAACGGCGGGCGCGGTCGGTCTTGTGCTTCTCGCGCGCGATCTGCTCGGCGATGGACAGCGCGGCGCCCTCGCGGCCGAAGCTTTTCACGTTGCAGAAGGTGCAGCCGCCGCGGTCCAGCGTGCCGTCGCGGTTGGGGCAGGTGAAGTCGCCGGCCAGCGACAGCTTGTGCACCTTTTCCCCGAAACGGGTTTTCAGGTAGTGGCCGAAGGTATGAAGGTGGCGGGTCAGGTCCATGCGCAGCCAGGGCTCGTCGGCAGAAAAGCCGGCAGTCTAGCGCCTTGGCCGCCGATGCGGAGTGAGCGGGATCAAGGCTGTCGACTACAGCCGGATGCCGGCCAGATTCAGCAGCAGGAACAGCAACGAGCTGGCCAGCAGCGCGATGGCGAGGGTGTGGATGAAATCGCGGCCGGTCTGGCGCTGTTCGCGGTTGAACAGCCAGCGGATCAGCAGGAAAGCGGTGACAAACAGCAGGGCAAGCCGGAACAGGCGACCGATCATGGCGAAAAACCGCGAAAATTTGCAGGGAATGATTATTGGCGGCGTTGGCAGGCCTGTGCAAGCGTGCGTCGGCAAGCTAAGCTCTCTCCTTGCTCAGGAGCAGCCTTGAACGGGGACGGGCAGAGCCGAAAAGGCCGCCATTCCTGCCCCCGCCGCCGATTACAAGAGGCAGTTATGTCCAATCTTTCGTCATCCGTCGGCATCGTGACGCCACAGCATGCGGATTTTTCCACGCCGCTGCCGCTCAACAGCGGCCATGTGCTGGCGTCGTATCGCCTGACTTTTGAAACCTACGGCACGCTGAATGCCGCGCGCAGCAATGGCATTCTGATCTGCCACGCGCTGTCCGGCCATCACCACGTCGCTGGCCGCTACAGCGCAGACGACAAGGCCGCCGGCTGGTGGGACAACATGGTCGGCCCCGGCAAGCCGATCGACACCAACCGTTTTTTCGTGGTTGGGGTCAACAACCTTGGCGGCTGCCACGGCAGCAGCGGCCCGTCCAGCATCGATCCGGATTGCGGCCAACCCTGGGGCTCGCGCTTTCCGGTGGTGACGGTGCCGGACTGGGTCACCGCGCAGGCACGCCTCGCCGACCGTCTCGGCATCGACCGCTGGGCGGCGGTGATCGGCGGCAGTCTGGGCGGCATGCAGGCGCTGCAGTGGAGCATCGACTACCCGGATCGCATCGCCCACGCGCTGGTGATCGCCTCGGCGCCCAAGCTGTCGGCGCAGAACATCGCCTTCAACGACGTGGCGCGACAGGCGATCATTACCGATCCCGATTTTCTCGGCGGCGACTTCTACGCCCACGGCACCATCCCACGCCGAGGCCTGCGCCTGGCGCGGATGCTGGGCCACATCACCTACCTGTCCGATGACGGCATGGGCGAGAAATTCGGCCGCATGCTGCGCTCCGGCGAATACCAGTTCGGCTACGACGTCGAGTTCGAGATCGAGAGCTACCTGCGCTATCAGGGCGACAAGTTCTCCGACTACTTCGACGCCAACACCTATCTGCTGATGACCAAGGCGCTGGACTACTTCGACCCGGCCAAGGACTACGGCGGCGACCTGGTGGCGGCGCTGAAAAAGGCGACGGCCAGCTTCCTGGTGGCCAGCTTCACCAGCGACTGGCGCTTCTCGCCGGAACGCTCGCGCGAGACGGTGAAGGCGCTGATCGCCGCCGGCAAGCGCGTCTGCTACGGCGAGATCGAGTCGGTGCACGGCCACGACGCCTTCCTGATGACTGACCAACCCTATGTCGACCTGATGCAGGCCTATCTGGACCGCGTGGCCGAGGAGGTGAACGCATGATGACACTGACAACATTGCGCCCCGACCTGCAACTGATCGCCGACTGGGTGGCCCCGGCCAGCCGCGTGCTGGACCTCGGTTGCGGCGAGGGCGAACTGCTGGCCTGGCTGCAGCAGCACAAGCAGGTCAACGGCTACGGCGTCGATTTCGACGTCAATAACGTGGTCAGCTGCGTGAAGGCCGGCGTCAATGCCATCCAGGGAGACCTCGAAGCCGGCCTTGCCGAGTTCGAGGACCAGCGCTTCGAGCACGTGGTGCTGTCGCAGACCATTCAGGCGATGCAGCACACCGAGCAGATCCTGCTGGAGATGCTCAGGGTTGGCCGCGAGGCGATCGTCACCTTCCCCAACTTCGGCTACTGGCAGAACCGCTGGCAGATCATGCAGGGCCACATGCCGGTGTCCGACGACATGCCCTACCAGTGGTACAACACCCCCAACATCCACTGGTGCATGCTGGGCGACTTCGAGAACTTGTGCGCCAAGAACCACATCCGCGTGCTGGAGCGGGTGGTGATGGCACACGGCCGGCGGGTGAGCTTCCTGCCCAATCTGCGCGGCAGCCTGGCGTTTTACCGGGTCGGCCGCGGCTGACGCGGTGCTGGCCGGGGCCCGGCCCCGGCGATTTCAGGGCGCGTGATCCGCGCTCTTTTTATTTTGCAGTGACAGGAACGAGTAGATGGCTGATTTTCGCAAGAGCGGCGCGTGGCGCATGCTCATGATCGGGGTGCTGGGTTTTGCCAGCGGCCTGCCGCTGGCGCTGTCCGGCACCGCGATGCAGGCGTGGCTGACGGTGGACGGCCTCGACATCGCCACCATCGGCTTTCTCAGCCTGGTCGGGCTACCGTACACCTTCAAGTTCCTGTGGGCGCCGCTGATGGACCGCTTCGAGCCGCCGCTGCTGGGGCGCCGCCGCGGCTGGCTGGTGCTGTCGCAGCTGGGCATCGCCGCCACGCTGGCGCTGATGGCGCAGACCTCGCCGGCGCACGGCATTCAGGCGTTTGCGTTGCTGGCGGTGCTGCTGTCCTTCCTGTCCGCGTCGCAGGATGTGGTGATCGACGCCTACCGCACCGACGTGCTGGCGCCGCAGGAGCGCGGCCTCGGCTCCTCGCTGGGAGTGTTCGGCTACCGGCTGGCGATGATCCTGTCCGGCGGCATCGCCATGGTGTGGGCCGATCCGGTCAGCGGCAGCGGCCTGAACTGGAACGGCATCTACTTGCTGATGGCGGGGCTGATGCTGGTGGCGGCACTGGTGTCGCTACTGCTGGTGCCGGCGGTGCCGGCCGGCAATATCGCGCCGCACAGCAATGCGCGCAACGACCTGAAAGGCTTTGTCGCGGTGCTGCTGGCGGTGGTGATCGGCTACCAGTTCACCACCCGCGTCGGCGCGCCGCTGGCCGACGCCGTGCTGTCGCCGCTGTTCGGCAGCGCGGCGCCGGCTGCGGCCAACCTTGCGCCGGCGGTCAATCCGGACCAGAAAAAATGGGTCGACCTGCTGACGCTGCTGATCGGCATGGGGGTGACCATCCCGCTGGCGTGGTGGGCGGCGCGGCGCGCGCGCTTCGAGACGCTGAACCGCTCGCTGGGCAACTATTTCAGCATGGAGGCGGCCGGCGCCTTTCTGGCGCTGATCATCCTCTATAAGCTGGGCGACGCCTTTGCCGGCGCGCTGACCACCACCTTTCTGCTCAAGGGCGTCGGGTTTGCCCAGGCCGAGATCGGCGTGGTCAACAAGGTGATCGGCATCTGGCTGACCATCGTCGGCGCGCTGGCCGGCGGTGCGCTGATGATGAAGCTGGGGCTGTTCCGCTCGCTGCTGCTGTTCGGCGTGCTGCAGCTCTTGTCCAACCTCGGCTTCTGGCTGGTGGCGGTGTCGGGCAAGGGCGCCTGGGGCGGCTTCTCGCTGCCGCCGTTCGACTGGGGTCTGGTGGCGCTGCACGAGGCCACCGCCGTCGACAACCTGCTGCTGTTCGCGGTCAGCATCGAGAACCTGACCGCCGGCATGGGCACCGCGGCGTTTGTCGCCTTCCTGATGGCGCTGTGCAACCAGAAATTCACCGCCACCCAGTTCGCGCTGCTGTCGGCGTTTTCCGCCATCGGCCGCGTGTGGGTCGGGCCGATGTCCGGGGTGCTGGCCGAAAGTGTCGGCTGGCCGGTGTTCTTCCTGTTCTCGACGGTGATGGCGCTGCCGGGGCTGCTGATGCTGTGCTATCTGCGCGAGCGCATCCAGGCGCTGGACGTACCGCGCGGCGCGCTGCCGGCGGACGATTGAGCCACGCCGCAAACCGATTCAAGGAGTCCGAAACATGAAAGGCAAGACCATGGCACTGGCGCTGCTGCTGGCGGCGGCCACGCTGCAGGCGCAGACGGTGGATCAGCAGCTGCTGGCGGCGCAGATGGCGTACCAGAGCGCCGACAGCCGTCTGGACGGCGCGCGGCGGCAGAAACAGCAGGCGGAGGCGGAGCAAAGGTTGGCCGCACAGCGGCTGGAGCAGGCGCAGCAGCAGCTGGCGCAGGCCAATCTGCAGCTGCAGCACGCCGACAGCCAGCTGCTGGCGGCGGAGAGCGGCCTGCAGCAGGCGCAGCAGGTATTGAAGGACGCCTGGCAGCAGAAGGAAGCGGCGCAGCAGTAAGCGTCGCCGCTGATCCAGGGTGGTGCCGCCTTGCCGTTGTCTGCGTCTGCGTGCGCAGGTAGCCGGCGCGGTGTGCTTGGCCGCGCTGGGGCGGCTCAGTGCGCGCTGGCGCCGAGCAGCTGGCGCAGGCGCTGGCTGTCCTGTTCCGCCTTCCGGCGCAGCGCGTCGATTTCGCCGCTGCGCAATTGCAGCTGGGCGCTGGTGCCATCGAGCAGGCGCTGCTGCACCGCGATCTGGCTGGGCAGCCCCTGCAGCGGCTTGCCGGCCTGCTGCAGCCTGTTTGCCTCGGCCTGCAGGCTGGCCAGATGCTGGCGTTCGTGCTGTTGCTGGCGTTGCAGTTGCAGCAGACCCGGCTGTAGCCGCTGCAGCTCGGCGTCGCGTTGCCGTTCGATGTCGCGCACGCTGTCGTAGCGCTCGCGCAGCATCCGCTCCTGGCGCTGCTGCTCGCGGCGCAGCGCCTGCTGCTGTTTCTGCTGTGCAGCGGCGGCGAGGCGGGCCGCCTGCTGTGCTGCCGACTCGCCCGCTTCCAGCAGCACGCCCTGCGGATTCAGGCGGCTGACGCCGGCGGCCTGTTCCTGCGCCGGCCGGTGATCGCTGTAGTGCACCGCGCCGTGCTGGTCCTGCCACTTGTATAGCCCGCCGGCCGTGGCCGGCACGGTGACGAGACAGCAGAGCAGGATGGCGCGGCGGGCCATGTCAGGCGCTGACGCCGTACTGGGCGCGGTAGGCACGCACCGCTTCCAGATTGTCGGCCAGCTCCGGGCTGCCTTCGAGGAAGCCGAGCAGGTCGTGCAGGTTGGCAATCGCCACCACCGGCAGGTTGAAGTCGCGGGCCACTTCCTGCACCGCCGACAGCTCGCCCGTGCCGCGTTCCATGCGGTCCAGCGCGATGGCGACGCCGGCTGGTTCGGCACCGGCGGCACGGATCAGTTGCACCGATTCACGCACCGAGGTGCCGGCGGAGATCACGTCGTCGATGATCAGTACCTTGCCCTTGAGCGGTGCGCCGACCAGGCTACCGCCCTCGCCGTGGTCCTTGGCTTCCTTGCGGTTGTAGGCGAACGGCACGTTGCGGCCCTGTTCCGCCAGCGCCATCGACGCGGCGGCGGCGAGGATGATGCCCTTGTAGGCCGGCCCGAAAATCATGTCAAACTGCACGCCGCTGCTGCTGATGGATTTTGCATAAAAACGCGACAGCTGCAGTACGCTGTCGCCATCATTGAACAGGCCGGCGTTGAAGAAGTACGGCGAGGTGCGTCCGGCTTTGGTGACGAATGCGCCAAAACGCAATACCTGCTTGCTCAGCGCAAAACGAATAAAATCCTGACGAAAATCGCTCATTCCCATTTACCTCTTTATGATTAACACTTTGACGTGGCTGAAAAATTGCCGGCAAGGATACCACGGGAGACCCCATGCTTCGAATCGTTTCCGCCAACCTTAACGGCATCCGTTCTGCCGACAAGAAGGGTTTTTTTGACTGGCTGGCCGGGCATCACGCCGATTTTGTCTGCGTGCAGGAGCTGAAGGCGCAGGCCGGCGACCTGTCGCCGCGGATGCAGAATCCGGACGGCATGACCGGCTACTTTCATTACGCCGACAAGAAGGGCTACAGCGGCGTCGGCATCTATACACGCCAGCAGCCGGACGCGGTCACCATCGGCCTTGGCGTGGACTGGATCGACGCCGAAGGCCGCTATTTACAGATTGATAGCGGCAACCTGTCGGTGATCTCGCTGTACCTGCCGTCCGGCTCCAGCAGCGACGAGCGCCAGGACGTGAAATTCCGCTTCCTCGACGTGTTCAAGCCGCACCTGGACCAGCTGCGCGCGCAGGGCCGCGACGTGGTGATCTGCGGCGACTGGAACATCGCCCATAACGAGATCGACCTCAAGAACTGGAAGGGCAACGTCAAGAACTCCGGCTTCCTGCCGGAGGAACGCGCGTGGATGACGCAGCTGCTCGGCGACGGCTGGTGCGACGTGTGGCGCCGCCTGTATCCGGACGCGCCGGGCTATAGTTGGTGGAGCAACCGCGGTCAGGCCTACGCCAAGGACGTCGGCTGGCGCATCGATTACCACATCGTGACGCCGTCGCTGATGGCGCAGGCGCGCACGGCCAGCGTCTATAAAGATGAAAAGTTCTCCGACCACGCACCGTTGACGGTGGACTACGACAGGAGTGAGTGATGCTGGACGATGACGACGTGTTCCTGATTACCGTCCCCGGCTGGGGCAACTCCGGCGCCAGTCACTGGCAAAGCTATTGGGAGGTGCTGTATCCGCTGGCGCGGCGGGTGGAGCAGGACGACTGGCTGTACCCGACGCGCGACGCCTGGGTGCAAAGGTTGGCCGCAACGGTGGCGGACTGCGACGGCAAGGTGGTGATCGCCGCGCACAGTCTCGGCTGTCACGCCACGGTGGAGTGGCTGGGGCAGGCCAGCCTGCTGGAGCAGAAAAAGGTGAAGGGCGTGCTGCTGGTGGCGCCGCCGGCGCTGCCGATCACGCCGCAGCGCGCCGCCGCCAGTGGCGAACTGCCGCCGGGGGCGCCGCTGCCCGACTTTGCCGGCTTTGCCGCGCCGCGCGAACTGCGGCTGCCGGTGCCGGCACGCCTGGTGGCCAGCCACGACGACCTGTTCTGCGACTGGACGGAGGCGGAAGCGTTGGCGGCGTGCTGGCAGGTGCCGCTGCTCAGCGCCGGCAACAGCGGCCACATGGGCAGCAACAGCCGCCTTGGCGACTGGAAGGCCGGTCAGCGCCTGATCCAGCAGCTGATCCTAGACTGAGCACGGTCGCGCCTTGCGGCCAAGCTTGCATGGAAAATCCCCGCCGCGGCGGGGATTTTTGTTGTCGTGCTCAGAATCTGTTCAAGGTCTCGCACGCTCACGCGAGACAAGGCGAAAACGGCTGGGGGAGCGACGTTGAGCTAGAGATAAACCAGCATGCCGAAGGCGTTTTCAACGCGGCATCGCCCCATTTTCGATCATGCCGCAGCAGACATTGAACCGCTTCTCAGGCGCCAGTGGCCACCGGTCGCGTCGGATCACTGCACCATTCGCTCCACGAGCCGGCGTACAGCCGCGCGCCGGGGAGGCCGGCGTACTCCAGCGCCAGCTTGTTGTGGCAAGCGGTGACGCCGCTGCCGCAGGACAGGATCACCTGCCCGGCCGGGGTGCCGTCCAGCAGCGCCAGCCATTCGCTGCGCAGCTGCGCGGCCGGCTTGAACAGGCCGTTGCTGCCGAGGTTGTGCATGAAGAAGCGGTTCTTGGCGCCGGGGATGTGGCCGCCGACCGGGTCCAGCATCTCGTTCTCGCCGGCAAAGCGGTCCGGGGCGCGGGCGTCGACCAGCTGGTACTGCGGCGTGCACAGGTTGGCCGCAATCTCGTCAAGCAGCACCACGCTTTCCTGCGGCGTGCCCATGCTGAAACGGGTGGCGTCGCGTTCCGGCGTGCCGGTGTCCAGCTCGCCGCCGGCCTGCTGCCACGCTTGGATGCCGCCATCGAGCACAGCCACCGCCTCGTGGCCCAGCCAGCGCAGCAGCCACCAGGCACGGGCAGCGTACATGCCGCCAGCGTCGTCGTAGGCCACCACCTGGCTGTCGGCGCCGATGCCGAGCGCGCCGAGGCTGACCGCTAGGCGCTGCCCTTCCGGCAGCGGGTGACGGCCGTTGCTGCCGTTCTTGGTGCCGGATAGGTGGTAGTCCAGGTGCAGGTAGTGCGCGCCGGGCAGGTGGCCCTCGTCGTAGGCGGCACGGCCGAAATCGGGGTCATTAAGGCGGAAACGGCAGTCGAGCAGCACGGTGTGGCGGTTGCCCAGCTGTTGCAGTTCGCTGGCGGAAATCAGGGTAGTAAACATCAACGCTCCTCGGTCAGTGGCTGACGGAGCCGCTTCAGAGCCGGTCTGGGCGGCGGGCAAGACCGGCTGGGAAGTGGTTCCTGTTTGAAATCTTAAACGCGGTTCACCTTACCACCCGCCTGCCATGGCGGCAATGCCGCCGCGGCATTCAGCCGGCCTGCAGTGCGTGGCGCAGCTGTGCGGCCAACGTTGGCGTGCCGTGCGCCACGCCGTCGCGCATCGCCGCACCCCACAGCGGATTGGGGAAGTGCTTGTCGTCGGCAAAGCGCGGGATCACGTGCCAGTGCAGGTGCGGCACCATGTTGCCGAAGCTGGCGAGGTTGATCTTGTCCGGATTCAGCACCGTGCGCAATGCCTGCTCGGTGCGCAGCACCCAGTCCAGCACGTGCGCACGGTCGGCGCTGGCAAGGTCAGTCATCTCCTTGACGTGGGCGTGCCAGATCACGCGGCAGAACGCCGGGTAGTCGGCATCGGCGACCAGGATCACGCGCAGCCGGTCGTCGCGGAAGAGGATGTCGCCACCGTCCTGGTGGCACAGTTCGCATTGCATGTGTTGTTCCTTTGGTGTTGCTTGGGCGCCAGTGCGCGGCACGCCGCCACGGGTTAGTTGGGAAGAGTTGCCAGGGGGGAAAAGTCGGCAAAAGACACCGGACTGACTAGATCACCACTGAAAGTTCTTATATTCCCGGGTGCCACCAGCATGACTTCACCCAGTAGCCAGGTTTGCTTTGTGCGGCTCCAGTAAAAGCGCTGCCTGAAGTATTGGTTACCAAGCTTGTGGGCCAGACTGAACCAGCCGGTGCCGATGCTTATTTCCTGAAACGGGTCGGAAAACCAGCCCTTGGGCAGGATGGCATGGTCGTTGCGCGCGGCGAGGGTCAGCTTGTCGTCGTCGCCGCGCAGCAACAGCAGCACCGGGCGTTCCTTGCCCTTGCCGTGCAGCATCAACAGTCCGTCCAACCGGTCGTCATTGTTGAAATCGTTGGCCTGGTAACGCAGCGGCTGGAAGCCGGCGGGGATGAAGGCCGCCACTTCCGGCGGCACGCTTTCTTCTGCCTGGCTGGGCAGGCTGAATGCCAGCAGCAGAGTCAGGGCAGCGAGCAAGGTTGGCCGCAACAGGCTCATACCCACTCCCGTACCGGCAGGAAGTCGCTGTACAGCGCCGCTTCCGCGCTGCCGGCTTCCGGCTGGTAGCCGTATTCCCAGCGCACCAGCGGCGGCATCGACATCAGGATGGATTCGGTGCGGCCGCCGGTCTGCAGCCCGAACAGCGTGCCGCGGTCCCACACCAAGTTGAATTCGACGTAGCGGCCGCGGCGGTAGAGCTGGAACTGGCGCTCGCGCTCGCCCCACGGCGTGTCCTTGCGCCGCGCCACGATCGGCAGGTAGGCGTCGTTGAAGCCGTTGCCCACCGCCTGCATGAAGGCGAAGCTGGTGTCGAAGTCCGGCTGGTTGAGGTCGTCGAAGAACAGGCCGCCGACGCCGCGCGCCTCGTCCCGGTGTTTAAGATAGAAGTACTCGTCGCACCATTTCTTGTACTTCGGATAGCTGTCCTCTCCGAACGGCGCGCACAAGTCGCGTGCCACCGTATGCCAGTGCACCACGTCGTCGACATTGCCGTAATAGGGGGTGAGGTCGAAGCCGCCGCCGAACCACCACACCGGCGCCTCGCCATCTTTCTCGGCGATGAAGAAGCGCACGTTGGCGTGGCTGGTCGGGACGTAGGGATTTTCCGGGTGGATCACCAGCGACACGCCCATCGCTTCGAAGCGGCGGCCGGCCAGCTCCGGGCGGTGCGCGGTGGCGGAGGCCGGCAGCGCCGGGCCGGTGACGTGCGAGAAATTGACGCCGGCCTGCTCGAACACCGCGCCGCAGCTCAGCACGCGGCTGATGCCGCCACCGCCAAGACCGGTGTCGCCACGCTGCCAGCTGTCGGCGACAAAGCGGGCGCCACCGTCGGCGCCTTCCAGCCCGGCGCAGATGCGGTCTTGCAGGTCGAGCAGGAAAGCCTTCACTTGGTTGGCGTGGGGGTGGCTCATCGCAGTATCCTGAATTCATCAACAAGCGCTGATTGTAGCAAAACCACCTGCCGGGGCTGGCAATGATCGATCTTTACCCCTGGGACACGCCCAACGGCAAGCAGGTCGCCATCGCGCGGTCTCCGCGGGTGGCGCGCCACGAGTGGCAGCGTGTTGACCTCGCGCCGCTGCCGCAGAGGCAGCGCTGCTTTGCCGAGGTGCTGCCGGCGCATGGCAGCCAGTTTAGGCATGAATTTAATTCATGAAACGACCGGATAATTCATTTGCCGGCCGTGGTGGCAGTTCTTAAGCTGGGCTGACCATAACAAGTGCCGTGCCGTGTTTCCTGACGGCCAACCCTGCTTGCCCCTTACCGATGAGCGTCCGCCGATCATGAAAAAAATACTTGCCCTGAGCTGTCTGTTTGCCGCCTTTCATCTCCAGGCGCAGCCGCTGCGCATCGCCACCGATGTCAGCTACCCGCCGTTTTCCAAGCAGAACCCGGATGGCAGCATAGTCGGCTTCGATGCCGACATCGCCCGCGCACTGTGCGACAAGATGAAGGCGGAGTGCGAGCTGAGCGCGCACGACTTTGACGGCATCATTCCCGGCCTGCAGGCGAAGAAGTACGAGCTGGCGATTGCCTCGATGAACATCTCGCCGGACCGCGCCAAGGTGGTCAGCTTCAGCGACATGTACTTCAATATTCCGGGGCGGCTGATCGCCAAGGAAGGCACGCCGGTGGCTGGCGACTGGTTCAAGGGCAAGCGCATTGGTGTGTTGCGCGGCGCGATCCAGATGAAGGAGTCGTCGGAGAAGTGGGGCCGCAACGGCGCGCAGATCAAGGGCTACGGCAAGATCACCGACGCCTTCCTCGACCTGAAGGGCGGCCGCCTGGACTACGTCTACGTCGATGCCACCATCGGCGAGGCCGACTTCCTGAAGACGCCGTTCGGCAAGGGTTTTGCCTTCGTCGGCCCGGTGTTCAACGATCCGAAGTACTACATGGGCTCCGGTATCGCCATCCAGAAGGGCAACAAGGAGTTGCTGGCCAAGGTCAACGCCGCGCTGAAGGCGATCCTGGCCGACGGCACCTACCGCAGCATCGAGCGCCGCTACTTCAGCTACGACATCTACCCGCACAAGCACTGAGCCGGTGTTCCGGCCGGCCCCGCCGTGAGCGGGCGGGGCCGGTCGTGCCGTGATTCCCCGTGTGGGCCAAGGTTGGCCGCAGCGCCGGTATTGCTTAACTGGCGTGGCTGGTGGCCAAGCCTGGCCCCGTTGCCTCGTCAGCGATGCTGGCGGCGGTGGCATAAAAAAACCCGCCATGAAGGCGGGCAAATGCACACGAGGACTAATACAGAACAGCAGGAAATCAGAAGCGGTAACCCAGGCCGACTTTCAGCGCGCCGACCGGTGCGGTATCGGTGATGTCTTTGTGACCGATGTTGCCGATGCCTTCATATTCGACACGGGCGGACAGGTTCTTGTCGAAGTTGTAGGCGGCGCCCACGCCCAGTCCCATGCCGAAGCTGCTGTCCTTGCTGCTGGCCAGCGCGGCCGAGCTGCTGTTGAACTTGCTGCGGATGTGGTTGGCGGACACCTTGCCATAGACTTCAAACTGCTGGGTTACCGGGATGATGCCAAGTGCAGCGACACGAAAAGTGTCGTAGTCCAGGCTGCCGGCACCGTTCAGGCCGGTGGCGTCGCCGTGGCGCAGGTAGCTGCCCTCGACCGCGAAGTTGTCGTTGATACGCTGGCCGACACCGATCTCGACCATGCCGGAGGTGGCATCGTCGTCGTTGACCTTGCGGTCGCTAACGCCGGCGCGGTTGGCGGCGCCGTCTTTCAGCGTCCACTGGTTGGCGGAGATGCCGACATTACCGAACACGTAGTTGCCGGTTTCCGCGGCGAAGGCGGTGCTGGCGGCAGCGGCAAACAGGGTAGCGACAAGCAGTTTCTTCATGATGGACTCCGTTTCACGGTGAGTGAGGTTGATTAGTCCATTCTGCGTGCCGCCGCCGCGCAACACTATGGCGCTTGCGTACGCCGACTGTGTGGCGGCTGTGCGTTTATGTGACGCTTTGTGACGGCGCGCCGCCGGCAGGGTGCAGCGGCAGTGTCAGCCCGAAGCGGGCGCCGCCTTGCGGCGACTCTGCAATCCACGCCTTGCCGCCGTGGTGGTGGGCGATCAGGCGCACGAAGGACAGGCCGAGGCCGTAGCCGCCGGTGGCGCGGTCACGCGAGCGGTCTAGGCGCTGGAACGGATCAAAGATGCGCTCGCGCTCCTTTTCCGGGATGCCCGGCCCGTCGTCGTCGACGGTGATTCGCAGCTGGCCGTGTTCGACCGCCACCGTCATGCACACCTGTTGCCGCGCGTACTTGAAGGCGTTCAGCAGCAGGTTGCGGGTGGCGACGTACACCAGGCGACGGTCGAAGGTGGCCTCACCGCGCGCGCAGTCCAGCGTCAGCTGCAGCAAGGTTGGCCGCAACGGCTGCACCAGCTCGATCAGGTCCTCGAACCACTCTTCCAGGTCGATGGTGTCGTACTCCAGCGGCACTTCGCCGCGATCGAGCTTGGAGTAGCTGAGGCTGACGTTGATCAGTTCGTCCAGCTCCTGCATGTCGCGCTCCATGCCGTCACGGTAGCCGCGACGTTCGTCGTCGGATTCCGCCTCGTCCATCATGGTCAGCCCGAAGCGCAGCCGTGCCACCGGCGTGCGCAGCTCGTGGGCGATCGCGTGCGCCAGCGCCTGCCGCGTCTCCATCTGCGTTTCCAGCTTTTCCGCCATGCTGTTGAGCTGGCGCTGCAGCGGCGAGAACAGCGGGCTGCGCGCCGCCGGCGCCCGCGCGCCGAGATCGCCCTCCGCCAGCCGCAGCGAGGTGTCGCGCAGTGCGGCCAGGTCGTGCCAGTGCGGGCGCAGGTTGAGGTAGATCAGCAGCGCCAGCGGCACGCCGAAGAAGGCGAACCACAGCACGAACAGGCCCAGCTCGCTGTGCAGCCAGCCGCCGCCGCTGCCCTGGCTGTCCAGCGGGCCGATCACCAGCAGCTGGCTGGTGCCGGGCAGTGGCGCGTACAGGTTCTGCTGGCTGCTGTCGAGCCAGCTCTGGCCGCTGGCCAGCCGTGCGCGCGCCTCTTCGCCGAGGCTGGCCGGCGGCAGCCTGACCAGCGCCAGCGGATAGGCGAACAGCGGCTGCAGCTCACGCAGGCTGGCGTCGCGCCGCGCCGGCGGCTGGCGCAGCAGCTCGCGCTGGATCAGGCGCACGGTGCCGTCCATCTGCTTCTGCAGCCGTTCGCGCTCGCTGTTGGCGGACAGCACGATCAGCAGCAGTACAAAGCCGAGCAGCAGCACGAACTGCAGCAGCATGGTCTGCGCGAAGTAGCGCGCGAACATGCGCGCCATGCTCAGCGGCGCTCTCACTCCCAGTCGCTCCGCGAGAACAGGTAGCCCTTGCCGCGCACGGTCTTGATGCGGGTCGGTGTTTCCGGGTTGTCGTCCAGCTTCTTGCGCAGGCGCGAGATGCGGGCGTCGATGGAGCGGTCGAGGCCGTCAAAGCCGATGCCGCGCAGCTGGTTCATGATGTCGTCGCGCGACAGGATTTCGCCGGCATGGCTGGCCAACAGCCACAGCAGGTCGAATTCGGCGGTGGTCAGCTCCAGCGACTGCGCGTTGAGTACCGCCTCGCGCGTGCTCTGGCAGATGCTGAAACGGCCGAAGCCGAGCTTGTCCTGATCGCCGTTGTCGTCGCCGCCGTTGTCACTGCGGCGCAGCAGTGCGCGGATGCGCGCCAGCAGGCGGCGCGGCTCCACCGGCTTGGCCAGATAGTCGTCGGCACCCAGCTCCAGGCCGAGTATTTCGTCGATCTCCTCGTCGCGGGCGGTCATCATCAGGATGCGCCCCGGGTAGCGGTGGCGCACCGCGCGGCAGACTTCAAAGCCGTCCTTGCCTGGCAGCATCACGTCGAGGATCACCAGGTCGGGCATGATCTCGATGATGCGTTCGGCGGCGCCGTCGCCGTGGGCATGGTGCTGGATGTCGTAGCCGTTCTTGCGCAGGTAGCTGCTGACGAGGTCGGCCAGGCGCTGATCGTCCTCGATCAGCAACAGACGTTGGTTCATGGCAGATCCTTGTGGGGTGACTGGCCGGTTATACCGCAAATCCGCCAGCAGGCAAAACAGCCCGCGGTGGGCGGGCTGTGCGGTGGTGGCTGCCGGCGCCGGGCTGGCGCGGCGCGCGTGAGAAGCTGTTCACGATCTGCTGCAACGGATCTCACGGAGACGATAAGGCGTTGAAAACGGCTTCGGCATGCGCGTTTATATCTGGATAAACGTCGCTTCCTCGACCGTTTTCGCCTTGTCTCGCGTGAGTGCGCGAGATCGTGAGTAGGTTCTTACAGCCAGAAGTCCTGGCGCACGCGGTGAGCTTCCAGCAGGCGCTGGAACACGCCGGGGTCCTTGGTGTAGGTCATCTCGCCGCTGGCCGGACGGTAGAAGTCGAGCAGGCGCGACACCCAGAAGCGCAGCGCCGCGGCGCGCAGCATCACCGGCCACGCCTTGTGCTCTTCCGCTGTCAGCGGCCGGATGCTCTGGTAGCCGGCGATGATGGCGCGCGCCAGTTCGGCATCGATGTCGCCCTGCGCGTCGCGCGCCCAGTCGTTGAGCGCGATGGCGAGGTCGTACAGCAGCACGTCGTTGCAGGCGTAGTAGAAGTCGATGAAGCCGGCGATTTTGTCGCCATCCATCAGCACGTTGTCCTTGAACAGGTCGGCGTGGATTACCCCCTGCGGCAGGAAATCAAAGCGGTGGCTGTCCTGGAACGCGACTTCGCTGCGCAGGCTGGCAGCGTCCGCGGCCGGCAGCTGCGGATACAGCGAGTTGGCGGTGCGGCTCCACCATTCCGGGCCGCGCGGGTTGCGCATGCGGCGCGGGAAGGTACTGCTGGCCTTGTGCATCTGCGCCAGCATCTCGCCGATGGCGTGGCACTGTGCCGCGTTCGGTTGCTCGATGTCATGGCCGTCGAGACAGCTGACCAGGCACGCCGGCTTGCCGGCCAGCAGCGAGGCAAACTGGTCGTTGTGGTCGGCAATCGGCGCCGGACAGGCAACGCCGTGCCGCGCCAGGTGGCTCTTCAGCTCCAGGAAGTAGGGCAACTCGTCCAGCTGCAGCACTTCGAACAGCGTCAGTACGTAGCGGCCATGGGTGGTGGTGACAAAGTAGTTGGTATTGGTGACACCGGCCACAATGCCTTTCAGCTCGACCAGCTCGCCCAGCGCATAGCGCTGTAGCCACTGTGCCAGCTCTGCGGTCGAGACCGAGGTATAAACCGACATGCCCGCTCCTCAGAAGGTCAGCAGGACCCACTGCGGCACCACCAGGCGCTGCGACGGGTCGATGCGTTTCATCTGGCCGTTACCCTCGTCGTCACGCAGGTAGTACGGTGGCGCGTTTTTCGGCGTCACTTTCAGCAGGTAGAGACGACCGTTGAGGCGGTATTCCTCGATGCTGTTGTCGCCGTCCTGGATGATGCGGACTTCCGGCTCTGCCATGGCATCGGCGGCAATGGTCGGCGGTGGCGGCAGCACCGCGGCGGGGGTATCGGCCAGCGCCGGCAGGGCGATGGCGGCCAGCACGGCCAGAATCAGGCGGGACATGGGGTTTCCTTGGTTGTCGGCGCTGGCTGGCAGCGCCGGTCGGCAAATATTACAGATTGAGCAACTGTTCGCGCTCTTCCGGCAGTGCCTCGAAGCCGCGGGTTTCGTAAAAGGTGAAGATGGTTTCCACGATCTGCTGCGGATCGTCGATCAGCTGCAGCAAGTCGAGGTCTTCGGCGTTGATCAGGCCGTCGCCGATCAGGCGCTGGCGCACCCAGTCGAGCAGGCCGCTCCAGAACTCGCCGCCGCACAGGATGATCGGCATCTTGCGCGTCTTGCCGGTCTGAATCAGCGTCAGCGCCTCGAACATTTCGTCCAGTGTACCAAAGCCGCCGGGCATCACCACATAGGCCAGTGCATGTTTGACGAACATCACCTTGCGGCTGAAGAAGTGGTCGAACTTCAGGCTCAGGTCCTGGTACTCGTTGGGGCGCTGCTCGTGCGGCAGTACGATGTTGAGACCGACCGATGGGCTGTTGCCGTAATAGGCGCCCTTGTTGGCGGCCTCCATGATGCCGGGGCCGCCGCCGGAAATCACCGCAAAGCCGGCGTCGGATAACAGACGGGCAATGTCCTCGGTCAGCTTATAATAGCGATGATCGCGCGGCGTCCGTGCGCTGCCAAAAATACTTACAGCTGGACTGATCTGTTGCAGTTCTTCTGCCGATTCAACAAATTCCGACAGAATTTTCATCACATGCCAGGCTTCGCGTGAGCGGAAACGCTGCATCATCGCGTAGCGGTCGCTGGTTTGCGGTAATTTATCGGACAAGCTCATATCTGCCCCTTTTCTTATGAAAACCTTGTTATTGATTGACGGCTCTTCTTATTTGTACCGAGCCTTCCATGCGATGCCCGACTTGCGCTCACCCACCGGCGATCCGACCGGTGCCATCTACGGCATGGTCAACATGCTGCGCCGGCTGGAGAAGGAGGTGCAGTTCGATTATAGCGCCTGCATTTTCGATGCTAAAGGTAAGACTTTCCGCGACGAGCTGTACCCGGAGTACAAGGCCAACCGTCCGTCGATGCCGAGCGACCTCGCTGCGCAGGTGGTCACCGTGCACGAGGTGGTGCGCGCCAGCGGCTGGCCGCTCTTGATGGTGGACGGGGTGGAGGCCGACGACGTGATCGGCACCCTGGCCCACAGCGCCGAGGCCGCCGGCATGCGGGTGATCGTGTCCACCGGCGACAAGGACATGGCGCAGCTGGTGACGCCGGCGGTGACGCTGGTCAACACCATGACTAACGAGCTGCTGGACGAGGCCGGGGTGAAGGAGAAATTCGGCGTGCCGCCGACCCTGATCATCGACTACCTGACGCTGATCGGCGACAAGGTCGACAACGTGCCCGGCGTCGACAAGTGCGGCCCGAAGACGGCGGTGAAGTGGCTGGAAGAGTACGGCACGCTGGCCGGAGTCATCGCGCAGGCTGACAAGGTCGGCGGCAAGGTCGGCGACAATCTGCGCGCGGCGCTGGACTGGCTGCCCAGGGGGCGCGAACTGATCACCATCAAGTGCGACGTGCCGCTGCAGGCGGAACTGCCGCAGGGCATGGAAAGCCTGCTGCACGGCAGCAAGGACAAGGCGCGGCTGGCGGAGTTGTTTGCCGCCTGCGGCTTCCGCACCTTCCTGCGCGAAGTCAGCGAGCCGGCGGCAGATACCGCCACTGCCAGCCCCGTCGCGGCACGGGCGCAACCGGCGCTGCATCACAGCGGTGACCTGTTCGGCGACGACAGTGCGGTCGTGCCGGACTCCGTTGCCGCCGATGAACCCGCCGCCGCCATCGCGCGTCACTACGACACCATCCTCACTCCGGCCCAGCTGGACGAGTGGCTGGCAAGGTTGACTGCGGCCGAGGTGGTATCGCTGGATACCGAGACCACCAGTCTCGACCAGATGCAGGCGCAGCTGGTCGGCATCAGCTTCTCGGTGGCGGCGGGGCAGGCCGCCTATCTGCCGCTGGCGCACCGCGGACCGGACGCGCCGCAGCAGCTGGACTTCGACGCCACGCTGGCGCGACTCAAGCCGTGGCTGGAAGACGCCGGCAAGAAAAAGCTGGGACAGAACCTGAAGTACGATCGCCACGTGTTTGCCAACCACGGCATCACCCTGCGCGGCGTGGTCGACGACACGCTGCTGGCTTCCTACGTGATCGAAAGCCACGAACGCCACGGCATGGACGAGCTGGCGCGTCGTCACCTGAACGAAACCACGGTCAGCTACGAGGAAATCTGCGGCAAGGGCGCCAAGCAGATCGGCTTTGCCGAGGTGGCGGTGGACGTTGCGGCCAACTACGCGGCCGAAGACGCCGATATCACCCTGCGTCTGGCGCAGCACTTCGCGCCGCTCTTGAGCGGCAAGCTGGCCGAGGTCTACCGCGACATCGAACTGCCGGTGGCGGAGGTGTTGTTCGCGATGGAGCGCAACGGCGTGCTGATCGACCGCGAACAGCTGGCGGCGCAGAGCCACCAGCTGGGCAGCGAGATGCTGCGTCTGGAGCAGGCGGCCTACGCGCAAGCCGGGCAGCCGTTCAACCTCAACTCGCCGAAGCAGCTGCAGGAAATCCTGTTCGGCAAGCTCGGCATCGCCACCAAGGGCGTGCGCAAGACGCCGTCCGGCGGCTTCTCCACCGACGAGGAAGTGTTGGAAAAACTGGCGCTGGATCACCCGCTGCCGAAGCTGATTTTGCAGTACCGTGGCCTCGCCAAGCTGAAGTCGACCTACACCGACAAGCTGCCGACGCTGATTAATCCACAGACCGGCCGCGTGCACACCACTTATGCACAGGCGGTGGCGATCACCGGCCGTCTGGCCAGCTCCGACCCCAACCTGCAGAACATCCCGGTGCGCACCGCCGAGGGCCGCCGCGTGCGCGAGGCGTTCATCGCCGCGCCCGGCCACGTGATCGTCAGCGCCGACTATTCGCAGATCGAGCTGCGCATCATGGCGCACCTGTCCGGCGACGCCGGCATGCTGGCGGCGTTTGCCAGCGGCGAGGACATCCACAAGGCCACCGCCGCCGAGGTGTTCTCCACCCCGCTGGCGGAGGTCAGCACCGAGCAGCGCCGCGCCGCCAAGGCCATCAACTTCGGCCTGATCTACGGCATGGGCGAATTCGGCCTCGCCTCGCAGCTAGATATCAGCCGCGACGCCGCCAAGCTGTATATCGACAGCTACTTCCGCAAGTATCCGGGCGTCGCCGAGTACATGCAGCAGACCCGCGATGCGGCGCGCGAGCAGGGCTATGTCGAGACCGTGTTCGGCCGCCGCCTGTACCTGCCGGAAATCCGCGCCGCCAACCAGGCGCGTCGCGCCGGTGCCGAGCGCGCCGCAATCAACGCGCCGATGCAGGGCACCGCCGCCGACCTGATCAAGCTGGCGATGATCGCGGTGCAGGACTGGCTGCTGGCCGAGCGGCTGCAGTCGAAGCTGATCATGCAGGTGCACGATGAACTGGTGCTGGAAGTGGCCGAAAGCGAACTGGCGTTGGTGCGGGAAAAACTGCCGCAGCTGATGGCCGGTGTCGCCGCGCTGAAGGTGCCGCTGCTGGCGGAAGTCGGCGTCGGCAGCAGCTGGGAGAGTGCGCACTAGGCGCGCACGTCTTCACGGCATGACAAAAGGTTGGCCGCAACGGCGTGCGCTGTTGCGGCCAAGCTTTTTGGCGCGCGGCGCGTGTTCACGATCTCGCGCGCTCTCTCGGGACAAGGCGAAAGGCTGAGCAAGCGGCGTTTCCAGTTATCAACAAGCCTGCCCCGGCGTTTTCAACCCGGTATCACCCTCGTAGCGCTCCGTTGCAGCAGACCGTGAACTGGCGTTTACTGCGACTCGGCGACGCAGACGCGGTTGCGGCCCTTGGCCTTGGCCTGGTACAGCGCCTGGTCGGCGTGGCGGATCAGTTCGCTCAGCTCGCGGCAGGCCGGCGACAGCGAGGCGACACCGATGCTGACCGTGATCGGGATGGTGTGGTCCTGGTGCGCGATCGGCAGTGCGGCGATGGCGTTGCGCAGCCGTTTCGCCACCACCAGCGCCTCGCCGGCCGGGGTGTCGGGCAGGATGGCGGCAAACTCCTCGCCCCCCATGCGGCACACCAGGTCGCTGGCGCGCAGCGTGCTCTTCATGCATTGGGCGAAAGCCTGCAGTACCACGTCGCCGCCCTCGTGGCCGTGGCCGTCGTTGACGCGCTTGAAGTGGTCGATGTCCATCATCAGCAGGCTGAACGGCTTGCCGTGGTAGCGCGCCTCCTTGAAACGCTGCGAGGCGAGATCAAGGAAGTGGCGGCGGTTGGCAAGGCCGGTCAGGCCGTCCTGCGTCGCCAGCCGGTACAGCGCGGTGGAGCGCTGCTCCTGCTGGATGGCGATCGCCATCAGGTGCGAGGTGCGGCGCACGATGTCCAGCGCGTGCGGGTCCGGCGCGCAGGGGCGGTCGTGGTAGATGGCGAAGGTGCCGAGCACCTTGCCGTCCTGCGCCAGGATCGGCTGCGACCAGCAGGCGCCGAGCTGGTTGCTGGCGGCCAGCTCTCGGTAGTCCTGCCACAGCGGATCGCTGGCGATGTCGCTGACGATCACCATCTCGCCGCGCAGTGCGGCGGTGCCGCAGGAGCCGACGCCTTCTCCGATGCGCAGGCCGTCGATCGCCTCTTTGTATTCGCTGGCCAGCGACGGTGCCGCCGCCAGGTACAGCCGCTCGCCGGCCTCGTCCAGCAGCATGATGCTGCACATCGCGCCGCTGAGCTGGTTCTCGATCATCTGGCAGGTCCAGCCCATCACTTCCTGCAGCGGCCGGTCGTTGGCAATCATCTCCAGCAGCCGGTTCTCGTCGGCTTCCCACAGTCGGGTGGCGTGCTGCTCGCTGATGTCGCGGTCGATGCTGAGCAGCGACTGCAGCTGGCCGGCGTCGTCGTACTCCGGCAGCAGCCTGGACTCGAACACGTAGAGCTGCTGCGGCAGGCTCAGCTCGCTGATGAAACGCTGCGGCTTGCCGCTGGCGATCACCTGCTGCGCATTGTGGCGGATGGCATCCTTCAGCTGCACGGGCAGGCGCCGTTCTTCCAGCGTGCGGCCGATGTGCTCCGCCGCCGGCGTCGGCGAGAAGTCGCTCAGCGTGTTGTTGATGAAGCGGCAGCGCAGCTCGAGGTCGTAGCGGGTGATGATGTCCGGCGAGTTGTCGACCAGGGTACGGAAGGCGTGACGGTCCTCGCGCACGCTGATCAGCCAGCCGTCGCGTAGCGGCGTGACCAGCCACTCCAGCAGCAGGCCGTGCGCCGGCAGCGTCAGGCTCTTGTTGTCGGGCTGATCGAGGCGCTGCTGCACCGCTTGCGGCAGCAGCGCGGCGGGCAGCGGGCTGCCGACGGCGGGCAGCGGGCTGCCGTGGCAGGCGATGCTGAAACGCTCGCTGACGAAGACGACCTGTCGCGACAGGTCAAGCAGCAGGTAACCGGCCGGCAGCGCGCTGAGGACGGTTTCGAGAGTGGCTTGGGCGAACACGCGGTGCTCCTGCAAGCCATTGCCGCACGGCGGGCAATGGCAAATCCGGAATAATGTTTGCAGCATAGTACCTGAATGCCATGGCCGGTGATATCCGCTGCAGGGCGTAGTGCCGAGGGCGGGCATCGCCAACCGGCGCCGGCTGGAGTATTCTGCCATGGTCAGCTACAGGAGCATTCCGTGGAGTATTTTCCGATTTTCATGCGCCTTGCCGGCGAGCCGTGCCTGCTGGTCGGCGGCGGCGAGGTCGCGGTGCGCAAGGCGCGCCTGCTGCAATCGGCCGGCGCGCGGCTGACGGTGGTAGCGCCGCAGCTGGTACCCGAGCTGGCCGCGATGGCGGCCGCCGGCGAGGTGTGCCATATCGATGCCTGTTTCCAGCCGGCGCAGGTCGGCGGCCAGCGGCTGGTGGTGGCCGCCACCAACGAGCGCGAGGTCAACCGTCTGGTGTCGCAGACGGCGCAGGCGCTGGGCATTCCGGTCAACGTGGTGGATGACCCCGAGCTGTCCAGCTACATCACGCCGGCGATCGTCGACCGCTCGCCGCTGGTGATCGCGGTATCGACCGGCGGCGGCGTGCCGGTGCTGGCGCGACTGATCCGCGCGCGGCTGGAAAGCCTGATCCCGGCTGGCTTCGGCCGGCTGGCGCAATTCGCCGCGCGCTTCCGCGACCAGGTCAAGGCGCGCTTTGGCAATGTCGAGGAGCGGCGCGCGTTCTGGGAGGCGGTGCTGGAAGGGCCGCTGGCGGAGCAGGTGATGAACGGCGACGAGCGCGCCGCCGAGGCCGACCTGCTGCAAAGGTTGGCCGCAGGCGACAGCACGCCGTCCGGCGCGGTGTACCTGGTCGGTGCCGGCCCCGGCAACCCCGACCTGCTTACCTTCCGCGCCTTGCGGCTGATGCAGCAGGCCGACGTGGTGCTGTACGACAATCTGGTGGCGCCGGAGCTGATGGAGCTGGTGCGCCGCGACGCGGAACGCATCTTCGTCGGTAAGCAGCGCGCCAACCACACCATGCCGCAGGAAGAGATCAACACCCTGCTGGTGCGGCTGGCGCAGCAGGGCAAGCGCGTGCTGCGGCTGAAGGGCGGCGATCCGTTCACCTTCGGCCGTGGCGGCGAGGAAATCGAGCTGCTGGCCGAGCACCGCATCCCGTTCGAGGTGGTGCCCGGCATCACCTCGGCCAGCGGTGCCGCCGCCTACGCCGGTATCCCGCTGACGCACCGCGATCACGCGCAGGCGGTGGTGTTTGTTACAGGTCATAAAAAAGACGGTAGCATTCAGCTAGACTGGCCGGCACTGACGCGCCCGGATCAGACGGTGGTGGTGTACATGGGGCTGGCGATGGCGGCCGAGATCTGTGACGCCTTCATCGCGCACGGCAAGGCGGCGACCACGCCGGCGGCGGTGGTGCAGCGTGCCACCACCGCGCAGCAGCGCACCGTGGTCGGTACGCTGGCCAGCCTGCCGGCCAAGATCGCGCAAAGTGGTATCGCCTCGCCGGCGCTGATCATCGTCGGTGATGTGGTGGCGCTGTCGTCGCGGCTGGGCTGGTTCCGTAGTGTCGAGGAAGTGGCGGTAACTTCCGACACGCAGCAGTGAATCCAGGGCGGTGACGGCGCGGTACCGTCACCACGTAATAACGCGGGCAATACCGGCTCGTCCGGAGCAAGACAATCATGGTAGGTGTACTGATCATTTCGCATGGCGAGCTGGGCTTGTGCCTGGCCGACTGTGCACGGCACGTGCTGGGGCGCGTGCCGGACAATCTGGCCATCCTCGGCGTCGAGAAACAGGACAATCCCGACGCGCGGCTGCTGGACGCGCAGGCATTGATCGACAAGATCGATGACGGTAGCGGCGTGCTGGTGTTAAGCGACATGCTCGGCGGGACGCCTTGCAATATTGCCAGCCGCTTGCGCAAGCGCGGTGTGGTGGAAGTCGTTGCCGGCGTCAACCTGCCGATGCTGGTACGGGCGCTGAGCTACAGCGCGCAGCCGCTGGAGGTGGTGGTCAGCAAGGCGATTACAGGGGGACTGGAAGGCGTGTACTACGTCATTCCCGAGGGAAAAGAATGAAAACACAGCAAATCGAGATCATCAACAAGCTGGGCCTGCACGCGCGCGCCTCCAGCAAGTTCACCCAGACCGCCAGCCGTTTCAAGGCCGAAGTCTGGATCGCGCGCAACGGCCGCCGCGTCAACGGCAAGAGCATCATGGGGGTGATGATGCTGGCGGCAGCGAAAGGCTCGCAAATCGAGCTGGAAACCAATGGCGAGGACGAGGATCTCGCCATGGCGGCCTTGGTCGAACTGATCAACAACCGCTTTGACGAGGCGGAATAACCGCCCGCAACAAGAACAGGTACCGGACAGGGGAGAGGGCGCAACATGAGCATCGTTTTGCACGGGGTACCGATCGGTGGCGGCATCGCCATCGGCCGTGCCCACTTGCTGTCGCAAAGCATGGATGACGTGGTGCATTACAGTATCGATGACCACGAAATCGCGGCAGAACAGCAGCGTTTCGACCAGGCGGTGCGGGCCACGCGCAAGCAGCTGGAAATGCTGTGGGGCAGCATCCCGGAGAACGCCCCGGCCGAGCTGGGGGCGTTCCTGTCACTGCACATCATGCTGCTGTCGGACGTGACCCTGACGCGCGACCCGCGCGAACTGATTGCCAGCCTGCGCTGCAATGCGGAGTGGGCGCTGAAACAGCAGTGCGACACCCTGATCGAGCAGTTCGACGCCATCGAGGAAGACTACCTGCGCGAACGCAAGCACGACGTGCTGCAGGTGGTGGAGCGGGTGTTCAAGAACCTCGGTGGCCACACCACCGAGCTGCAGCTGTCGGAAGGGCTGGACGGCGACGCCATCCTGGTGGCGCATGACCTGTCGCCGGCCGACATGGTCTATTTTAAGGATTCCAATGTCGCCGCCTTCGTCACCGACGTCGGCGGTGCCACCAGTCATACCGCCATTCTCGGCCGCAGCCTCGATCTGCCGTCGGTGATCGCGCTGCACCACGCGCGCGAACTGGTGCGCGAGGACGAGCTGATCATCGTCGACGGCCAGCAGGGCGTGCTGCTGATCAACCCGGAAGCGACGGTGCTGGCCGAGTACCGCCGCCGGCAGCGCGCCTGCGTCGAGGCGCGGCGCAAGCTGTCCAGCATCCGCAACACCGATGCCATCACCGAGGACGGCACCCCGATCGAGCTGCTGGCCAATATCGAGCTGCCGCAGGATGCGGCCAACGTGCTGCAAGCCGGCGCTGTCGGCGTCGGCCTATTCCGCAGCGAATTCCTGTTCCTCGGCCGCGACAACCTGCCGTCGGAGGACGAGCAGTTCGACGCCTACCGCATGGTGGCGGAGCTGACCGGCGGTGCGCCGGTGACGGTGCGCACCATGGACCTCGGTGCCGACAAGAGCCCGCGCTGGCTCAATCACCAGCTGGCGGAAAACCCGGCGCTGGGGCTGACCGGCATCCGCCTGTGCCTGGCCGAGCCGCTGATGTTCCGCGCCCAGCTGCGCGCACTGCTGCGCGCCTCGGCCTTCGGCAAGATCCGCATCCTGTTCCCGATGATCAACAGCCTGGGCGAGCTGAAGCAGTCGCTCACCCAGCTGGAGTACGCCAAGGCCGAGCTGCGCGCCGAAGGCATCGCCTTTGCCGAGGCGGTGGAAGTCGGCGCCATGATCGAGATCCCGTCGGCGGCGCTGGTGGTGGGCAGCTTCATCAAGCATGTCGACTTCCTCTCCATCGGCACCAACGACCTGATCCAGTACACGCTGGCGATCGACCGCAACGACGACACCGTCAGCCACCTGTACGATCCTATCCATCCGGCGGTGCTGAAACTGATCTCCTACACCATCAAGACCGCCAGCAAGGCCGGGGTGCCGGTATCGGTGTGCGGCGAGATGGCCGGCGACGCGCGCCTGACCCGGCTGCTACTGGGCATGGGCCTGCGCCGCTTCTCGATGCACCCGGCCAATCTGCTGGACGTGAAGCAGCAGGTACTGTCCAGCCACCTCGACGAAGTGGGGCCGCACGTCGCGCGCATGCTTCGCAGCGAAGACCCTGATAGAATCGCCGATCTTCTGCAACAACTGAATGCCGGGCCGGACGCCTGATCCGGCTTTTTTCTTTTCTATGCTCAAAGACGCTATCGATCTGTCCGCCGTGCGCCGCGTGCTTGTCATCAAGCTGCGCCACCACGGCGACGTGCTGTTGTCGTCACCGGTGCTGTCGGTGCTGAAGACGCACGCGCCGCATGCCGAGATCGACGCGCTGGTGTATCACGACACCCGCGACATGCTGTCCGGCCATCCGGCGCTGTCGCAGCTGTTCACTATCGACCGGCAGTGGAAGAAACTTGGCCTGCGTGGCCAGCTGGCCGCCGAGTGGCAGCTGCTGGCCGGGCTGAGGGCCAGTCACTACGATCTGGTGATCCAGCTGACCGAACACAAGCGCGGCGCCTGGCTGAGCCGCATGCTGCGGCCGCGCTGGGCGGTGGCGCCGGGCGGCAATTTCGGCAAGTTCTTCGCCAACAGTTTCAGTCATCGTTACCCGGTGATCAGTGGCAATCGCCGCCATACCGTCGAAATCCACCTTGATGCCTTGCGCCGTCTCGGCATCTATCCGGCCGCAGACGAGCGGCGGCTGCAGCTGGTGGCCGGCGAAGCGGCACAGCAGAGCGTGCGCCAGAAGCTGGCGGAGCAGGGTGTCAGCGGCCGTTATCTGGTCATCCATCCGACCTCGCGCTGGCTGTTCAAGACCTGGCCCGCCGCGCGCATGGCGGCGCTGATCGAGCAGTTGCGTGCACAGGGCGAAACGGTGGTGCTGTCGGCGGCACCGGACCCGGCCGAGCTGGCGCTGCTGGCCGACATCACCGGCCGGCTGTCCCGACCGGTCGCCTCGCTGGCCGGACAGCTGAACCTGAAGGAGCTGGCGGCGCTGATCGACGGTGCGCGGGCCTTCATCGGCATGGATTCGGTGCCGATGCACATCGCCGCGGCGATGCAGACGCCGTGCGTGGCGCTGTTCGGCCCCTCCGGCGACATCGAGTGGGGGCCGTGGCAGGTGCCGCACCGCGTACTGACGACCAGCCTGCCGTGCCGCCCGTGCGGCAAGGACGGCTGTGGCGGCGGCAAGCGCAGCGAATGCCTGGAACTGATCACCGAGGCGCAGGCACTGGCCGCTTTCAACAGCCTGATGGCCGAGGTAGGCGCATGACGCGGTTGGTGATCGTGCGGCAGAAATACAATCCGGCCGGCGGCGCCGAGCGCTTTGTCAGCCGCGCGCTGTCGGCGCTGTCGGCGCAGGGCGGGCTGGAAGTGAACCTGATCGCGCGCAAGTGGGAGTCGCTTTCCGGCGTGCGCGCCATTGCGGCCAACCCGTTCTATCTCGGCAGCGTCTGGCGCGACTGGGGTTTTGCCTGCGCCGCGCGCCGGATCTGGCAGCGCGAAGGCTTCGAGCTGGTGCAGTCGCACGAGCGCATCGCCGGCTGCGACATCTACCGCGCCGGTGACGGCGTGCATCGCCACTGGCTGCAACTGCGCCGCCGGGTACTGTCGCGTTGGGGCCGCATCGCGTTGCAACTGAACCCCTACCACCACTACGTACAGTGGATGGAGCGGCGCATGTTCCGACATCCACGCCTGAAAACGGTGATCTGCAACTCGCAGATGGTAAAGCGCGAGATCCAGCACTACTTTGGCTTGCCGGACGCACGTTTTGCCGTGATTTACAATGGCGTCGATACGGCGGCTTTCCATCCGTCGCTGCGCGAACACCGCGCCGCGATGCGTGCGCAGTGGCAGATTCCGTCATCCGCGCCGTTGCTGCTGTACGTCGGCTCCGGTTTCGAGCGCAAGGGCGTGGCGCGGGCATTGCAGGCCATCGTGCCGCACCCCGAGGTGCAGCTGCTGATTGTCGGCAAGGACAAGCACGCCGCGCAGTACCAAAGGTTGGCCGCAACGCTGGGGGTTACCGCACGTGTCCGCTTCTGCGGCGCGCAAAACGACGTCAAGCCGTTTTACGGCATGGCCGACGCCTTCATCCTGCCGACCCTGTACGATCCGTTTCCCAATGTCTGTGTCGAGGCGCTGGCCTGCGGTCTGCCGGTGTTCACCACGCAGCAGTGCGGTGCCGCCGAGCTGATCCGCGACGGCGACAACGGCTGGGTCGCCGACGCGCTGGACGGTGCCACCCTGCGCCTGCAGCTCGGCCAATGGCTGGCCAGCCGTGCCGAGTGGCCAAGGTTGGCCGCGGCGGCGCGGGCCAGTACCGCCGAACTCACGCTGGAGCAGATGGCTGGCCGTCTGCTGGCTTGCTACCAGCGCTTGCTGTGACAGGGCCCGGCTGGCGCCGGGCTGGTTTATAATCGTCTGTTTTATCGTTGGTTTTTCGCATGACAACTCCTTCTGCGGTCAGCAGTTTTGCGCTTTACAAGCGGGTGCTCGGCTACCTGAAGCCTTACTGGAAGGTGTTCATGGTGTCGCTGCTGTCGATGAGCATCGCCGCCGCCACCGAACCGGCGTTTGCCCGGCTGATGAAACCGCTGATCGACGGCGGCTTCGTCAACAAAGACGGCTCGTCGCTGATCTGGGCGCCGCTGGCCATTGTCGGCCTGTTCCTGGTGCGCGGGCTGACCAGCTATATCAACGAATACTCCACCAGCTGGCTGACCGGCCATCTGGTGCAGACGCTGCGCGAGGAGATGTTTGCCAAGCTGGTGCGTCTGCCGGTGAACTACTACGACGACCATCCGTCCGGCCGCCTGCTGTCGCGCATCGCCTTTGACGTCAATCTGGTGACCGAAGCCGGCTTCAACGTGATCACCGTCACCGTCAAGGACGGCATCACCATCATCGGCCTGCTCGGCCTGCTGTTTTATACCGATTGGCAACTGACGCTGATCTGCCTCGCGGTACTGCCGGTGGTGTCGCTGTGTGTGCGGCTGGTCAGCAAGCGTCTGCGCGGCCTGTCGCGGCAGAACCAGCAGAACATCGCGCAGCTGACCCAGGTGCTGGGCGAGACCATCGATTGCCATCGCGTGGTCAAGGTCTACGGCGGCGAAGGCTACGAGGCGCAGCGCTTCCAGTGCACGGCCGAGGCCATCCGCCACAACGGCGTCAAGCAAAGTGCCACCTCGTCGGCCAACACCGGCGTCACCCAGCTGTTCATCGCCTGCGCGCTGGCGGCCATCCTGTATTTCGCCGCGTTGCGTGCCCACAGCGGCAGCTTTACCGCCGGTGACTTCATGTCCTTCCTGACCGCGATGCTGATGCTGTTCGCACCGGTCAAGCGCATCACCAGCATTTCGCAGTCGCTGCAGAAAGGGTTGGCCGCCGCCGAGAGTGTGTTCGGTTTCCTTGACGAGCAGGGCGAGCCGGACAACGGCACCCGCCGCCTGCAGGGTACGCGTGGCGAGCTGGCGTTCGATAACGTGCAGTTCAGCTATCCCGCTGCCGAGCGTCCGGCGCTGCAGGACATCCGTTTTGCCGTCAAGCCGGGTGAAACGGTGGCGCTGGTTGGCTCCAGTGGCAGCGGCAAGACCACGCTGGTCAGCCTGATCCCACGCTTCTACGAGCCATCGGCGGGGCAGATTAAGCTGGATGGTATTCCGCTGACCGACATTGCTCTGGCCAGCCTGCGTCAGCACATCGCGCTGGTCAGCCAGGACGTGGTGCTGTTCAACGACAGCGTGGCGGCCAACATCGCCTATGGCCGCATCGGTGAAGTCAGTCGCGAACAGGTTGTCGACGCCGCCCGCGCCGCCAATGCGCTGGAGTTCATCGAGGCGATGCCGCAGGGCTTTGACACCATCATCGGTGAAAACGGTGTGCGCCTGTCCGGCGGCCAGCGCCAGCGGCTGGCGATTGCCCGTGCGCTGCTGAAAAACGCACCGATCCTGATTCTGGACGAGGCGACCAGCGCGCTGGATACCCAATCCGAGCGCCTGGTGCAGGCCGCGCTGGAGAACCTGATGCAGAACCGCACCACGCTGGTGATTGCCCACCGCCTGTCTACTATCGAGCACGCCGACCGTATCGTGGTCATGCACCAAGGGCGCATTGCCGAGGTTGGCAACCATGTCGAACTGATCGCTCGCGACGGGCTGTATGCCAACCTGCACCGCCTGCAGTTCAAGGAGCCAGCACATGACTAAGCCGGTGCTGACCATCGTGCATACCGAATCGTCGCTGGGCTGGGGCGGGCAGGAGCACCGCACCTTCAAGGAGATGGTCGGCCTGCGTCAGCTGGGCCACCGCATGATCCTGCTGTGCCAGCCCAAGGCCAAGTTCGGCGCGCGCGCGCGCGAAGCCGGTTTCGAGGTGTTCGAGGTGCGCATGCGCAACGGCATCGACCTGCCGGCGGCCTGGAAAATGGCGGCCATCATCCGTCGCGTGCAGGCCGACGTGGTCAATACCCACAGCGGCCGCGACAGCATCCTCGGCGGCCTGGCCGGACTGCTGGCCGGACGCCTGGTGGTGCGTACCCGCCATCTGGCACTGCCGATTACCTCGCGTTTCACCTACACCACGCTGCCGCATCATGTCGTCAGCGTCAGCGAGCACGTGCGCCGCTACCTGATCAGCGAAGGCGTGCCGGAATCACGCGTGTCTACCGTGTACACCGGCATTGACCCGCAGGCGATGCAGCTGGACGGCCCGTCCACGCTGCGGGCCGAGCTGGGCATTGCCGACAGCGCTCGCGTGATCGGTACCGTGGCCATCCTGCGCATGAAAAAGGGCCACCGTTTCATCGTGGAGGCCGCCGACCGCATTCTGGCGGCTCATCCAGACACCCATTTCGTATTTGCCGGCGATGGCGCGCAGATGGACAACCTCAAAGTGCTGATTGCGGCCAAAGGGTTGGCCGCACGCATTCACCTGCTCGGCCTGCGCCGCGATATTGCCAACGTGCTGGCTGGTTGCGACCTGTTTCTGCTGCCGACCGAGCAGGAGGCGCTGGGCACGTCCTACATTGAGGCGATGGCGATGGGCCTGCCGGTGGTGGGTACCAATGTCGACGGCGTGCCGGAAGTGGTACGTGATGGCGACAACGGCCTGCTGATCGCGCCGGGCGATGCCACCAGCCTGGCCGAAGCGGTCAACCGCCTGCTGGGCGACGACGCGCTACGCCGGCGCATGGCCGGGCGCAGCCGCGAGCTGGTGTCATCGGTGTTCCACGTCGACACCATGTGCCGGTCCATGCTGGACCTCTATCGTCGCCTGCTGGCACAACGGGGGCAGGGATGAAACAGGCCAAAGCCATTCCGGTACTGATGTACCACCACGTCAGCCCCAGCCCCGGGCTGGTGACGGTCTCGCCGCAGACCTTCGAGCACAATATGTGCTGGCTGGCGGAAAACGGCTGGACTACTATCGGCTGCGACGACCTGGCCGGCTTTCTGGCCGGCCGGCGGCTGCCGGACAAAAGCGTGCTGGTGACCTTTGACGACGGCTATCTCGACAACTGGGTCTACGCCCATCCGGTGCTGCAGCGTTACGGCCAGCAGGCCACGCTGTTCACCATCACCGGCTGGATCGGCGACGGGGCGGTGCGCGCGCACGATGGCTGCGGCCAACCTTTGCCGGCCACGCCGGATCACAATGGCTGCAAGCGGGCTGTTGACGAGGGCCGCGCTGATGAGGTGATGATGCGCTGGAGCGAGATCGAGGCGGCGCGCGCTGCCGGCACCTTCGAGTTTCACAGTCATACCCACCGCCATGCCCGCTGGGACAAGCTGTGCGCCAGCCGCGAGGACAAGCGCGAACGGCTGGCCGCCGATCTGGCGCAGTCGCGTGCCACGCTGCAGGCGCGGTTGGGCTCGGTCAGCGATCACCTGTGCTGGCCGCAGGGCTATTTTGACGACGACTACCTGGCCGTGGCCGCCGAGGCCGGTTTCCGCCACCTGTACACGGTGGACAAGGCGCTCAACACCCGCGCCACCTCGCCACGACATATCGGGCGCATTGTGACCAAGGACCGCCGCGACGGCTGGTTCGGCCGCCGCCTCGGCCTGTATCGCAGCCCGCTGCTGGGGCGCGCCTATCTGGCGCTGCGGGGCAAATAATGGGTACCCGCATCCGCGAAAACCTGCTGGCGTGGGGGCTGGGCCTGGCCCGCCGCTTCGACCGCCGCGTGCCGGATCCGGCCGAACTGGGGACCGGGGCCATCCAGCGCATCCTGGTGATGTCCTGCACCGCCATCGGCGACACGCTGCTGTCCACGCCGGCCATCCGCAGCCTGCGCCAGCGCTACCCGCAGGCGCGCATCGTGCTGCTGGTCAACGCGCCGTATCACGGCCTGTTTGCCGATAATCCCGACATAGACGACCTGATCGACTACCACGGCGGCTATCGCCGTTTTGTGCGTCTGGCGCTGGCACTGCGCCGCGAGCGGTTCGATCTGGTCGCCATCCTGCACGCCAACGAGCCGCAGGCCACGCCGCTGGCGTATCTGAGCGGTGCCCGCTGGCGTTTCAAACTGCCCAACAACAGCCGTTTCCGCTTTCTGTTGAGCAACCACCAGCAGGTGAGCAACTGGGGTGACTTCACCCACGGCATCGACCAGCGTCTGGCCGTGGCCGCGCTGGCCGGTGCCGACGGCAGCGACAAGCACATGATCCTGCCGGTGGCGACGCAGACCCGCGACACGGTGGCCGGCTGGCTGCAACAGCAATACGGCATCACGCCACAACAGCCGGTGATCGGTTTCCAGGTGGGCGCCTCGACCGCCAGCCGGCGCTGGCGGCCGGAACGCTATGCCGAGCTGGCGCAGCGCCTGCTTGCGGCCAACCCTGCGCTGCGAATCGTGGTGACCGGCTCGCCGCAGGAGCGGGCGCTGGCCGATGCCGTTGCTAGCGCCGTCAACGACACGCGACTGGTGGTGACGGCAGGGCAGCTGCCGCTGACGCGGATGCCGGCACTGGTGCAGCGTTTTGCCTGCCTGGTAACGCCGGATACCGGCATCATGCACATGGCGATTGCGGTGGGCACGCCGATAGTCGGCCTGTTCGCCGCCGCGCACTGGCACGGCTCCGGCCCGACCACCGAGCTGCAGCACCATATCGTGATCCAGAAGCACCGCACCTGCGAACCCTGCCTCGGCAAGCGCTGCAAGTATTCGGCGCCGCCGTGCATGGACAACATTACGGTTGACGAAGTGCTGGCCGCCTGTGAGCGCCAGTTGTCCTTGCAACCGGAGACTCCTCAATGACAACCCGAACCAGAATCCTGTTGCTGGATACCGGCAACGAGTGGGGCGGCGGGACCAACAGCCTGTTCGAGCTGCTCAAGCGCATCGACCGCGAGCGTTTCGACATCACCTGCCTGTTTTACCGTGATTACAGCAAGGGCCAGAGCACGCTGTCGCGCGAGCTGGCCGCCATCGGCATGCCGTTGCGCCTGTTGCCGCAGCGCAAACAGCCGCTGTGGGCCAAGCTGGCCAAGGAGCTGGCCCGTGGCCTGCTGACCTGGCACAAGCCCTGGCGTCAGGCGCTGGTCAAGCGCATCGAGCACGCCTGGCGCATCGCGCCCAATGCGGCGGCGATCGCGCGCCAGCTGCGTGACGAGCGCTTCGACCTGCTGTACATGAATAACCAGCCACGCTCCAATCTGGAGGGCTATCTGGCGGCCGAGCAGACCGGCGTGCCAGTGGTGCAGCACTGCCGCATCGAGCCGCTGATGGATGCCGCCGATGCCGCCATCGTCAACCGCGTGGCCAATAAGGTGATCGGCGTTTCCAACGGTGTGGTCGAGGCATTGCACCGTCACGGCGTGCAGGAGGACAAGTGCGTGGCGGTGCTGAACGGCATCGACCCGGATCAGCCCCTGCCGGACGGCGCGGCGGTGCGGGCATCACTGCTGGCCGGCCACGAGCACGAGATCGTGCTGGGCGCGGTCGGACAACTGGTAGAGCGCAAGGGCTTGCGCTTCTTGCTGCAGGCGACCGCCGAACTGCTGCGGCGCCAGCTGCCGGTGCGTCTGTTGCTGGTCGGCGACGGCCCGCAGCGTGCCGAACTGGAAAGCTTGGCCGCAAGCCTGGGCATCTCCGGGCAGGTGGTGTTTGCCGGCTTCCAGACCCAGCCGCTGACCTATACCGCGGCGATGGACATCTGTGTGCTGGTGTCGCAAAGCGAGGGCCTGCCGCGCGTGTTGCTGGAGGCGATGCTGCTGGGCAAGCCGGTGGTGGCGTCGCGCGTGGTCGGCTCGCAGGAGCTGGTCGCCGACGGTGACAGCGGCTTGCTGGTGCCGTATGGCGACAGCGCGGCGCTGGCCGAAGCGCTGGCCACGCTGGTGGCCGATGCTGGCTTGCGCCAGCGCATGGGGCAGGCCGGTGAAGCGCGGGTGAAGGCGGAGTACACCATCGCCCGCTACGTGGCCGGCACCGAGACCATCCTGGCAGAGGCAGCACGCAAACCATGATCTACGTACTGCTGACCTATCTGCTGGCGCCTTGGTGGTGGCTGGCCAAGCGCCTGCAGCGCCGGGGCAAAGTCGAACGTATCCTGCTGGTGCAGACCGCCAAGATCGGCGACATGCTTTGTGCCACGCCGGTGATCCTGGCGCTGCGCCAGCACTATCCCGATGCGCAGCTGACCGTGTTGCACGCGCCGGTCACCGGCAAGATCATCTCCGGCATGAGCGAAGTCGACCACTGCATTGCCATCCGATCCGACTCGTGGCGCGGCTGGGGGGGTAAATGGCGGCTGGCGCGGCTGATTGCCGCCGGGCGCTACGATCTGGCGGTCAACCTGTCGCCGTCGCTGCCGCTACTGTGCGGGCTGATCTGGGCCGGCGTGCCGCGCACGCTGTCCATCATGCCGACCAAGGTTGGCCGCACGCTGGCAGCGCTGCGCCGCTGCATCGACCTGACCGAACAGCATCGTCCGGGGGAACTGGTGCTGGCCACCAAGCAGCGCCTGCTGCAGCAGCAGGGCATCGCCATGGGCCTGCGCAAGAAAATGGCTATCGCCGCCAGTGGCGAAACCGTGTGTGACCGGCTGGGCATTGCCGGTGATCATTCCGCCATCGGGCTGGCGATTTCCAGTGCCAACAAGCTGAAAGAGCTGGGTGAGGACTTGCTGTCGGCGCTGGTGGCGCGGTTGTTACGGGATTATCAGGGGCAGGTGGTGCTGATCGGCGGGCTGGAGGACGGTTCGTGTGCCGCCGCCGTGCAGACCCGCGTGCAGGGTGGCGAACGTGTCATCAATGCCGCCGGTGCCTTCCAGCTGGACGAGCTGCCGGCGCTGATGCAGCGGCTGCAGCTGTTCATCGGCGTCGATTCCGGATTGACCTATCTGGCGGATACCTTTGACGTACCGATGGTCGTGATTGTCGGGCCGGTTGATTTCCGCGAGCAGCGACCGCTGGGCGCGCGAGTGCAGTTCGTGTCGAAACAGCCGCCCTGCTATCCGTGTGCCTTTGTATTCAATGCCCCTTATGCCTGCAAGACGGGTGACCGAGCCTGTATCCGCACTGTTGCGGTTGGGGACATTCTGGTGGCAGCGAAAGAAGCCCTGAATGACTGATACCCTCCCTTCTTCCTCTCTGGCGCGCTACGGGACGTTGCTGGAGAAACCGCTGTTCTTCCTGATCGCACTATTCTGTTTTGCCTCGGCCTCGACCGCGCTGACCGCCGTCATGAACAGCAGTTTTTATCTGGCAGCCATTTTATGGGCAGGCTGGCTGCTGTGCGTGCGGCCAGCCATGCCGTGGCGGAGCGGGATATTCCGCCTATTTATGTTGCTGCTACTGGTGTTTGTCGTCTCGCTGCTGCTCAATGGCGACTGGCTGGCCAACAACCTCAACGAGTTCAAGAAGGACCACCTGAAGCCGTTGCTGGTATTTCTGATGGCGTGCAGCTTTATTCGCCGTGAGCAGCAGGTGCGCATCATCCTGCTGGGCTTTGCACTGGGCTTTGCCCTGCGCTCACTGTTGTTGCTGGCTTTTTACGGTCTTGATCTGGCTTGGCTGGCACCGTACCGGCGCGGCTATGCGATGGATGCGGTGTTCTATCTGTCATTGACTTCGGTGTTGTTGCTGTTCGGTCAGGACTGGCTGTCGCGTCGCTGGCGCGTGATGCTGGCGGTGATGTGGTGTGTGGAAATGCTGAATCTGGTGTTGCACCAGAGCCGGACACCGTTGCTGACTATCGTTGCCTGTCTGCTATTGCTGTTGCTGCTTAACGGCTCATGGCGTAAGAGCCTGCTATTGCTGCTCGGGTGTGTGATTGCTGCGGTCGGTCTATTTGTCGCGAAGCCGGAGCTGTGGCAGCGCTATGCCTCGACTTTTCGCTCCGCAACCTATCAGCAGGATGGCGCTTTGCTGGAGCGTCAGGGCATCTGGGTTGCGACCGGCTATCTGATCCGCCAGCAGCCGGTATTTGGTTATGGGCCTGGCTGGCGCAAGCTGGCACTGCTGGCACGCGACGAACAGCTGCTGCAGCACCTGCAAGCCGGTACTCACCCGCGCAACCGTTATGGCTACACGTATTTCACCGAGCGGGCATACCAGTATGGCAAGGCCAATCCGCACAATCTGTACTTGCAGGTGGCGCTGGAAACCGGCCTGTGTGGCTTGCTAGTGTACCTGTCATTCCTGTTGACACTTCTGTGGCTGGCGTTTCGTCAAGTCTGGCGGCAGACGATACGTTACCCGGTTGCCAGCAGCCTGCTGGTCATCATTCCTGCCTTCTTGCTGGTGGGTTTTGCCAATGGCATGTGGGCAAACGCGGTGTTGCTGATGATGCTGGCAGGCATGCTGTTGGAGCCGCAGGCAGCACCCCGTTCCGGCTCTTCTTCGGGAAAACTGGCATGAAGATTTTGGTGATACGCCGTGACAATATTGGTGATCTGGTTTGTACCACGCCATTAATAGCCGCCCTGCGTGAAAAATATCCGCAAGCGGCAATCTACGCATTGGTCAACGACTACAACAAGGATGTGCTGGATGGGCACCCGTTGCTGGATGGCCTGTATTTCTATACCAAACTGAAGCACCGCGGGCCAGGGGATTCGGTTGTCCGGGTAGTCTGGCGCAAGCTGATGACGTATCTTGCGCTGCGGCGCGAGCATTTTGATTACGCGATTGTGGCCGGCTCGGGTTATCCCAAAAATGCGGTGCGTCTGGCAAAGGCCGCAAGGCCGAAACATGTGATCAGTTTTGTGTCAGAGGGGACAGACTATGATGACATCGTGGACTATCCGATCCCTTTCACGCGTGACTATGTCTTCTGTCATGAAGTAGAGTGCCTCGCCGAGCTTTTGCGGCCGCTGGGTATCATTAACGCACCGGGCAAGCTGAGTTTGCCTGCTGTCGTGGTACCTGATGTTTTGGCCCGGCGTTTTTCCACAAAGCAGCGTCCGCTTATTGCCCTGCATATCAGCGCTCGCGAGAAGAGCCGGGTTTGGGATGTCGAGCATTTTTGCGAAGTGATTCGTAGCTGCTTGTCGCGGGATGTGGATTTTCTGCTGTTGTGGGCGCCTGGTGCCGCCGATGATCCCCGTCATCCGGGCGATGATGAGAAAGCGCATTACATTCGCAGCCAGTTTCCGGATCACGAGCGCCTGGTGTTCTACCCCACGCGTACCGTCAAGGAGTTGATGGCCGCATTCTCTTGCGCCGATCTGGCAGTGTGCTCGGATGGGGGCGGATTACACCTTGCGGCAGGGACCGGGGCCAGCGTGGTCGGCTTATTTGAACATCTCGATAAAAAGACCAAGCATTGGTATCCGTGGCAGGTACCGCACCGGGTGCTGACCTCTGGTTCTGAGCGAGACTGGCAGGTTGCCCATATTCCGGTAGCGGATGTTGTGCGAGCCATCGATGATTTGCTGCCGCATAGTAGGGTACTACCTGCGGATAGCAACTGATTCGCACCACTTCAAATCGACTCATACACCGTTACGACTGCGGCCAACCTTGTTAAAGGTTGGCCGCAATGTTTTTGGCGCGCCGCCTGCTGTAAACGGGTGTCAGAAGAAACGGTTGACCTCTTCCACCACCTCGTCGTCCAGCGTGCCGGCGGCCTGTGCCAGCGCCAGTCGCGCCTGCAGAAAGTTGTAGCGTGCCTGCGCCAGTGCGCGGATGGCGTCCTGGTAGTCTTTTTCCGCGTTGAGCAGGTCGAGGTTGGTGCGCACGCCGACGTCCTTGCCGAGGCGGGTGGCGTCGAGCTTGCTCTTGGCGGAGACCAGCAGCTGTTCCTGCGCCTTGACCAGCGCCGCGCCGTTGCTGACCCCCAGCCAGCTGCGGCGCACGTTCTGCGCGTTCTGGCGGCGGGTGACTTCCAGGTCCTCGCGTGCCTTGTCGCGGTTGGCCGCGGCTTCGGTCACTTGCGAGTCGATGGCGCCGCCGGCGTACAGCGGCAGCGTCAGGCTGAGGCCGAGACTGCTGCCGCGCGTGGTGTCGCGGCCGCTGGCGACGCTGGCGGCGTCGGTGCTGCGGTTGTGGCTGTAGCCGGCATTGAGGCTGACCGTGGGCAGGTGCTTGCCGCGCGCCTCGTCCAGGTTCTTTTCGGCCAGCGCCAGCTGCTGCTGTTGCAGCTGCAGCGCCAGGCTGTTCTGCTGCGCGCGTTGCGTCCACGCCTCCAGCGTGCCGAGGTCGGCGGCGCTCAGTTGCGGCTTGTCGCGCAGGCGGCGGATGCTTTCCGGGTTGAGGCCGGTCAGCTGCGCCAGCGCGTTGCGCTTGAGGTCGAGGTCGCTGAGGGCGGCGATTTCCTGGGCTGTGGCGGCGTCGTAGCCGGCCTGCGCCTCGTGGGTGTCGGTGATGGTGGCGGTACCGACCTCGAACGCCTTGCGCGCCTGCGCCAGCTGGCGCTCGTAGGCGCTCTTGGTGGCGCGGGTGACGTTCAGCACGTCCTCGGCCAGCAGCGCGTCGAAGTAGGCACGGGCGACGTCGATCACCAGTTGCTGGCCGCTGGCGTCGAACTGCAGCTGCGCCACGGTGCTGGCGATCTTGCCCTTCTGGTAGCCGCTGTAGCTGGCAGTGTCGAACAGCGGCTGCGTCAGCTGCACGCCGAGGCTGTCGCTGCGGTAGTTGCCGGCCGCCGGTTCCAGCGGCTTGGTCTGGGTGCTGGTGGCGCTCAGCCCGATGCTGGGCAGCAGCAGCGCGCGGCCCTGTACCGCCTTTTCGGCACCGGCACGGTTGGCGGCGCTGGCGCTGGCGTAGCCGGCATCGTACTGGCGCGCGGCCTGCAGCGCCTGCAGCAGGTCGAAGGCGTGGGCCGGGGCGGCGAGGGCGCTGCCGAGCAGGGCGCCCAGGCCTAGGGTGCGGATGAGCTTCATAGTGGGAGATCCGGTTGCATCATTAAAGCGGTGAAGCCTCTACCTTACCCAATTCCGGTAACGGCTTCACTCAGGATTGATTAATTTGTTTGCGGGCGCTTGACGCCGAACCACTGCGCGTACAGTGCCGGCAGGAACAGCAGCGTCAGCACGGTGGCCACCAGCAGGCCGCCCATGATCGCCACCGCCATCGGCCCCCAGAAGGTGCTGCGCGACAGCGGGATCATGGCCAGGATCGCCGCCAGCGCGGTGAGCATGATCGGGCGGAAGCGGCGCACGGTGGAGCCGACGATGGCCTCGAAGCGGTCGATGCCCTCGCCGATGTCGGTCTCAATCTGGTCGACCAGGATCACCGAGTTGCGCATGATCATGCCGAACAGCGCGATCACCCCCAGCATCGCGACAAAGCCGAACGGCGCGCCGAACAGGATCAGCGTCAGCGTGACGCCGATCAGGCCCAGCGGGGCGGTCAGCACCACCAGCAGCGTGCGCTGGAAGCTGCCGAGCTGGATCATCAGCAGTGTCAGCACGACAACCAGCATCAGCGGCGTCACCTTGGCGATCGCACCCTGCGAGTTCTGGCTGGCTTCCAGCGAGCCGCCCAGCTCGATGTGATAGCCCAGCGGCAGCGTCTTCTCCAGCTGCTGCAGCTTGGGCCACAGCGCCTTGGAGATATCGGCGGCCTGCACGCCATCGGCGGCATCGGCACGTACCGTCACCGTCGGCAGCCGGTTGCGGCGCCAGATGATGCTTTCCTCCGGCTGGTAGCTGATGCTGCCCAGCTGCGCCACCGGCACGTACTTGCCGCTGGCGGTCTGCACCATCAGGCTGCCCAGTGCCTCCACCTGCTCGCGGCCGGCGTTGTCCAGCCGCGCCACGATGCCGATGCTGCGGTCGCCTTCACGCCACTCGCTGACGGTGCTGCCGCTGATCAGCAACTGCAGCTGGCGGCTGAGCGACTGGCTGGAGACGCCTAGTACGCGTGCCTTGTCCTGGTCGATCTCCACCCGCAGCGCCTTCACCTGCTCGCCCCAGTCGATGTTGACGTGGCGGGCGCCGGGATGGGCGCGCAGCAGCGTTTCAACGTTGGCCGCAATGCTGCGCACTTTGGCGTGGTCCTCGCCCATCACGCGGAACTGCACCGCGTAGCCGACCGGCGGGCCGTTTTCCAGCCGCGTGACGCGGCCGCGCACCATCGGGAAGTCGCGCTCGAACAGCGTTTCCAGCTTGTGCTTGACGTCTTCGCGCACCTTTTCGTCCTGTGTCATCACCATCAGCTGCGCGTAGTTGAGGTGCTGCTGCTGCTGGTCCAGCGGCAGGTAGAAGCGCGGGCTGCCGCCGCCGACGTAGGCGGTGGTGCTGACCACGTGCTTGTCGTCCTTGATCAGCGCCTCCAGCTTGCGCACCTCGGCCTCGGTGGCCTGGTAGCTGGCGCCCTGCGGCAGCCACATGTCCACCATCAGCTCGACGCGGTTGGAGGAGGGGAAGAACTGCTGCTGCACGAACAGCTTGAACGCCACCAGCGACAGGATGAAGGCGGCCGCGGTCAGCGCGATCACCGTCTTGCGGTGGTCGAGGCACCACTCCACCGTGGCGCGGAAGCGCAGGTAGAACGGCTTGTGGTAGACGTCTTCGTGCGCGCTGCCGGCGTGGTGTTCCGGCAGCAGCTTGTAGCCGAGGTAGGGCACGAACACCACCGCCACGATCCACGACAGCAGCAGCGCGATGCTGACCACCGAGAACAGGCTGAACACGTACTCGCCGGCGTTGGAGCGGGCCATGCCCACCGGCAGGAAGGTGGCCGCGGTGAGCAGGGTGCCGGTCAGCATCGGGAAGGCGGTGCTGGTGTAGGCAAAGGTGGCGGCCTGGAACTTGTTCCAGCCCTGTTCCAGCTTCAGCGCCATCATTTCCACCGCGATGATGGCGTCGTCGACCAGCAGGCCCAGCGCGATGATCAGTGAGCCGAGCGAGATGCGCTGCAGATCGATGCCGAGCAGATACATGGCGAGGAAGGTCATCGCCAGCACCAGCGGGATCGACAGCGCCACCACGATACCATTGCGCACGCCCAGGCTGAGGAAGCACACCGCCAGCACGATCACCACCGCCTCGATCAGCACCTTCATGAATTCGCCGACCGCGTTCTTCACCACTTGCGGCTGGTCGGACACCGAATGGATCTGCATGCCGACCGGCAGCTTGTTCTGTACCTCCTGCATCAGCAGCTGCAGGTTGTTACCCAGTTTCAGCACGTCGCCGCCCTGTTTCATGCTAATGGCGAGGCCGAGCGCCGGCTTGCCATCAAAACGCATGCCGAACGACGGCGGGGTGACGAACTGGCGCTCGACGGTGGCGATGTCGCCCAGGCGGAAGCTCTTGCCGCCGGCGCTGAGCGGGGTGTCGGCAATGGCCGCCACCGAGCCGTAGCTGCCGGAGACGCGCACCCAGATGCGGTCGCTGGCGGTGTCGTAATTGCCGGCCGGCGTCATCGCGTTCTGCTCCGCCAGCGCGCTCCAGATGGTGCGCGCGTCCAGCTGCAGCGCCGCCAGTTTTGCATTGGACAGCGTCACGTAGATGCGCTCTTCCTGCTCGCCGATCAGGTCGACCTTGCCGACGTCGGGCAGACGCAGGACCTCCTGGCGCACGTCGTCGACGTAGCGGCGTACTTCCTCGTAACTGAAGCCGTCGCCGGTAAAGGCGTAGATGTTGCCGAAGGTGTCACCGAACTCGTCGTTGAAAAACGGGCCGCGGATGTCGGCGGGCAGGGTGTGCTTGATGTCGCCCAGCTTCTTGCGCACCGTGTACCACAGCTGCTGCACGTTCTTGGGCGGTACGTCCTCGCGGATCGACAGGATCAGCAGCGCCTCACCCGGCTTGGTGTAGCTCTTCACGTACTCCAGCTCGCCCATTTCCTGCAGTTTCTTCTCGATCTTGTCGGTGACCTGCTGCTCGGTCTCCAGCGCGGTGGCGCCGGGCCACAGCACGCGCACCATCATCGCCTTGAAGGTGAATTCCGGATCTTCCTTCTGTCCCAGCTGGGTGTAGGCGAACAGCCCGGCCACCATCAGCACCACCATCAGGTACTGCACCAGCGAGCCGTTGCGCAGCGCCCATTCCGACAGGTTGATTTTTTTCATCATTGCCGTCCCTTATTGCTGCAGCAGGCTGACGCGCTGGCCGTCGCGCAGCAGGTGGACACCGGCGGTGACCACCTTCTCGCCGCCGGCAAGGCCGGACTGCAGCGTCACACCGTGGCTGTCGAGACGGGCGACCTGCACCGCCTTGCGGCCAACCTTGTTGCCGCCGTCGATCAGCCACACGTAGTGCTTGCCGTTCTCGTCGAGAATGGCGCTGTGCGGCAGGCGGATGGCGCGCGGCTGGCCGCTGGCGGCCAGCGCGCTGATGCGCGCGGTCATGCCCAGCCGCACGCTGTCGTCGGTGGCGGCCAGCTGCAGCCGCGCGGCGTAGGTGCGGGTGGCCGGGTCGGCGTCGGCGGCCAGTTCGCGCAGGCTGGCATCCAGCTCGCGGCCGTCGGCCCACAGCGCCACCTTGAAGCCGGAGGCGCGGCGAACCCGTTCCAGCGCGTTTTCCGGCACCTGGAACAGCACCTCGCGCGCGCCGTCGGCGGCGAGGCGGGCGACCACCTGACCGGCGGCGACCACCATGCCCGGCTCGGCACTGATCTCGCTGACCACGCCGTCAGTGTCGGCCAGCAGCGAGGTGTAGCTGCCCTGGTTGCGGCTGGCGGCCAGCGCCGCCTGCGCCTGCTGCAGGCTGGCGCGCGCGCTGCTGACCGCCGCCTGCTGGCGGTCGACCTGCGACTGGCTGATGAAGGACTGGCCCAGCAGGTCGCGGAAGCGCTGCAGGTCGGCCTGCTGCTGCAGCAGGTTGGCCTGTGCCGCCGCCAGCTGCGCCGCCTTGGCCTGGCTGTCGAGTTGGTAATCGCTGGCATCCAGCACCGCCAGCACCTGGCCGCGCCGCACGCGCTCGCCGCTGCTGACGCGCTTCTCCACCACCTTGCCGGCAACGCGGAAGGCGAGACGGCTTTCCTGGCGGGCGCGGACCTCGCCGCTGAATTGCTGGCTGGCGGCAGCGTCGCTGCTGCTGGCGGTGGTGTAGCGTACCGGGCGGATTTCCTCGACCGGTTTGACCTCGTCCTGGCAGGCGGACAGGGTCAGCAGAAGCGCGCTGGCCAGGGCCAGGCGGTGGTAGTGCGGTGCCATCGTGATTTCCTCGTTGTGCTTTATTGTTGTGACTGCCGGTTGACCATCAGGCCGCCCAGCATCAGGTCCATCGACAGTTCCAGGTACTGCAGCGGCGGCATGGCGCGGTGCTGGCTGTCGGTGATCACCTTGCCGAAGGAGCAGCGCCAGGTCATGGTCAGCATCATCGGTGCCACCAGGGTGTCGACCACCGCGTGCGGGTTGATGTCGCGGAACTCGCCGCGAGCGACGCCGCGCTGCAGGATGCGCAGCAGCATGTTGTGGCTGGGCTCGATCACCTCGTGGTGGTAGAAGCGCGCCAGCTCCGGGAAGTTGGTGGCCTCGGCGAACATCAGCTTGCAGATGCCGGCCAGCGGCGATTCGCCGACTTCCATCCACCAGCGCCGCATCATCAGCCGCAGCAGCTCGGCGCTGCTGCCGTCGAACTGCTGCTCCAGCTCGGCAAAGCTGGCCAGCCGCGTCACCAGGTTCTCGCGCAGCACCGCCTTGAAGATGTCTTCCTTGTTCTCGAAGTACAGGTAGGGCGTGCCCTTGGTGACGCCGGCGGCCTTGGCGATGTCTTCCATCTTGGTGGACTTGAAGCCGCGCTCGACAAACAGCGCCAGTGCCGCGTCCAGGATCTCCGCCGGGCGGACTTCCTTGCGGCGGTGCCAGCGGGTGATCGGACAGCAGGATGGTTTGCTCATGGCGGCGTTCTCTGAATACTTGTTCATTAATCTGATGGCCGGACTTTAGTGCAACGGCTCGGTATCGGCAATTAATAAATCGAAATTTATTTGCAAATGGCTTATTGGCGGCGGCGGCCTGTTGCAGCGTTGCCAACAGCCGCCTAATCGCGGCCGGATGTGCACAAACGCCAGCCGAATCGGCCGTGCTTGGGTAGAATGCGGCGCAGCAATAGCTGTTTCTGATACCGACTACCGTGGAGATGCCCCGTGAGCGTAGCCCCCATCGACAAGGCCGCGATTCTGGCCGAAGCGCTGCCATATATCCGCAGCTTCAACAACAAGACCATCGTGGTGAAATACGGTGGCAACGCGATGACCGACGACAAGCTGAAGGAAGACTTCGCCAAGGACATCGTGCTGCTGAAACTGGTCGGCCTCAACCCGGTGGTGGTGCACGGCGGCGGCCCGCAGATCAATGAGTTGCTGGAGCGCGTCGGCAAGGAAGGCCAGTTCATCCAGGGCATGCGCGTCACCGACAGCGAAACCATGGACGTGGTGGAAATGGTGCTCGGCGGCCTGGTGAACAAGGAGATCGTGTCGCTGCTGAACAAGCACGGCGGCAAGGCGGTCGGCATCACCGGCAAGGACGGTCACTTCATCCGTGCCAGCAAGCTGTACCTGCAGTCCGAAGCCGACGAACAGATCGACATCGGCCAGGTCGGCGACATCGAGCACATCGACCCGAGCCTGGTGGCGCTGCTGGACAGCCACGACTTCATCCCTGTGATCGCGCCGATCGGTGTCGGCAAGGACGGCGAGGCCTACAACATCAACGCCGACGTGGTCGCCGGCAAGCTGGCGGAAACGCTGAAGGCGGAAAAGCTGGTGCTGATGACCAACACCCCCGGCGTGCTGGACAAGCAGGGCAACTTGCTCACCGGCCTCACCGCAGCCAAGGTCGACGAGCTGTTTGCCGACGGCACCATCAGCGGCGGCATGCTGCCCAAGATCAGCTCGGCGCTGGACGCGGCCAAGAGCGGCGTCAACTCGGTGCACATCATCGACGGCCGCGTACCGCACGCGCTGCTGCTGGAAATCCTCACCGACGAAGGTGTCGGCACCATGATCAAGGCCGGCTGATTCCGCGCCCGTTCCCTGCCAAAGGCCGCTGTTGCGGCCTTTTTCTTTTGGTCCTGGCCAGCGGCTGTCTATATTGAACGCAATACGGTTCTACTCCGGCATATGCCGGGCGGTCATCAAGGGGGAGGGCGGCATGCAAACAGTGCGACAACTGCTGGAAAACAAGGCAATCAAGGAGCTGATCAGCGTCGGGCCGGAAATGACGGTATTCCAGGCGCTGCAGGTGATGGCGGAGCGCGACGTCGGCGCCATTCTGGTGATGGAGATGGGCGATGTGGTCGGCATTTTCTCCGAGCGCGACTATGCGCGGCGCATCGTGCTGCTGGGGCGCACCTCGGCCGGCACCAAGGTGCGCGACATCATGACCAGCAAGGTGATCTTCGTGAGCCCGGAGCAGAGCATCGGCGAGTGCATGGCATTGATGACCGAGCGCCGCATCCGCCACCTGCCGGTGATGGAGGACAACCGCGTCATCGGCCTGCTGTCGATCGGCGACCTGGTGCACGCCACCATCGCCGAGCAGCAGTTCGTGATTGAGCAGCTGGTGAAGTACATCCGCACCTAAGAACCTGTTCACGATCTGCTGCGCTTCGGCGATACCGCGTTAAAAACGGCTTCGGAATGCTCATTGACCCCATGTCAACTCCGCTTCCTCAGCCGTTTTCGCCTTGTCTCGCTCTAGCTCGCGAAATCGTGAACACGTTCTGAAACAGGCGGCGCCCGCCGCCTCGCAAAGACGACAAAAGGTTGGCCGCAACGTGTGCGGCCAACCTTTTGTGCTTGTCGGGGCAGCTGCCGGCTCAGGGCACGATCTGGCGCGCCAGCTGCATCAGCGCCGGCGCGATCTGTTTGCGCATGGTCTCGGCGTTGAAGGCGAAGGCCGGGCCGCTGGCGTTGAGGCACACCACCGGCATGCCCGGTACCGGCGACGGCAGTGCGACACCGACCGCCATCACGTCGCGCTCGAACTCGCCGAACGACTCGCTGTAGCCGTATTGCGCGTAGTGCTCGCCGCTGGCCTGCAGCCGCGCCGCGACGGCCGGCCAGTCGCCGCCGTAGCGCTGCGCCAGCTCCGGTGCCAGCGCGGCGCGCTCCGCCGGCGACAGGATGGCGTAACAGGCGCGGCCGATGGCGGTGCTGGCCAGCGGCACGCGCGAGCCGACGGTGAGCTGCACCGATACCCGCGCCTGGCTGCGGCAGGTCTCCAGATAGACGATGTCGGTGCCGTCGCGCATGCCGAGGCTGACCGAGATGGTGTGCTGCATCGCAAAGTCGCGCATCAGCGGAGAGGCGACGCGGCGGATGTCGTAGCTGCCGAGCACGGTGGAGCCCAGCGCCAGCACCGCCAGCCCCAGCCGGTAGTAGCCGGTGTCGTGATCCTGGGACAAATAGCCGAGCTTGGTCAGGGTATAGGTCAGCCGCGACACGGTGGATTTCGGCAGGTCGGTCCGCTGCGCCAGCACCTGGTTGGACAGCGCGCCCTCACCGGGCTGGAACGCCGCCAGCACGTGCAGGCCACGGGCCAGCGCCCCGACGAACAGGCGGTCTTTTTCCTCGTCTGCAACAGGGTTTGACGACATCGGCAATCGGCTCTCTTTCTGGGGGAGTGGCAAGAATAGTGCACCGCGTTATATCGACCAAGAAAAAACTTTACAGCGTCTGGCCGAGTTGTTAGTCTATTTTGCATTGTAGAACGTAATTCCGCAATGCGGAATTACTTAAGGAGAGTCCACATGGCTGCAGCATCCAATCGCGCCCCTTTTCAGTGGGATGACGCACTGTTACTGAACGATCAGCTGACTGACGAAGAACGCATGGTGCGCGACAGCGCCTACGCCTACTGCCAGGAGCGCCTGCTGCCGCGGGTGCTGACGGCCAACCGCGAAGAGCGCTTCGACCGCGAGATCATGAGCGAGATGGGTGAACTGGGCCTGCTCGGCTGCACCATCGACACCCACGGCTGTGCCGGTCTGTCGCACGTGGCCTACGGCCTGGTGGCACGTGAAGTGGAGCGCGTCGACTCCGGCTATCGCTCGGCGATGTCGGTTCAGTCCAGCCTGGTGATGCACCCGATCTGGGCCTACGGCACCGACGCGCAAAAAGACAAGTACCTGCCGAAACTGGCGACCGGCGAATGGGTCGGCTGCTTCGGCCTGACCGAGCCGGACGCTGGCTCCGACCCGGCCGGCATGAAGACCCGCGCCCGCAAGGTGGACGGCGGCTACGTGCTCAACGGCAGCAAGATGTGGATCACCAACAGCCCGATCGCCGACGTGTTCGTGGTGTGGGCCAAGGACGACGACGGCGAGATCCGCGGCTTCGTGCTGGAGAAGGGCATGAAGGGCCTGTCGGCGCCGAAGATCGAGGGCAAGTTCTCGCTGCGCGCCTCCATCACCGGCGAAATCGTGATGGACAACGTGGAAGTGGGCGAAGACGCGCTGCTGCCGCACGTCAAAGGCCTGAAAGGCCCGTTCGGCTGCCTCAACAAGGCACGCTACGGTATCGCCTGGGGCGCGATGGGTGCCGCCGAGTTCTGCTGGCACGGTGCCCGCCAGTACACGCTGGACCGCAAGCAGTTCAACCGTCCGCTGGCCGCGACCCAGCTGGTACAGCTGAAGCTGGCGAACATGCAGACCGAGATCAGCCTGGCGCTGCAGGCCGCGCTGCGCGTCGGCCGCCTGATGGACGAAGGCCGTGCCGCGCCGGAAATGATCAGCCTGATCAAGCGCAACAACTGCGGCAAGGCGCTGGACATCGCCCGCGTTGCCCGCGACATGCACGGTGGTAACGGCATTTCCGACGAATTCCACATCATCCGTCACGTGATGAACCTGGAAGCCGTCAACACCTACGAGGGCACGCACGACGTGCACGCCCTGATTCTGGGCCGCGCCCAGACCGGTATTCAGGCGTTTGCCTGATCGCTTGCGGGCGCACCGGGCAAGGGTGTCCCGTGCGCTTGGAGTGTGATGTACCGCCGCCGGCCTCCACCAGCGGCGCGAGTTGGTTCCTGTCTGTCCTTAGGGCTCGGTGCAACCGAGCCATTTTTTTCGCGGCCAAGGTTGGCCGCAAAGGAGAAGCATCATGGCTGGCGCATTGTCGGGTATCAAGGTTCTGGATCTGAGTCGTGTCCTCGCCGGGCCGTGGACCGGGCAGCTGCTGGCCGATCTCGGCGCGGAAGTGATCAAGGTGGAACGTCCCGGCAGCGGTGACGATACCCGCCACTGGTCGCCGCCCAGCCTGGCGGACGGTACCGCCGCCTACTACCTCGCCGCCAACCGCGGCAAGCAGTCGCTGACCGTCGACATCACCCAGCCGGCCGGGCAGCAGATCGTGCGCCAGCTGGCCGCCGAATGCGACGTGCTGCTGGAAAACTACAAGGTCGGTGGCCTGAAGAAGTACGGCCTCGACTACGACAGCCTGCAACAGCTCAACCCGCGGCTGGTGTACTGCTCGATCACCGGCTTTGGCCAGGACGGCCCCTACGCCGAGCTGCCCGGCTACGACTACATCGTGCAGGGCATGTCCGGGCTGATGAGCATCACCGGCCCCGCCGACGGCGAGCCGCACAAGGTCGGCGTTGCGGTCACCGACCTGTTCACCGGCCTGTACGCCGCCAATGCGGTACAGGCGGCGCTACTGTCGCGCCACCACACCGGCGTCGGCCAGTACATCGACATGGCACTGTTCGACTGCGCGCTGGCGATGCTGTCCAACGTCAACATGAACTGGCTGGTCGGCGGCGAAGTGCCGCCGCGGCTGGGCAATGCCCACCCCAATATCGTGCCCTACCAGGTATTCAAGACCGGTGGCGACGGCCATTTCATCCTCGCCTGCGGCAACGACAAGCAGTTCCGCGCGGTGTGCGAGGTGCTGCAACTGCCACAACTGGCCGCCGACGAACGCTTCGCCAGCAACCCGAAGCGGGTACAGCACCGTGCGACGCTGGTGCCGCTGCTGGCCGAGGGCTTCATGGCGCGTGGCCGCGACGAATGGCTGAAACTGCTCGATGCCGCCGGCGTGCCGTGCGGCCCGATCAATACCGTCGCCGAGGCATTTGCCGACCCGCAGATCCGTCATCGCGACATGGCGTTGCAGATGACCGACAGCAAAGGGCAGAACGTGCCCCAGGTGGCCTGCCCGATCAAGATGTCGGCCACCCCGCCGCAGTACCTGACGCCACCCCCGGCGCTGGGCGAACACACCGACGCGTTGCTGCAGCATCTGGGCTACGACGCGGTGGCAATTGCACAACTGCGCGCCGCCGGAACCGTTTAAACGCTTGTTTGATTTTGACGCGCAGCCACTTTCATTGGCATCATTGCGCTTATTGTCCCCTGCCAGCGCAAAGGAGAAGCGGTGGAACGCGAATACATGGAATACGACGTGGTGGTAGTCGGCGGCGGGCCTTCCGGCCTGTCTGCCGCCATCCGTCTCAAGCAGCTGGCTGCCGAAAAAGGTCAGGAACTCAGTGTCTGTCTGCTGGAAAAAGGCTCCGAAATCGGCGCCCACATCCTGTCCGGCGCGGTGCTGGAGCCACGCACGCTGAACGAGCTGATCCCGGACTGGCAGGCAAAGGGCGCACCGCTCAACACCCCGGCCAAGCAGGACAGCTTCCTGCTGCTGACCGAAACCGAGTCGATCAAGCTGCCGACCCCGCCGCAGATGAACAATCACGGCAACTACATCATCAGCCTCGGCAACTTCTGTCGCTGGCTGGGGCAGCAGGCGGAAGAGCTGGGCGTGGAAATCTATCCCGGCTTTGCTGCCGCCGAAGTGCTGTACCACGCCGACGGTTCGGTGAAAGGCGTGGCCACCGGTAACGTCGGCACCGGCAAGAACGGTGACGAGGAGGGCGAACCGGGCATCGAGCTGTGGGCGAAGCAGACCATCTTCGCCGAAGGCTGTCGAGGCTCGCTGACCAAGACGCTGTTCGAACGCTTCCAGCTGCGCACCGGCGCCGATCCGCAAACCTACGGCATCGGCATCAAGGAATTGTGGGAAGTGAAGCCGGAGCTGCACGAAGCCGGCAAGATCACCCACACCGCCGGCTGGCCGATGGACCAGAAAACCTACGGCGGCTCCTTCCTCTACCATCTGGAAAACAATCAGGTGGTGGTCGGCTTCGTGGTCGGTCTCGATTACGAGAACCCGTACCTGTCGCCGTACGAGGAATTCCAGCGCTTCAAGACCCATCCGGCGATCAAGGGCGTGTTCGAAGGCGGTCGCCGCCTGTCCTACGGCGCGCGTGCGATCTCCGAAGGCGGCCTGCAGAGCATTCCGAAACTGACCTTCGCCGGCGGCGTGCTGGTCGGCGATACCGCCGGCTTCCTCAACGTGCCGAAGATCAAGGGCACCCACACCGCGATGAAGTCCGGCATGCTGGCCGCGGAAGCGGTTTTCGCGCTGTTTGCGGCCAACACTGAGGCACAGGGCGCGGAAGCGGTCGGCTACACCGCCGCCTTCAAGCAGAGCTGGCTGCACGACGAGCTGCACAGCGTGCGCAACATCCGCCCGGCGTTCCGCTGGGGGCTGTGGCCGGCGATGATCTACTCGGCGATCGATACCTATCTGTTCCGCGGCAAGGCGCCGTGGACGCTACGCCACAAGCACGCCGACCACGAGTGCCTGAAGCCGAAGGACGAGTGCACGCCGATCGCCTATCCGAAGCCGGATGGCGTACTGACCTTCGACCGCCTGTCGTCGGTGTTCATCTCCAACACCAACCACAGCGAAGACCAGCCGCCGCACCTGCAGTTGAAGGATGCGTCGGTACCGATCCGCATCAACCTGGAAAAGTACGACGCGCCGGAACAGCGCTACTGCCCGGCCGGGGTGTACGAGATCGTCGGCCGCGAAGAAGGCGAACCACGGCTGCAGATCAACGCGCAGAACTGCGTGCACTGCAAGACCTGCGACATCAAGGATCCGACCCAGAACATCAACTGGGTGACACCGGAAGGTGGCGGCGGGCCGAATTACCCGAACATGTAATCCCGCACCACCCGAACACGCCGCCAGCAGACCGCTGGCGGCGTTTTTCATTGCGGCCAAGGTTGGCCGCATCGGCGCGAACTCAGCCGCCGCTGCGCTTCACCGTCCAGCCTTTTTTCTGCAGCTCGGCCATCAGCAGCGCCACGTGCTCGCCCTGGATCTCGATCTGGCCGTCCTTGACCGTGCCGCCGGTGCCGCAGCGCGCCTTCAGCTGCTTGCCCAGCGCCAGCAGTTCGCTGCCGGCCAGCGGCACGCCGCTGATCACCGTCACCCCCTTGCCCTTGCGGCCCTTGGTCTCGTGGCGCACGCGCACGATGCCGTCGCCGGTCGGTGCGGCGGCCGCCTGGCAGACGCAGGCGTCCAGCGGTGCGCGGCAGGCGGGGCACATGCGGCCGTGTTCGGTGGAATACACTAGTCCGCCGCTGGCATGTCTGTTCATGTTGCGTCCTTCGTCCTGTTTGCGAAAAAACTGCATCGACTGGCTTGCTGATGCAGGAATGACGCATTGTATTGCGCTGTCGCGCGCAGCTCAAATGGCGACGCGGCTTGACAGCCGCCGCCGCGCGGGCGCATCATCGTCCGCTATGGCTACTGTTATCCGTTTCGTGTCCCACGCTTATTATTATGGTTACCGCACTTCTCCGGCGGCACCAGGACGCGTCACGGGCTGAATAAGCCTTACCCCCGAATCCCTGAATCAATGCCGCCGCACTCTGGCGGCATTGGCGTTTCTGGGCAGTTCCAATGTTTCCGGTTTGCGGCACCCAACGGAGTCCGAACATGGAAAATACTCGTTCCTGGCAGCTGCCAGCGGCAAAGCACGGCATCAGCAGCGCGCTGTGCATCATCAGCGATGTCGAGCACTGCTCGCATCAGCCCGGCAACCCGGTGGCCCGCCTGCAAGCCCTGCTTGCCGGGCAGTCGCAGCCGGCGGTGCTGGAGTCGCTGTTCCCCGAAGTGCGCAGCCTGGCCTACCTGTCGGCCGGTGGCCGCTCGCCGCAACGCGCCGACTGGCTGGCGGCGCGGGTGCTGGTGTTCGCGCTGCAGCATCTGGAGCTGGCCAGCCACGAACTGGCGCTGATGGACGCGGTAAACCTGCGTTTGCAACAGCTATCGCGTAAACTGGCAGTGGATTGCCCGCTATTGCGCTCATTTGCGCTGTTTTGTGGCGCGCGACCGTGGCGCACCCACGGCCATGGCGAGCCGCTGCTGAGCGTGGCGGCGTCGCCGGTGGCGCAGTCGCTGGCGCTGCGTCGCCAGCTGGCCGCGCATCTGGCGCGCTTGCAACAGGCACTGGCGCAGCTGGCGTGATGCCGGCGTATACAAGCAGCATGGCTAACAAAGCCTGGCGTGACGGCAGTGTCGCCGCGTAACGGTTTTGTTAGCCATGCTCGAACGGGAGAAGAGATGGACGACGGTTATCTGCAACGCGTACCCCGCACCGACGACACACTGAAAACCCTGACCCTAGTGGTGTATGCGCTGCAGGCGCTGAGCCTGTTTGTCGGGGTCACCGCCATCGTCGGCATCATCATCAACTACCTCAAGCGTGATGAAACCGCCGGTACCGAGTGGCAAAGCCACTTTGCCTGGCAAATCCGCACCTTCTGGTGGGCGGTGATCGGTTTTGCCGTTTCCTGGCCGCTGATCCTGCTGCTGGGGCTGGGCTTCGTCACCGGTTTTGCGGTGTGGGTGTGGTACGTGTACCGCATCGTGCGCGGTTTTCTGGCGTTTAACGAGCGCCGCCCGCTGCCGCAGTGAATGCTTGCTGCGCATTGGCCACAGCTTTGGCACAATGCGCGGCTGATTTTTGAATGAACGCGATGAATCCCGAACATCTGCAACTGCTCGTCACCCGCGTGATGCCCTACGGCAAGTACAAGGGCCGCGTGATCGCGGACCTGCCCGGGCACTACCTGAACTGGTTTGCCCGCGAGGGCTTTCCGCCGGGCGAGATCGGTCGCCTGCTGGCGCTGATGCAGGAGCTGGATCACAACGGGCTGTCATCGCTGCTCGACCCACTACGAAAGCGATAATACATGGCCATCCAATGGTTCCCCGGACACATGAACAAAGCCAAGAAAGAGCTGCAAGAGCGTCTTGGCGGAATCGATGTGGTCATTGAAATGCTGGACGCGCGTCTGCCGGCCTCCAGCGCCAACCCGATGATCGCGCAGCTGGCCAAGCGCAAGCCGTCGATCAAGGTACTGAACAAGCAGGATCTGGCCGATCCGGCCGTCACCCAGCAGTGGCTGAACTGGTACCGCAAGCCGGGCACCATCGCCATCGGTCTCGACGCCTCGGAAAAATCGCCGGCGCAAAAGCTGATCGAGGCCTGCATGGACGTAGCGCCCAACCGCGGCACCATCGACAAGCCGTTGCGGGTGGTGATCTGCGGCATTCCCAACGTCGGCAAGTCGACGCTGATCAACAGCATCACCGGCCGTCGCATCGCCAAGACCGGCAACGAGCCGGGCATCACCAAGGGCCAGCAGCGCATCATGCTGTGCGACGAGATCGAGCTGTTCGACACCCCCGGCATGCTGTGGCCAAAAATCACCGTACCGCAGGGCGGCTACAACCTCGCCGCCAGCGGCGCGGTGGGTCGTAACGCGATGGACGAGGAGGAGGTGGCGCTGGAGCTGCTGGCCTACCTGATGCGCTACTACGGCAAGGAGCTGGATGCGCGCTACAACATCGGCGACATCGCCGGCCTGCAGGACTGGCAGGTGATGGAGCAGATCGGCCGCAAACGCGGCGCCATGCTGTCTGGCGGTCGCATCAACATCCAGAAAACCGCCGAAATCATCCTTACCGACTTCCGCGGCGGCGCCATCGGGCGCATGACGCTGGAGCGGCCGGACGAATGGCGTGCGTGGGAAAAGGCGGCCAAGGAAGCCGCGGTACTGCGCGCCGCGGAGAAGGAAGCCGCGCGCCTGGAGCGCGAGGCCCGTGTCGCCAAGGCCGCCAAGCGCCGTTAAGAAATTGCTCACGATCTGCTGCAACTGATCTCACGGGGCGATGCAGCATTAAAAACGGCTTCGGCATGCTGGTTTATATCTGGATAAACGCCACTTCCTCAGCCGTTTTTGCCTTGTCTCGCGTGAGTGCGCGAGATCGTGAACACGTTCTAAAGCGTTGCGGCCAACCTTGGCCGCCAGCGCAAACAAAAAGCCCGCTGCATGTACAGCGGGCTTTTTTTGCGTACCGGGGCAGGGCTCAGCCCAGGCGCTCGCCCGGCTCCTCGAACCACGCCATCACGATCGCCTGCGCCGCCACCTGGTCCAGCACCGGCTTCTGCTTGCGGCCGCGCACGCCGGCCTCCTCCAGCAGGCTCTCGGCGATCACCGAGGTCAGCCGCTCGTCCACCAGCCACACCGGCAGGCGGTAACGGCCGTGCAGGCGCTGCGCGAACTTGCGGCACAGCGCGGTCAGCGCGTGGGCGTTGCCGTCCATGTGCGTCGGCAGACCGACGACAAAGCCGGTCGGCTGCCACTCCTCGATCAGCTTGCCGATGGCGGCAAAGCGCACCTCGTTGCTGTCGCTGCTGATGGTGGCCAGCGGGGTGGCGATGCCCAGTTCCGGTTCGCCCAGCGCCACGCCGATACGCTGCTCGCCGAAGTCGAAGCCCAGCAGCGTGCCCTTATGCATGACCGGCATCCGTGCACAGTAGCGCCGGGTCGAAGCCGAGCAGCTTGATGGCGCTGTCGAAGCGCGCCTCGCTCGGGGTGTCGAAGATCACCCAGTCGGCGGCGGCGACGGTCAGCCACTGGTTGGCGGCGATTTCTTCTTCCAGCTGGCCTTTTTCCCAGCCGGAATAGCCGAGGCTGACCAGCAGCTTGTCCGGGCCCTGCGCCTCCGACACCGCCTGCAGGATGTCCTTGGAGGTGGTCAGCGCCATGTCGTCGGTGATGGTCAGCGTCGATTGCCAGTTGCCGATCGGCATGTGCAGCACGAAGCCGCGGTCCGGCTGCACCGGGCCGCCGAAGTGCACCGGCACGGTATTGGCCTCGTCGTTGGCCAGCGGCAGGTCGATCTGCTCCAGCAGCTGCGCCAGCACCAGGCCGGAGGGCTTGTTGATGATCATGCCCATCGCCCCCTGTTCGCCGTGCTCGCAGATGTAGACGATGCTTTTGGCAAACAGCGGGTCGGTCATGCTGGGCATGGCGATCAGAAAATGATGTGCAAGGGTCAGCGTATCCATGCCTGCATTATGGCAACCATTGTCATGGCCGGCAAAGGACATCGCGCAAAAGCGCCACCGCGGCCGCGCGGCACGGCGGGCGGCCGACAAAGGTTGGCCGCAGCGGCGCGGTTGCTTGCTAAAATGGCAGACTGATTTCTCCTGAGCTGGATACCCCTTGCGCCTCACTCACATCAAACTGGCGGGCTTCAAGTCCTTCGTCGACCCCACCAGCATCGCCGTGCCCGGCCAGCTGGTGGCGGTGATCGGCCCCAACGGTTGCGGCAAGTCCAACGTCATCGACGCCGTGCGCTGGGTGCTGGGCGAGTCGTCCGCCAAGCAGCTGCGCGGCGAGTCGATGCAGGACGTGATCTTCAACGGCTCCTCCACCCGCAAGCCGGTGTCGCGCGCCTCGGTGGAGCTGGTGTTCGACAACGGCGACGGCCAGCTCACCGGGCCGTGGGGACAGTACGCCGAGGTGTCGATCAAGCGCGTGCTGACGCGGCAGGGTGAATCCAGCTACTACATCAACAACCAGCAGGTGCGCCGCCGCGACATCACCGACCTGTTCCTCGGCACCGGCGTCGGCGCGCGCGGCTACGCGGTGATCGAGCAGGGCATGATCTCGCGCATCATCGAGGCCCGCCCCGAGGAGCTGCGCGCCTATCTGGAAGAGGCCGCCGGCGTGTCGCGCTACAAGGAGCGCCGCCGCGAAACCGAAAGCCGCCTCGCCGACACCCGCGACAACCTGACCCGCATCGACGACCTCAAGCTGGAGCTGGAACGCCAGGTCGAGCGCCTCACCGAGCAGGCCGAGGTCGCGGCCAACTATCAGGACATGCGCGGCGCGCTGACCTTCAAGCAGAACCTGCTGGCGCTGGCGCGGCGCGAAGAAGCGGCGCGCAGCGAGGCCGCCGCGCGCAGCGAACTGGCGCGCATCGAAACCGAGGAAACCGCGCTGGAAGCGGCGCACACCCACCTCGACGCCGAGCTGGAAACGGTGCGCGAGACGCACTACGCCGCCAGCGACGCGGTGCACGAGGCGCAGCAGGCGCTGTTCGAGGCCAACGCCACGCTGGCGCGGCTGGAAGAACAGCAGCGCCACCGCCTGCAAAGCCGCGAGCGGCTGGAGCGCGATCTGGCCGGCGCCCGCAACGAACGCCAGCAGCTGGCGGAGCAGAAAGCCCAGGTCGAGTACGAACTGGACGACTGGCTGCCGCGGCGCGAAGAGGCGCAAATGCGCATGGAAGAGGCGCAGATGGGGCTGGAAGACGGCGCCGACGGTCTGCCCGGCGCCGAGGCCGAATTCCGTGTCGCCGACCAGCGCCTGGCGCAGATGACGGCGCAGATCGCCAACCTTACCCGCGAGCGCGATCTGGCGCGGCAGCAGGGCGAGCACCTGCGCCGCAGCATTGAGCAGCTGGCCGCGCGCGAAGACGCGCTGCGCCGCGAGCTGCACGACCTCAACCTGCCCGACAACGGTGTACTGGAAGCGGCTCATGCCGAGGTCGTGCGCGCGCAGGCGGCGCTGGACGCGGTGCGCGCAAGGTTGGCCGCAGACGAGGCCAAGCAGGCCGATCTCGCCAGCGAGCGCGAGCAGCTGGACAAGACGCTGCACGAATTCAATAGCGACGCCGCCCGCGCCGAGGCCGAAGTGGCTGCGCTGGACGCGGTGCTGGCGCGCGAAGCCGCCGGCGAGCAGCTGGCCGGCTGGCTGGCGACGCAGCAGCTGGACGGTGCGCCGGCGCTGTGGCAGAGCCTGCAGGTGGACGAACAGTGGCGCAGCGCGGTGGAAGTGGTGCTCGGCGACAGCCTCGCCGCCCGCGCCGCCGCCTTGCCCGCTGCGCTGCCGCCGGCGCCACTGGCGCTGGTCGATGGCTCCTCGACGACCGCCGTTGCGGCCAACCCTGGCCGCCGGCCGCTGCTGGCCGTGGTCAGCGCTGGCGCGCCGTTTGCCGCCGCATTGGCCGACTGGCTGGCCGGCGTCTACTGCGCCGATACGCTGGACGCCGCCATCGCTCAACGTGGCGAACTGGCCGCCGGCGAATGCTGGATCACCCCCGACGGTCACCGCGTCAGCGCGGTCAGCGTGCGCTTCAACGCGGCGCACAGCGGCGACGGCATGATGGCGCGCAAGGCGGCACGCGACGCGGCGGCGGAACGGCTGGCCGCGGTGCAGCCGCAGATCGACAGCGCCCAGCGCCGTCGCGACAGCGTGGCGTCCATGCTGGGCATGCTGGCCGAGGCGGTGCGCGCGCAGAAGGGCGCGGTATCGCGGCTGGAGGCGGAGCTGAACGCGGCGACGCTGGAACACGTGAAGCTGGACCAGGCGGCGCGGCAGGGCGCCGCGCGGCTGGCAGCCATCCACGCCGAACAGCAGCGCCTGCGCGAGGAACGCGACACGGCGCAGGACACCATTCTTGAAGCGGAGCTGCTGGCCGAAGAAAACGCGATGCAGCTGGAAGAGTTGGCCGAACAGCTGGAAGACGCGCGTCTGGCGCGCCTGAATGCCGAGACCGGACTGGAGCTGGCGCGCAACAAGACCCGCGACGCCGAGCGCATGCTGCACGAGATCAAGCTGGCGCAGCATACCGCCGAGCAGAAGGTGGCCGAGCTGGCGCGCCGTGCGCGCGAACTGGAAGACCGCGACCAGCAGCTGGCCGAGCGCCTGGAAACGCTGGCGATGGAAGCGGAAACGGTGGAAGAGGCGGCGCCGGACGAGGTGTTGCAAGAAGCGCTGCTGCTGCGCGAAACGCGCGAACAAACGTTGGCCGCAACGCGCGACCAGCTCAGCGCGCTGACCGAGACCCTGCGCCAGCACACGCAAAAGCAGCAGGAAATCAGTGCCGCCTTGCCGGCGCTGCGCGAGGCGCGTTCCGACTGGCTGCTGAAGCACCAGGAAGCGCGGCTGAACGTCGAGCGTTTCGACGAGGAACTGAAAACCGCCGAGGCCGACGAAGCGGCGCTGTTGCCGCACCTGACCGAGGCGGTGAAGCCCAATGCGCTGGCGGCAGAAATCGCCCGCCTGGCGCGCGCCATCGACGGCCTCGGCGCGGTCAACCTCGCCGCGCTGCAGGAGCTGGAAGAGGCGCAGAAGCGCGGCGCTTACCTCGCCAGCCAGACCGACGACCTGCTGCAGGCGATGGCGACGCTGGAAGAGGCGATTGCCAAAATCGACGGTGAAACCCGCGACATGCTGCAGACCACCTACGACGCGGTCAATGCCAAGATGAGCGAGTTCTTCCCCACGCTGTTCGGCGGCGGGCGCGCCGAGCTGGTGCTGACTGGCGACGACCTGCTGTCGGCCGGCATCCAGATCATCGCGCAACCGCCGGGCAAGAAGAACAGCACCATCCACCTGTTGTCCGGCGGCGAGAAGGCGCTGACCGCGATGAGTCTGGTGTTCTCGCTGTTTTCGCTCAACCCGGCGCCGTTCTGCCTGCTGGACGAGGTCGATGCGCCGCTGGACGACGCCAATACCAGCCGCTTCTGCGACCTGGTGAAGCAGATGGCCGCGCACACGCAGTTCCTCTACATCAGCCACAACCGGCTGACCATGGAAATGGCGGAACAGCTGGTGGGGGTGACCATGCAGGAGCAAGGCTGCAGCCGCATCGTGGCGGTGGACATCGTCGAAGCGCTGAAAATGCGCGAAACGGCCTGAGCGATGCGCGCGGCGCTGCTGCTGTCGCTGGCCCTGCACGCGCTGCTGCTGGCTGCGTTTGCCTGGCAGTTCCGCCCGCTGCCGGCGCTGACGCCACCGTTGCAGGTGCTGTTGCTGTCCGCGCCCGTTCCTGCGCCGTCCGCGTCGGCACCGCGCGGCGACCACCGCGCTGTGGCGCCGGCCGCAGCGCGGCCGCCGGCAGTGACAGCAGAGTCGACACCGATACCGGTCGCGCGTCGCGCCACGCCTGCCGCAGCCGCGCCACCCGCGACGGCACTGGCGGCCGGCAAGGCCGCACCTGCTAGCGGGAGCGCGCCGGCCAGTGCCAGTAGCAGCACGGGTAGCAACGCTGCGGCCAACCTTGCCCCGGCTGTCGCCGGTGCGGCCTCACCGCCAGCCGGTGATGGCAACACTGCCGCCGGTGTGGAAAAGACAGGCGAAAGCCGCGCGGTGCGGGTACGCTTTGCGCCGAAGCCTGCCTATCCGGCGCTGTCGCGCGAGCTGGGCGAGGAAGGTGTGGTGTTGCTGCGCATCTCGGTCAGTGCCGGCGGGCAGTTCGAGCAGGTGCAGCTGTTGCGCTCCAGCGGTTTTATCCGCCTCGATCGTGCCGCACGCGACGGCGTGCGCAGCTGGCGCTTCGACGCCGCGTGGCAGGGCGGGCAGCCGGTGGCGGACAGTATCGATATCCCGGTACGCTTCCGCCTCGACGAGTTGTAGCCGGTCGCACTGCCCGCAGGTGGCGATGTCGCGCTGCCGCTGGCGGTTTTTTCGTGAAAATTACGCTTTTGGCCGGCAAAACCGAAAAATCGAGCGCGTTTTCGATAGAGAATGGCCAATGACGCGAGGGTGGTCACCGTTTGCGTTGCGACGTTTGTTATAATACTGTCCTGAATAATGGCCACAGCAGTGGATAAGGCTCGATGAGCGACATACAAATAGGCTTGCTGATGCTGGGGGGGATCGTCATCGCCCTGGTGTTCGCCTTCAATACATACCAGGAATGGCGCTTTCGCAAGCGGACCCGCCAGGCCTTTTCACGTCATCACGCCGATGTGCTGCTGGACGTGCCCAAGAATCATGTCCGCGACGGCAAGCAGGAACGGCTGGAGCCGGTGCTGCTGCAGGACGAGGACGATACCCCTGCCTACCTGAACGACACCCCGCCGCTGCACGCCTTTACGCCGCCGCCCGCCGTCAGCGAGCCGCAGCCGGAAGAGGACGACGAGGTGGTGGCAATGGATGCCGCCGATCACCAGGCGCTGGTGGTGGCGCTGCTGGATCCGTCGCTGGATTTCATCGCCGAGGTGGTGTTTAGCCGGCCGCTGACGCTGTCGTCGCTGCCGCGCTTCAATGTCGCCAAGCGGGTACAGGCCATCCTGCGCAGCGAGCGCGGGCTGTGGACGCCGGCCGAGCTGCTGCCGGGCACCCGTTACAAGCAGGTCAACTTTGGCCTGCAGCTGGTTGACCGCAGTGGCGCAGTCACCGAGCAGGAGCTGGCCAGCTTCTGCCAGCAGATCAACCATTACGCCGAGCAGTTCGATGCCCAGGTCAGCTTCCCGCAACGGCAGCAGAAACTGGTGGCCGCACGCGAGCTGGACCGCTTCTGTGCCGACGTCGACGTGCTGATAGGCATCAATATCGTGCCGGTGGCGCCGATCTCCGGCGCGCGCCTGCGCAGCGTGGCCGAAGCCGCCGGCCTGCAGCTGGAGCCGGACGGCCAGTTCCACTACCTGGCCGACTCCGGCAACTCGCTGTACTCGCTGGCCTCGGCCGACCAGACGCCGTTCACGCTGCACAACCTGCTCGACAAGTCGTTCCCGGCGCTGACGCTGCTGTTTGACGTGCCGCGCGTGGCCGGCGGTGCCGCGGTGTTCGACCGCGCCATTGCCTTCGCGCTGCAGCTGACGCAGGAATTCGATGCGCGGCTGGTCGACGACAACCGTCGCGAACTGAGCGAAGCCGGACTGCTGAAGATCCGCGAGCAGCTGGTACGCATCTACGGCAATATGGACGACCGCGGCATCGCGCCAGGCAGTGTCGCCGCCTTGCGCCTGTTTGCCTGATTCCTGCCGTTTCATTGTTTCCGCACGCCGGCCCTTGCCGGCGTGCTGCATTTCCGGGGCCGCAACATGACCGAAGCCACTTCCGAACAGCGCCAGCGCGCGCAAGCCTTGGCCGCGCTGCTGGAGCGCTACAACCACGAGTACTACGTGCTGGACGCGCCGACGGTGCCGGATGCCGAGTACGACCGCCTGTTCCGCGAGCTGCAGCAGCTGGAGGCCGACTGCCCGGCGCTGTCCGGCGACAGCTCGCCGACGCGCCGCGTGGGCGGTGCGCCGTTGCCTGCGTTTGACAGCGTTATCCACACGGTGCCGATGCTGTCGCTGTCCAACGCCTTTTCCGACCTGCAGCAGGACGACTTTGGCCTTCGTCATGCCGAGCTGATCGCCTTCGACGAACGGGTCAGCAAGGACCTCGCCGCAGCCAAGGTCGAGTACGCCACCGAACCCAAGTTCGACGGCCTCGCCGTGAGCCTGCTGTATCGCGACGGCGTGCTGGTGCAGGCCGCCACCCGCGGCGACGGCAGCAGCGGCGAGAACGTCACCGCCAATATCCGCACCGTGCGTTCGGTGCCGCTGAAGCTGCATGCGGCCAACGTGCCGGCGCTGCTGGAAGTGCGCGGCGAGGTGCTGATGCTGAAGCGCGACTTCGAGCGCCTGAACGACGCGCAGCGCGAGCGTGGCGACAAGACCTTTGCCAACCCGCGCAATGCCGCCGCCGGCAGCCTGCGGCAGCTGGATTCGCGCATCACCGCGCAGCGGCGCTTGTCGTTCTTTGCCTATGCCATCGCCCAGGTGGAGGGCGCCGACTGGCCGGCCAGCCACGCCGGCGAGATGGACTGGCTGGCAGAACTGGGCTTCCCGGTGGTCGCGGCCGAGCTGCGCCCGGTGGTGCAGGGCGCCGCCGGGCTGGCCGGCTACTACGAAGGCGTGCTGGCGCAGCGCGCCAGCCTGCCGTTCGAGATCGACGGCGTGGTGTACAAGGTGAACAGCCGCGTACTGCAGCAGCGGCTGGGCTTCGTGTCGCGCGCGCCGCGCTGGGCGATTGCCCACAAGTTTCCGGCCGAGGAGGCGCTGACCCGGGTGGAGGCCATCGAGGAACAGGTTGGCCGCACCGGCGCCATCACCCCGGTGGCGCGGCTGAAGCCGGTGTTCGTCGGCGGCGTCACGGTGACCAACGCCACGCTGCACAACGAGGACGAAGTGCGGCGCAAGGATGTGCGTGTCGGCGACACGGTGATCGTGCGTCGCGCCGGCGACGTGATTCCGGAAGTGGTGTCGGTGGTGCTGGACCAGCGCCCGATGCGGCCAACGTCCGGCGGCGACCTGTTCAGCAGTAGCGAGGAGCCGCAATACCCGGCCTACCGCCTGCCAAGCGCCTGCCCTGTGTGCGGCAGCCACGTGGTGCGCGAGGAGGGCGAGGCCATCGCGCGCTGCTCCGGCGGGCTGGTGTGCAAGGCGCAGCGCACACAGGCGATCCAGCACTTTGCCGGCCGCCGCATGATGGACATCGACGGCCTCGGCGAGCGCTACATCGACAAACTGGTGGAGTTCGACTACGTGCATAGCGTGGTCGACCTGTACCGGCTGACGCTGGATGACCTGCTGCAGATGAAGCGCCGTGCCGACGAGCAGGAGGGCATCACGCCGGAAACCGTCAAGGCCGGCAAGGTGGCCACCAAGTGGGCCGACAACCTGATCGAGGCCATTGCTGCCAGCAAGACCCCGCCACTGGCGCGCTTGCTGTTCGCGCTGGGCATCCGCCACGTCGGCGAATCCACTGCCAAGACCCTGGCCGACTGGCTGGGTACGCTGGATAACGTGCGCCGCGCGCCGCGTGCGGTGCTGGCGGCGCTGCCGGACATTGGCGGCGTGGTGGCCGATGCCATCGCCGAATTCTTTGCCGAGGCGCAGAACGAACAGGTGATCGATGCGCTGCTGGCCGCCGGCGTGGCACCGGCCGACGAGCACGCGCCCAAGGCGCAGTTGCGCGACAAGCTGGCTGCGGCCAACCTTTACGCGCGGCTGAACGTGCCGCGGCTGACCGAGGTGCGCGCGCAGCAGCTGGCGGCGCAGCAGGGCGAGCTGGCCACGTTGGCCGCGCTGCCGCGCGTGGCGGTGATCCAGCTTGAGCTGCCGGCCGAGGTGGTCAACGCGCTGGCCGACTGGCTGGGTGAGCCTGACCACCGTGCCCAGCTGCAAGCCATCGCCGCTTACTGTGAGGGCATCCTAGCGGCAGCGCCGCAGGTGGAAGCCGGCGCCGACAACGCCACCGTGGCCGGCAAGACCTTCGTGCTCACCGGCACGCTGCCCACCATGGGTCGCGACCAGGCCCGGGCGCTGATCGAGGCGGCTGGCGGCAAGGTGTCCGGTAGCGTATCGAAGAAGACCCACTACGTGGTGGCCGGCGCCGAGGCGGGCAGCAAGCTGGACAAGGCTGTGGAGCTGGGGGTGGCGGTGCTGGACGAAGCCGGCCTACTGGCCTTGCTGGCGTCGTGACGGCAGGCAAAACTAGAGCGGTGGCGATAAAACGCCTACAATTGCCCGCTACTTAACATGTTGTCCGGATAAAAAGACTCATCATGCAAAAAGTTACCAAAGCGGTATTTCCGGTGGCCGGCATGGGCACCCGCTTCCTGCCCGCCACCAAGGCCAGTCCGAAAGAGATGCTGCCCATCGTCGACAAGCCGCTGATCCAGTACGCGGTGGAAGAGGCGGTGGCCGCCGGCATCACCGAGCTGATCTTCATCACCGGTCGCAACAAGCGCAGCATTGAGGACCACTTCGACAAGGCCTACGAACTGGAAACCGAGCTGGAAAACCGCAACAAGAAAAAACTGCTGGAAACGGTGCAGGAGATTCTGCCGGCCAACGTTAGCTGCATCTACATCCGTCAGGCGGAGGCGCTGGGACTGGGGCACGCGGTGCTGTGCGCCAAGCCGGTGGTCGGCAACGAGCCGTTCGCGGTGATCCTGGCCGACGACCTGATCGACGGTGAGCCGGGGGCGATGGAGCAGATGGTGCGCGTGTTCAACGAGACCCACAGCTCGGTGCTGGGCGTGGAAACGGTGGCGCGCGAGGAAACCGGTTCCTATGGCATCGTCGAGGTGGCCGCCGATGGCAATGGCCGACAGCAGGTATCCAGCATCGTGGAGAAACCGCATCCCGACGTGGCGCCGTCCAACCTGGCGGTGGTCGGTCGCTACATTCTGACGCCGCGCATCTTCGACAAGCTGCTCAATACCGTGCCGGGCGCCGGCGGCGAAATCCAGCTCACCGACGGCATCGCCGCGTTGCTCAAGGACGAACCGGTACTGGCCTATCCGTTTACCGGCAAGCGCTACGATTGCGGCTCGAAACTGGGCTATCTTAAAGCCACGGTAGAGTACGGCCTCAAGCATCACGAGGTCGGCAGCGATTTTGCCGACTTCCTGTCCCGCCTGCCACGCGACTGAGCGCAAACCCATCCATCACGCCGCCTGCCGTGTCAGGCGGCGTGCCGTTTTCTTGAATAAGGACTCATCATCATGGCTAATGTTGCCGAAGCCCGTGGCATTCTGAATAGCTCGGACATCCTGTTTTCCGCCGAAGAGGTCAATGCCGCGGTCGACCGCATGGCCGCCGACATCACCTCCGAGCTGGGAGAAAGCTATCCGCTGGTGTTGTCGGTGATGGGCGGGGCGGTGGTGTTCACCGGCCAGCTGCTGCCGCGCCTGATCTTCCCGCTCGATTTCGACTACGTGCACGTGTCCCGCTACGGCGACAAGACCCAGGGTGGCGAGCTGGTGTGGAAGACCGCGCCGAAGGAAGACGTGCGCGACCGCGTGGTGCTGGTGCTGGACGACATCCTGGACGAAGGTCACACCATGGCTGCGATCCGCGACAAGGTGCTGGCCATGGGTGCCAAGGCCTTCTACAGCGGCGTGTTCGCCAACAAGCTGATCAGCAAGGATAAGCCGATCAAGGCCGATTTCGTCGGCATCGACGTGCCGGACCGCTACGTGTTCGGCTACGGCATGGACGTGCGCGGCGCCTGGCGCAACCTGCCGGCCATCCATGCGCTGAAGTAAGCCTGGCGATATATCCCGGCCAGCCCGCAACCGTAAATGTTGCGGGCTTTTTTCATGCCTGCGGATTAGAATTCGGCACAGAGCAGCCATAACAAGGAGAACGTCATGCTCGCCATCATCGGAGGCAGTAGCCTCGCCAAATTGCCCATTCTCGAAGTGAACCATCGCCAGGTTGTGCGTACCCCGTACGGCGATCCGTCCTGCGCGCTGACCTTCGGCCGCATCGGCATGCAGAACGTGGTGTTCATTGCCCGCCACGGCTATGGCAACTCCATCGCCCCGCACGAGATCAATTACCGCGCCAATATCTGGGCCTTGCACAGTGTCGGCGTCAAGGGGGTGATTGCCATCGGTACCGTCGGCGGCATCCGCCCGGACATGGTGCCGGGCAGCCTGGTGATCCCCGACAATATTGTCGACTACAGCTGGGGTCGCAAGCACACCTTCTTCGAGGGACCGGAAAAGCCGGTGGTGCACGTCGACTTCACTTGGCCGTTTGACCGCGAGCTGCGCGCCCGCCTGGTACAGACCAGTCGCGAGGCCGGCTTGAGCGTGATCGACGGCGCGGTCTATGCCTGTACCCAAGGACCGAGGCTGGAGAGTGTGGCGGAAATCCGCCGTATCGAGCGGGACGGCGCCGACATGGTCGGCATGACCGGCATGCCGGAGGCGGCACTGGCGCGTGAGTTGGCGCTGCCATATGCCAATCTCAGCCTGGTGGTGAACTGGGCGGCCGGCAAGGGCAATAGCAGCGATACGGTTGCCCTGCCGGAGACGGTGTTCGAGCAGGGGGTCAGCAAGATCTTGGCCGTGCTGACGCAGCTGGCAAAATGAGCAACTACTGGCATTCAGGGAAGAGACGATGGCAGAAACCCAATTGAAAAGCATGATCGCCCCCGCGTATCTGGCGCAGTTTTCCTGTCTTGGGCCGGCGTGCCCCGACACCTGCTGCTATGGCTGGCGAGTACCTGTCGAGCACGAGGCTTACCTTCGGCTGAAGAACCTTCCCGATAAAGAGCTGAAACCGCTGCTCAAGAAAGCGTTGCACCGCGGTTCAGGTAGGAGCGGTAGCAGGGATTTCGGTTTTCTGTCGATTAGTCACGCGGAGCACGCGCGTTGTGAGTTGTTGGGAGACGATGGTCTGTGTCAGCTTCACAAAAAGTGTGGCGAACAGATATTGCCCGATGTCTGTGCCACCTATCCCCGTGCCACCAAGTCGGTGGCCGGCGTGCTGGAGCAGTTTGCCTCGCCATCCTGCCCGGAAATCGCACGCCTGATCATCGAAAACGAGCGCGCCTTGCAGCTGCAGCAGCTGCAACTGCCTGCCCGTGCCAGTACGATTGCCAGTATCCCAGAGGCGATTGCCAGTCCGGAAATGGAGCAGGTACGCGCGTTTTTCCTGGCTATTCTGGGGGCAGCGGAAGTGCAGTTATGGCAAAGGCTGGCCTTGCAACTGCTGATCGCGGAATCATTGCAGCAGACGGTGGATCAGTTCGATGCGACCTCTGGTGCGGTATTGCTGGACGACATCGCGGCCCTGTTGCTCGACTGGCAGCAACAGCTGCAGAACGGGCAGGCGCTTGCCGCGCTGCAAGGCTGGCAGCGCCACGAGCAGTTGCACATCAAAACGTTGGCCGCTGCCAGCCGGGTGCGGGCCGATCTGCACTTCAATCGCCCGCGTTACCTGGAGCTGATTACCGAGGCATTGCAAGCGCTTGGGGCGGGCCAGCTGGAGGCGGAGGTGGATGAGGCGGTGCTGTGCCGGACTTTCGCCGCAACGGCGTTGTCCGCCGAGGTCGAACAATGGCTGGGCCGCATCCTGCTCAATCACGCCTATACCGGTTACTTCCCACTGCAAGGACAGGTCGTGCAGGATGTGCAGCAGCTGTGCATGGAGTACCTGCTATTGCGTTTCTGGCTGGTGGGCCTGACCGCAGCAAGGCAGCGGCAGCTTGAGGCCAAGGAAGTCATTGAGCTGGTGTACCTGTTTTATAGAACCAGCATTCATCAGGAAAACTATTTGCCTTCCTGCATGGCCGGCTTCGAACAGGCGGGTATGGTGAAGCCGGAGCACTGGCTGTTGTTGCTGCCTGATTAAAAATTTTCACCGGATTGCTAAAGCTTTCTTTCGACGGTCCGATAAAGCTTGGGAAGGCGGTAGCAGCGGCACGGGGCCGGCTGGTACAACGCCCAGATTGATGATTCCAAGGAGCAACCATGCTGACCATCAACACTAACGTGGCTTCGCTGAACTCGCAGCGTAATATGTCCGGTTCCCAAAGCGCCTTGTCCACCTCGCTGCAGCGCCTGTCGTCCGGCCTGCGCATCAACAGCGCCAAAGACGATGCCGCCGGTCTGGCCATCTCCGAGCGCATGGGCGGTCAGGTTCGCGGTATGGATCAGGCTCGTCGCAACGCCAATGATGGCGTGTCGATGGCGCAGACTGCTGAAGGCGCACTGTCTTCCGCTGGTAACATCCTGCAGCGTGTCCGTGAGCTGGCGGTACAGTCGTCCAACTCCAGCAACTCGGCTTCCGACCGTCAGGCTTTGCAGTCCGAAGTGACGCAGCTGACCTCCGAACTGGACCGTATTTCCCAGACTACCGAATTCAACGGCCAGAAGCTGCTGGATGGCTCGTCCGGCACCCTGACCTTCCAGGTCGGCGCCAACGCCAACCAGACCATCCAGGCTACCGGTTCCAACTTCCGCACCAGCAACTACGGCAACAACAACGTCACAGTAGCAGGTACTGCTAGTAAAACGGCAACCAACGTGGTTGCGGCTAAAGACATTACCGTTGCCGGTTCGCTGGGTTCGGCCAAGTACACAACTGTGGCAACCGACAGCGCCAAGACCATTGCGGCCAACGTCAACAAGCTGACCTCGCAGACCGGTGTCACCGCTTCCGCCAAAACCGAGTCCAACTTGACCCTGGCCGCCAGCGGTACATTCGCGGTGAACATCACTTCCGACAACGCTACCGCGGTGACCGTATCGTTCCGTACTGGTGCATCGGTGAGCAGCGCCGATGACTACTCCGAAGCGATCAATGCCATTAACGCCGCCAGCGGCAAAACTGGTGTGACCGCAGAGTTTGATTCGTCGCTGGGCGGCATCAAGCTGACCAACGCTACCGGATCGGATATCCAGCTTGCCAACCAGGCAGGTTCTGGCAACATTACAATGGCGACCTACAACAATACCGGCACCACGCCGGCGCTGGTTGCCGCTCCAGGTGCCACTGCTGCTGGCGCCACCACCATCGCAAACGGTACCGTGGTGTTTGACTCCGACAAGAGTTTCTCGGTGACCGACGCTGGTTCCGGCTTGGTACTGGGTGGTTCGTCGACCCTCAAAACCGTGGCTTCGTTGGACGTGACTTCGTTCGCCAACTCGCAGAATGCGATCAAGATCGTTGACTCCGCACTGCAGGCGATCAACGGCCAGCGTGCCCAGTTCGGTGCCCTGCAGTCCCGCTTTGAGAACACCATCTCCAACCTGCAGTCTTCGTCGGAGAACCTGAGTGCCTCGCGTAGCCGTATTCAGGATACCGACTTTGCCGCAGAAACAGCTAAACTGAGCCGTAACCAGGTGTTGCAACAGGCTGGTACCGCCATGCTGGCGCAGGCCAACCAGCTGCCACAGCAAGTACTGTCGCTGCTGCGTTAATCTAGGTGGGTGAGGGCGTGGCCCTCCTGTAACCCAGCGTGCCTGGCGTGGCCTCCACGCCAGGCTTTTCGTCTTGGAGGTGTACTATGTCGTCATTATCACCACTGTTGCCTGTTGCCACACCTGTTACCACCGCCTTGTCTGACAGTGCCGGTCGCTCTGTGCCGTTGCCGGCCCAGCAAGCCAGCGCCCCGACGGTGCCGGTTTCTGCCGGTGCGGTGCAAGCGCTGTCCAGTGCTGCTGCCGGTGGTCAGGGCAAGAACGTGCTGGACAAGGAAGAGCTGGCGCAAGCTACGGAAAAGATCAGCAAGCTGGTCGCCACCTTTGCCAGCGAACTGAACTTCTCCATCGATGAAGATCTGGGCGTGCCGATTGTGAAGGTGATCGACAAGCACACCGACAAGGTGATCCGCCAGATTCCGACCGAAGAAGTACTGGAACTGTCCAAGAACCTGGACAAGCTGGTCGGTGTTTTGTATCAGAGCAAGGCGTAATTTTGGTTGCAGCAAGCGTAGTGCCGGCTGGCCCTACGACTGAATAATGGCGGGAGAAATATCATGGCATTGAGTTCGAGTGGTCTTGGTTCCGGGATGGATATTGACAGCCTGGTTTCCAAGCTGATGAATATTGAAACCCGTCCGTTATTGAAGCTGCAGCAGAAGCAACAGGTTTTCGAAAGCAAGATCTCGGCGGTCGGTCAGGTTAAGAGTGGCCTGGCGTCATTCCAGGCCGCGCTGAAGGCACTGCAGGATCCGGCCAAATACCAGACATTGTCGTCGACCACCTCCGACAAGGACGTGGCAGAGATCAGCGCCGGAGCCAAGGCGCCGGTGGGCGGCTTCAGCCTGAAGGTGGAAACGCTGGCCGCAGCGCAGAAGCTGTCGTCGAGTATTTTCACCAGCAGCAAGACCGCCATCAATGGCGCGACCGAGGAGACACTCAGTTTTTCCTTTGGTACCACCTCCGGTGCCACCTTCACTCCGCTCTCCGGCTCGACCCAGAAGGATGTCAAGATCCCGGCCAATGCCACGCTTGAGCAGGTGCGCGATGCGGTCAACAAGGCCAATATCGGTGTCAGCGCCAGTATCGTCAATGACGGCAGCGGTTATCGGCTGATCTACTCCTCTGGCAAGACCGGGACCGAGAGTACGCTGAAGGTCACGGCTGCCGGCGGCGCCACTTCGTCTCTGGCGAACCTGACCCATGATCCGGCGGGCACGACAATGACGGTGTTGCAGCCGGCCAAGGATTCCGTGTTTTACGTCGATGGTCTGAAAATCACCAAGCAGTCCAACACCGTCAGCGACGCTATCGATGGCGTGACGCTGACGCTGAAGAAAGAGCAGGAAGCAGGCGATGCGGCGCTGAAGATGAGTGTCAGCCGCGACACTGCCGGCATCAAGAAAACACTGGAAGACTTTGTGAAGTCGTACAACGACTTCACAAAGGTGTTGAAGGAGACCACGGCGGCGACGCCCGGTAACGCACCCGGCGAGGCCGGCTCATCGTCACCGTTGAGTGGTGTGACGGCGATTCGTGGTATCGAAACGCAATTGCGTGCCGCTTTTGGCGCCGCCACCAAGAATAGCGGCAGCTACCAGGTTGCCAGCCAGCTGGGACTGGCCTTTGCCAAGGATGGCAGTCTGAGCCTGGACTCGAGCAAGCTGAGCAAGGCGATCGAAGCCTCGCCCGATGATGTGGCCAAGTTTTTTGCCACCGGTGCCCAGATCGATGGCAAGGGCATGTCCTATGTGTCGAGTACTGCCAAGACCGTGGCGGGCAGCTACGAAGTCTCCGTCAGCGCCCTGACCAACGGTTACAATCAGGCTGGCAACGTGCCGACGCTGCCGGTATCCGGCACCAACGCGTTTTCGGTCATGGTCGACAACACTACCGTCAACGCTCAGGTTACCGGTACCTATAATAGTGCCACCGAATTGGCCAAAGCGCTGGAAACTGCCATCAATGGTGATGCCGGCCTGACTGCAGCCAAAGGAAAGGTTTCAGTCAGCGTCGATGAGGATAGCGGCAAATTGCTGATTTCTTCGGTCAAGACCGGCATCGATTCCAAGGTCAACGTGCTGAGTGGGCTGGATTTTGCAGGCTTTGCCGCCGCTAGCGGTGTCGCCGGCTCGGCGAGTGTGGCCGGTACCATCGGCGGTTACGCGGCACGTGGTGACGGTAGCAAGCTGATCGGGGCGATCGGCACCCCGGTGGAAGGCCTGACCATCGACCTCAGCGGTGGTACCATCGGTGACCGTGGCTCGCTGACCTACACGCAGGGCTTCTCCTTCAATCTGGACAAGAAGCTGGAGGGGATGCTCAGCACCAATGGCACACTGGACTCGTTTAACAAGGGCCTGAACGCGTCGCTGAAAGACTTGCAGAAACAGCAGGACACCATGGCCAAGCGCCTGGAGACAACCGAGGCCCGCTACAAGGCCCAGTTCAATGCGATGGACCGCCTGCTGGCGCAACTGAACGCCAGCAGCTCGTTCCTGACCCAGCAAATCAGCAGCATGCAAAAGAGTTCCTGAACTGGATAACATCGATTAAGGCTTCATCATGGCACTTTCTAGGCATATGCAGGCCGCTTACGGTCGCTCCGCACTTGAGACCGAGGTATTGGTAGCGACCCCTCATAAACTGGTGCTCATGTTGCTGGATGGTGCGCTGCAGGCGATCCGGCGCGCAAAGATCGCGATGGAAGCCGGGCAAGTTGCTGACAAAGGCATGCTGATCGGCAAGGCGATCTCGATCGTGGACGAAGGACTGCGCCTGGCGCTCGATCACGAAAAAGGCGGCGACATTGCCAGCAACCTTGACCAGCTTTACGAATACTGCACCCGCCAGTTGTTCCAGGCCAACATCAATAACGACCCCGCGTTGCTAGACCAGGTGTGTGCACTGTTGAATGAAATCCGCGATGCTTGGGTACAGATCGGGGTGCCGGCCAACGCGCAGGGCAGTGCGCCGGGTGACGCAGGAAAAGTGTATGGCGCAGCCTGAGCTGGCGGAAGACTGGCGCGCCTGGCTGTCGCTGGCGCAAGTGCTGTCAGCCGCGGTCGAGTCCCAGGACTGGGAGCGGGCGGTAATGCTCGCGGAGCAACTGGTGGCGGCACAGGCAACACTGTCGCCATTGTCGGCGCTACCTGCCGCAGCGCATGACGGGGTGTTGGCCGAACTGCTCAGCGCGCAGCGTTTGCTGCAAGCCCTGACCCAGCAGGTCACCGCCAGCAAAGGCCAGTTGCAACCGGAACTGGCGCTGCTGAAAACGCGGCAAAACCTGCTTTCTACCTATAAAGACAGCCTCTAGCCGGCACCGTTTTACGGTGTGGAGCGGGGCTTTTGCCGTTGCGGCCAAGCTGCAAACGACGCTGTTATCCTGCCGATTGCGTGCCATAGTAAAAGCAGTGTTGCCGTGCCGCACCGTGTTCCTGGATGACTGAGGGCAGGCCGGCATCGCTTGTGATCGTTACCCTGCCAGCATCAACAAGCTTGAGGACATTCGCTCTTTACCTGAGCCAGAGGGAGTGTCCGTGTTACCGGAGTCGTGATCATGACCATTTATCTGGTGTTGCTGATTGGCCTGATGATCGCGCAGGCCGTTGCAATCTTCTATCTGTGGCAACGGCTGTTGCGCATCGAATCCGAGCGCGCGGTCGAGGCGGTCAGCCATGAGCAGCTGCAGAAGCAGTTGGCGGCCGCACAGCGCAATATCCAGGACATTGCGCTGATGGCACAACAGAAAGTGCTCGAACACGAGCCGCGCCAGCAGTTGCCGGCCGCCAGCAGCGAGGGCATCAGCCCCTACAATCAGGCGGTAGAAATGTTCAAGCGTGGCCTGGGCAGCGCCGATGTTGCCGAGCGCTGCGGCATTTCCCGCAGCGAGGCCGAGCTGATTCTGTCGCTGTACCGCAATAGCCCCACTTCATGATTTCCCTGCCCCCGATTCTGGCACCGGGCAAACAGTCGACCGGTGCGGCCGAAGCGTCGACGATTGTTGCCAATCGCCCCGGCCGCGAGACGACGCGCAGCCCGGTCGAGGTTGCCTCCTCGCCCGCACGCTTGCCGGCATTGCAGTCCGGCGAGACCGTCACCGCCCACATCACCGAACGCCTGCCGGATGGCAAGTTGGCCGCCACCATCAAGGGTGAGGCCTTCGTGCTAAGTCTGCCCAAGGGCATGACCGCCGATGGCAATGCGCTGTCGCTGCGCGTGACCACCGGGCCGCCGCTGTCGTTCAATCTGCTGGACGTGCTGCAGGACCCGGCGACGGCGCTGCGCAGCAGCGAGCTGGCGCGGGCGGTGTCGGCTGCACTGCAGGACGACAACAGTACCGCGCTGCAAACCCTGTCGCAGCCGGGGCGGCTGCCCGATCTCGCCCGTGGCGAGGTGGTCACCGGCCGGCTGGCGGAGCGTTTGGCGGACGGCAGCGCGATGGTGCTGATCAAGAATGCGGTGTTTAACCTGAAGGCACCGGCGGACGGTCTGCTGACCAGGGAGCCGATGCTGTTGCGGGTAGGCGCGACCATGCCGCTGCTGCAGTTCGACCTGTTACGCCTCAATGCACTGCCGGACGAAAAGTCGGTACCGGTCGCCTTTACCTCGGCCGGCCGCTATCTGAACGGTTTGCTGGATGCGGCCTCAACACAGTCGGCGGCACGTGGCAGCCTGACCCTGCTGACCGACCCGGCGGCGCCGGGTGCTGGCGAGCAGCTACGGCAGTCGGTGGAAAAAAGCGGCGTCTTCTACGAGTCGCACCAGCGGGCATGGGTCGATGGCCGCCTGTCGCTGGAAGAGCTGAAGCTGGAGCCGCAAGCCAAGCTGCTGCACGAGGGCCGGGCCGGGCTGTCGCCGGAACTGGGGCAGCTGGTGCAGAAGCAGCTGGAAGTGCACGAGCAGAAAGTGCTGGTGTTCCAGGGGCAGGCGTGGCCGGGACAGGCGGTGGACTGGGAAATCCAGCGCGAGGAAGTCGCCGAGCGCGAAGCGGATGGCGAGCTGGAACTGCCGGTGTGGCAAACGCGACTGAATCTGGAACTGCCGGCACTGGGTGGCGTCGGGGCACGGCTGCGCATGGTGGGCAAGCAGGTGCAGGTGGTGTTCGATGCCGATGATGGGCAGACCGCACTGCTGATCGAACAGTATCGCAGCCGGCTGGGCTCGGCGCTGGAGGGGGCCGGTCTGGCACTGGCCAGCCTGCTGGTCAAGCACGAGGCCGACGATGAAGCCTGAGCATCGCCGTTCTGCGGTCGCGCTGCGCTACAGCGAGGACAGCGCGGCGCCAAAAGTGGTGGCCAAGGGCTATGGCCGCATGGCCGAGCGTATCATCGAGCAGGCGAAGGAAGCCGGTGTTTTCGTGCACGACTCGCCGGAGCTGGTCAACCTGCTGATGCAGGTAGACATGGACAGCCACATCCCGCCGGAGCTGTATCGCGCGGTGGCCGAAATCCTCGCCTTCCTGTATTTCCTCGAACACCAGGCCACCGGCAAGGACATGAATTTCGAACAGTGGCTGGCACAGCGCCAGCCGCCTCCATCCTGAGCCGGCGAGTGGCCGGCTTGGATTTCTCTGCTTAGGAACATGATGAAAGTTGCGTATATCGGTCTGGGGATCATGGGGCGCCCGTGTGTGGAAAACCTGCTCAAGGCCGGACATGAAGTCTGGGTCTGGGCACGGCGGCGCGAAAGCGCCGAGCCGCTGCTGGCGCAGGGCGCGCACTGGGCGGACAGCCCGCAGGCACTGGCGGCCAACGTCGAGGTGCTGGTGACCAATGTTTCCGATACCGCCGACGTCGAGGCGGTGCTATTGGGCGAGCACGGCGTGGTGCACGGTGCGCGGCCGGGGCTGGTGTGCGTCGACATGAGCACCATTTCGCCGATCGGCGCCCGCGAGATCGCCGCCAAGCTGGCCGCCAGCGGCATCGACTTCCTCGATTGCCCGGTGTCCGGCGGTGAAGTCGGCGCCATCAACGGCACGCTGACAATCATGGTCGGCGGCAAGGCGGCGGCGCTGGCCACCGCGCGGCCGGTGCTGCAGGCGATGGGCAAGACCATTACCCATATCGGCGACAGCGGGGCAGGCCAGGTGGCCAAGGCCTGCAACCAGATCGCGGTCGGCGTCGGCGTGGCGGCGGTGGCGGAAGTGATGAAGCTGGCCAAGGCTTGCGGCGTGGACCCGGCGCCGGTGCGCGAGGCGCTGCTGGGCGGCTTTGCCAGCAGCCGGGTGCTGGATGTGCACGGCCAGCGCATGATCGACGACAACTACGCGCCGGGTTTCAAGGCCAAGCTGCACCAGAAGGACATGGGCATCGTGCTGGACACCGCGGCGTCGCTGGGCATCAAGCTGCCGGAGGCCGCGCGTGTCGCTGGCCTGATCGACCAGCTGGTGGCCAATGGCGAGGGCGAGCTGGACTCTTCCGCCATCGCGCGCCTGATCTGGCAGGACAATGACTGAGCCGTGCTGAAAAAAATGCGGCCAACCTTGTTGCAAGGTTGGCCGCAATGGCGTCTGCGTCTCGGTGACTAATGCTTACTCGACGTTCTGAATCTGCTCGCGCATCTGCTCGATCAGCACCTTCAGCTCCACCGAGGCCTGCGTGGTTTCGGTGGCGACCGACTTGGAGCCGAGGGTGTTGGCTTCGCGGTTGAGTTCCTGCATCAGGAAGTCCAGCCGCTTGCCGACCTGGCCGCCGGTTTTCAGGATGCGACGGATTTCGGAGAGGTGCGTGCTCAGGCGCTCCAGCTCCTCGTCAACGTCGATCTTCTGCGCGAACAGGGCGAACTCCTGCTTGATGCGGTCGTCGTCGACATTGCCCAGCGCCTCCTGTAGCCGTGCCGACAGCTTGGCACGATAGGCATCCAGGATCAGCGGCAGGCGTGGCTTGATGTCGCTGATGATCTGCGCCATCGATTCCAGCCGGTCGCGCAGCACCTGCGCCAGTTTTTCGCCTTCGCGACCGCGGGTGGCGCGGAAGTCTTCCAGCACCACCTTCAGGCCGTCGAGGCACAGCTGTTGCAGCACTTCCGGCGGCAGCGAATTGGATTTCAGCACCCCCGGCCAGCGCAGCAGCTCGCCCATGCCCAGCTCGCGCATTTGCGGCGCGATGGTCTTGACCTGGTTGCTGATCGCCAGCAGGCGCTGCACCATGTCCGGGTTCAGTTCCAGCTGCTGGTTGTCGTTGTCGTTCTGGCTGATGCCGACGCGGCATTCCACCTTGCCGCGGGTGACGCGGCCGGCGATCAGCTCGCGCAGTTGCGCCTCGATCACGCGCAGCTCTTCCGGTAGCCGCATCTGCACGTCGAGGTAACGGTGGTTCACCGCGCGTAGTTCAATGGATAATAGGCCGCCCGGGAAGTCACGGGTGGCGGAGGCAAAGCCTGTCATACTCAGGATCATGGGAGCTCCGGCTGTCATGGTTTTCAGGAAGACATGCCCCGAATAGCTAGGGTTCCGATTCAGGGGCCGCTACACTATAACAATGCACATGACGCAATCCAAGCAAAGCGCACTGCCCGCCGGCTTCCGGCTGGATGACTACACCATCGTCCGCGAGCTCAGCTCCGGCGGTTTCAGTCAGGTCTACCTGGCGCTGGATCACTACGACCGCAAGTTTGCGATCAAGGAATACCTGCCGCTGGACATGACCAGCCGCCAGCCTGGCGGTGAGGTCACCATCATCGACGAGCTGGACCGCGAGGCGTTCCGTGTCGGCCTGAAGTGCTTCTTCGAAGAGGCGCGGGTGCTGGCCGGCATCCAGCATCCCAATATCGTGCGGGTGGTGAACTTCTTCCGGGCCAATAACACGGTATACATGGTGATGGAGTACACCGAGGGCCGGCCGCTGAGCAAGGAACTGACGCTGGCTGCCGGCAGCCTGCCGGAGGCGCGGCTGCGCAAGTTGTTTGCCGAGCTGATCGGCGGCCTGCGCGAGGTGCACCAGCAGCAGCTGCTGCACCTCGACATCAAGCCGGCCAACATCTACCTGCGCCGCAACGGCTCGCCGGTGCTGCTTGATTTCGGTGCCGCGCGCCAGGCGCTGCGGCGACCGGGGCAGGCGCTGACCGCGATGTTCACACCGGGCTATGCCGCACCGGAACAGTACGACGCCAAGGCCAAGCTCGGGCCGTGGACCGATATCTACGGTCTCGGCGCCAGCCTGTACGCGATGCTGGGCGGTGGCCGCCTGCCGTCGGCGGACGAGCGGCAGCAGGCCGATACGCTGCAACCGGCCAGCCAGCGCTTTGCCCGCCACTATTCGCCGCAATTGCTGGCGCTGGTCGATGCCTGTCTGCAGCTGGAGCCACAGCGGCGGCCGGACAGTCTGGAGCAGATGCAGCAGCGCCTGCTGGCCACTGACTATGTCACGCCGCTGCCCTCGCTATGGCAGAAGGCCGGCGCCTGGCTGACGGGGAAAAAGCGATGAAGTTTGCGCTGGCAGTCGATTCCCGCATCGGCGGACGCGGCAATAACGAAGACCGCCTGGCGGTGACCTGCTCCAGCGAGTGCGTGCTGCTGGTGGTGGCCGACGGCATGGGCGGCCATATCGACGGCGAAGTGGCGGCGCGGATCGCCACCGAGGTGCTGGTGCAGCAGTTCCGCTGCCAGGCCACCCCGCGGCTGCTGCAGCCGGGCGACTTCCTGCGCTGGGCGCTGGGCGAGGCGCACCAGGCCATCATCGACCACGCGATCGCCCACCACCTGCGCGAGATCCCCAGCACCACGGTGGTGGTGGCCATCGTGCAGGACGATACCGTGTACTGCGCCTACGTCGGCGATTCGCGGCTGTATCTGCTGGAGCAGGGCGCGGTGCGTTTCCGCAGCCGCGACCATTCCCACGTACAGCGCCTGATCGACAGCGGCCAGCTGAGCGAGGCCGAGGCCGCGGTGCACCCGGCGCGCAACCGCATCTACAACTGCCTGGGTGCGATGGGCGAGCCGGAAGTCAGCGTTCTCCATCCGCTGCCGCTGCAGGCCGGCTGCAGCGTGCTGCTGTGCAGCGACGGGCTGTGGAGCGTGGTGCCTGACCCGGAGTTGGCGCGCGTGTTCAACGGGCGGGTGGCGCCGGCGGTGCTGCCGGCGCTGATGGCGGTGGCGGAAAAACGCGGCGGCGAGCGCGGTGACAACCTGTCGGCGGTGGCCTTCACCCTGCTGCCGGCGGATGCGGTGCTGGACGGTCGCAGCGGCTTCATCGACAGCCACACGCTGGCCGGTTTCCTGCCCGATGACGCCATCCCCGGTCTGCTGATGGAGCATGAGCTGGCCGCCGAACTGTTGCCCCGGCAGCCGCACTGAGCGGCAAGCCGCCGCGCATGGCAGGGCGATCGGGTAGAATCCCGCATTATCCCTGACAAGAGCCTCGCGCCATGCGTTCATCCCAACGACTTGCCGACGCGCTGCGCAGCGTCCGCATTACCCGCAACTACACCCGCCACGCCGAAGGATCGGTGCTGATCGAGTTCGGCGACACCAAGGTGATCTGCACCGCCAGCATTGACGAAACGGTGCCCGGCTTCCTGAAGGGCAAGGGCCAGGGCTGGGTCACCGCCGAATACGGCATGCTGCCGCGCTCGACCCACAGCCGCATGCGCCGCGAAGCGGCCAGCGGCAAGCAATCCGGTCGCACCCAGGAAATCCAGCGCCTGATCGGGCGCAGCCTGCGCGCGGTGGTGGACCTGACCAAGCTTGGCGAGCGCCAGATCCAGATCGACTGCGACGTGATCCAGGCTGACGGCGGCACCCGCACCGCCAGCATCACCGGTGCCTACATCGCGCTGGCCGATGCCATCAACGGCCTGCTGGCCGCCGGCAAGCTCAGCGAAAACCCGCTGCGCCAGCACGTGGCGGCGATTTCGGTCGGTATCGTCGACGGCGTGCCGCTGCTGGATCTCGACTACGAGGAAGACTCCGGCTGCGAAACCGACATGAACGTGGTGATGACCGGTGACGGCCACTTTGTCGAGGTGCAGGGCACCGCGGAAGGCGTACCGTTCAGCCGCGAAGAAATGAACGCCTTGCTGCAACTGGCGGAGAAGGGTATCGCCGAACTGGTGTTACTGCAGCGCGAGGCGCTGGCGGAGTAACGGACGATAAAACAATGGCGCCATGAACAAACAGGGTTGGCCGCATGCGGCCAACCCTGTTTTGCTTGATGCCGTCGCCCGCGCTGACGCGGGGCGGTATCGCGCTGACAGCTTACTGAGCTGGTTTGGTTTCAGCTGGCTTAACCACTTTTTTAGCAGCGGTCTTTTTGGCTTTAACGATCTTGTGCTCAACTTTTGCCGGTGCTTTTTTCGCAGCTGGTGCAACGGCGGCAGGCGCGGAAGCGGCAATAACCGGCTTTTTGGCATCGGCGGCAAAGCCTGCGGAAGCTGCAACGGCGAATGCCAGGCCACTTACTACCAGAGTCAGTTTTTTCATGATCAATCCTTTGAACGTTATCGAGGCTTCAGGAGTTGCCGCCAACGCGACGGCATGGACACATGCTACGACCCGGGACTGACTGGCGTCTGTTGGCAATTGTTGTCATGTGTAACGCTTTGTAACGGCCAGCACAGACTCACTTGCGCCCCCTGCCACGGGCTGTCCTCGATGCTGACGCGACCGCCATGCGCCTGCATGATCTGGCTGACGATGGCCAGCCCGAGGCCGAGCTGACCCTTGCTGCGTGCCGCGCCGCCCTCCAGCTGCACGAAGGGCTCCAGCACCCGTACCCGCTGTTCCGGCGGGATGCCGGGGCCATCATCGGCCACGCGCAGATACTGCCAGCCATCCGCTACGGCAAAGCTCAGTCGGATGTGCTGTCGTGCGTAGCGAGCGGCGTTGTTCAGCAGATTGTCCAGCGCCCGCCCCAGCAAGGCCGGGTCCGCGCTCAGCTGTGGGGCGCCGACCTCCAGCTCGCCCCACGAGGCGTGCTGCTGCAGCGCCGGGGCCTCGTGCAGATGGGCCGCCAGCCAGGGCTGCGCGGCAAAGGTCTGCTGCTGCAGCGCGAGGTCGGGGCGCGCCAGTTGCGCGTGCAGCAGCAACTCGTCGATCAGTGCGCCGATGTCGCCCAGGTCGCGCTCGACGCCGGCATCGGTGGCGGCGGCATTGCTGCCGTCGCGCAGCACCAGTCGGTAGCGCAGCCGCGCCAGCGGGGTGCGCAACTCGTGGGCTACGGCATTGAGCAGGGTCTGCTTGCTGTCCAGCAGCAGTTGCACGCTGTCCGCCATGTGATTGAAGCCCTGCGCCAGCGGTTGCAGGCCGGATTGCGGTGGCAGCGCGACACGGACATCGAATTGGCCGTCGGCCAGTGCGCGCGCGCTGCGCTCCAGTTGTTGCAGCTCACGCCAGTGCGGCCGCATCCACAGGAACACCGGCAGCGCCAGCAGCACGCCGATCAGGCCGAGCAGGGCAATGTCGACCCAGCGCAGTTGCTGTAGGAACACCAGATACGGCATCGGTCCGGCAATCAGCACATAGGGGGTGCGATCCAGACGCTGCAGGTAGGTGGTCTCGTCTTCCTGCATGATGATCTCGCCGCTGCGCAGCGCGTGCATCGCCTCGGCGTCAATCTGCAGCGTCTCCAGCCGGGTCAGCCGCAGCTGGAAACCGAGATCATGATCCAGCGCCGCCAGTGCCTGTGGCCACTGCGGCTGCGGTACGGTGCGCAGCTCGGACTCGATCAGCGCCAGCGTGGTGCGCAGCAGGTCGGTCAGCAGGCGGGTGCCGGTGGTGTCGGCGACTTCTCGGTACACCAGGCCGACCAGCAAGGCGCCAACGCTGAAACAGATAATCAGCAACAGGTAAAACTGGATGAACAGGCGGCGCATGACGACTTACCAACCGGAGGGTGACAGCAGATAACCCTTGTTGCGGATGGTCTTGATCCGCACCGGCGCCACCGGATCGTCACCCAGCTTCTTGCGCAGTCGCGAGATGGCGATATCGATGCTGCGGTCAAAACCGTCATAGCTAAGGCCGCGCATCAGCTGCAGCAGGGTGTCGCGATCCTGCACCTCGCCGGCGTGGCTGGCCAGCTGCCACAGCAGGTCAAAGTCGGTGGTGGACAGCACGATGCGCTGCCCGTCGAGGCTGACGTCGCGGCTGCGGGCGTCAAGATGCAGGCCGCCCAGACGAAGCTGCTGGGCGGGCGCCGCCGGTGCCGCCTGCGGCAGGCTGCGGTACTGGCGCAGCTGGGCATTGAGTCGCGCGGCCAGCACCGGCGGCGGCGTGGTCTTGAGGATGTAGTCGTTGGCGCCCAGCTCCAGCCCCATGATCTGGTTCAGGTCGCTGTCCAGCGAGGTGAACATCACGATCGGTGCGGCAAAGGTTGGCCGCAGCTCGCGGCACAGCGTCAAGCCGTCCTTGCCGGGCAGCAGCACGTCGAGCAGCAGCAGGTCCGGCTGCTCGCGCGCGATCGCCGCCGCCACCTCGTCACCATGACTGACGATGATCACCTCGAAGTCGTGACGGGCCAGAAAGGTCTGGATCAGCGTGGCCAGTTCGGCGTCGTCTTCGGCAAACAGCACTTTGCAGCTCATCGGACATTCCTGCGCAAAAACGCGAGTATCCCCCTCGTGGGGCGCCAACGGCAAGTGGCGGGTAGTCGGGCCGGCCGGTCACGGCGCCTTGCCCTCCGCACCGCGACTTGCTTGACCATACCTTGCCGGGGCGGGGATAATTCCGATCCTTTTCATACGCTTATCACCGCCCCGGTCTCGCCGCACCGTTGTTCCGGTGCCGTTTGCTGCCGGCCACGGAGAAAGCGAGCCAAGCTGTCTACATGAACCCTCAAGATTTGCCGGGCACCCACCCGGAACGCACTAGCGCGATCCTGCCATCGCGCCGCCTGTCCGTGGCCCCGATGCTGGACTGGACCGATCGCCACTACCGCTATTTCGCGCGCCTGATAACCAAGAATACCTGGCTGTACACCGAGATGGTGACCACCGGTGCGCTGCTGCACGGTGATGTGCCGCGCCATCTGCGCTACCACGACGCCGAACACCCGATCGCGCTGCAGCTGGGCGGCTCCGAGCCGCAGGAGCTGGCGCAGTGCGCCAGGTTGGCCGCAGAGTGGGGCTACGACGAGGTCAACCTCAACGTCGGCTGTCCGTCGGAGCGGGTGCAGAAGGGCGCCTTCGGCGCCTGCCTGATGGCCGAGCCGCAACTGGTGGCCGACTGCGTGAAGGCGATGCGCGACGCGGTCGACATCGACATCACCGTCAAGCACCGCATCGGCATCAACGACATCGACAGCTACGATGCGATGCGCGCCTTTGTCGACGTGGTCGCCGACGCCGGCTGCCACACCTTCATCGTGCATGCGCGCAACGCCATCTTGAAGGGCCTGAGCCCCAAGGAAAACCGCGAGATTCCGCCGCTGAAGTACGAGTACGTGTATCGCCTGAAGCAGGAGCGGCCGGATCTGGAGATACTGATCAACGGCGGCATCAAGAGCAACGCCGAGATCAGCGAACACCTGCAGCACGTCGATGGCGTGATGGTGGGCCGCGAGGCCTATCACAATCCCTACCTGATGGCGGAGTGGGACGCGCTGTTCTACGGCGCCGACAGTCGCCCGCTGTCGCGCGGCAAGGTGGTGGAGGCGCTGCTGCCCTATGTCGCGGCGCGACTGCAGGACGGCAGCAACGTGCGCCACATCGCGCGCCACGTGCTGGGGCTGTTCCAGGGGCAGAAGGGCGCGCGGCAATGGCGGCGCATGCTGTCCGACAGCAAGGAGCTGCACGGTGCCGACGAGAGCCTGTTCATCCGCGCGTTGCTGGCGACGCAGGGTTGAACGGTCACGCATTCCTTGCCCGTATTCCTTGTTAAGATACGTCAGATACCCCCACGCCCGGTTCGCCGGGCTTTTTGGTTTTCAAGCGCGTAGCGCTGGCGGCCGCAAGCTAGGCCGCGCTACCCGCCGTCGGAGCAAAGCATGATCGAAAAACTGGTGCTGGCCAGCAACAACGCCGGCAAGCTGAAAGAATTCGCCGCCCTGCTGGCGCCGCTGGGCATCGAGGTGATTCCGCAGGGCCGCCTCAACGTGCCGGAGTGCGCGGAGCCGCACTACACCTTCCTCGAAAACGCGCTGGAAAAGGCGCGTCACGCCAGCCACATGACCGGGCTGCCGGCGCTGGCCGACGATTCCGGCATCTGCGTCGAGGCGCTGGGCGGCAAGCCCGGCGTGCTGTCGGCGCGCTTTGCCGGCGAGCCGAAGTCGGACGAGCGCAACAACGCCAAGCTGGTGGAAAAGCTGCACGGCAAGGCCAACCGCCGCGCCTATTACTACTGCGTGCTGGTGCTGGTGCGCCACGCCGACGATCCGCAACCGCTGGTGGTCGATGGCGCCTGGTACGGCGAGGTGGTGGACACGCCGTCCGGTAACGGCGGCTTCGGCTACGACCCGTACTTCTGGCTGCCAAGCCACGGCTGTACCGTCGCCGATCTGCCGGCCGGGGTGAAGAACGGCATCAGTCACCGCGGCCAGGCGATGCAGGCGCTGTTGGCGAAACTGCAGGCGCAGCTGGCATGAGCGTGGTCGATCTGTCTGCACTGAAAGGCGGCTTGCGCGAGCTGCCGCCGCTGTCGCTATACATCCACTTCCCGTGGTGCGTGAAGAAGTGCCCGTACTGCGACTTCAACTCGCACGAGTTCAAGCCGGTGCCGGGCGCTATCGCAATTCAGGCCGCCGACAACGTTGGTCGCAGCCGCGTCGGCGACGGCTTCGACGAGATGGCCTATGTCGAGGCGCTGCTGCGCGACTTCGAGTACAGCCTGCCGGCTATCTGGGGGCGGCCGATCACCACCATCTTCATGGGCGGCGGCACCCCCAGCCTGTTTTCGCCGGAGGCGATGGACGCGCTGCTGGCCGGCTTGCGCGCGCGCGCGCGCATCCACCCCGACGCCGAGATCACCATGGAGGCCAACCCCGGCACCTTCGAATACGAGCGTTTTGCCGGCTATCGCGCGGCCGGCATCAACCGGCTGTCGATCGGCATCCAGAGCTTCGATCCACGGCAGCTCAAGGCGCTGGGCCGTATCCACGACGGTGACGAGGCGCGCCGCGCGGTGGAGATCGCGCTGACGCACTTCGATAATGTGAACCTCGACCTGATGTACGCGCTGCCGAACCAGACGCAGGCAGAGGCACTGGCCGACATCGACACCGCCATCGCCTTTGGCGTCACGCACATCTCCGCCTACCACCTCACCATCGAGCCGAACACGCTGTTCGCGGTGCAGCTGCCGGCCAACCTGCCGGACGACGACATCTCCGCCGACATGCAGGAGGCGATCGAGGCGCGGCTGGAAGGCGCCGGTTACGTGCACTACGAGACCTCCGCCTTCGGCAAGCCGGGCCGCTTTGCCCGCCACAACGTCAACTACTGGCAGTTCGGCGACTACGTCGGCATCGGCGCCGGCGCGCACGGCAAGATCAGTTCGCACGAGGGCGTGGTGCGCGAGATGCGCTACAAGCAGCCGGCCGCCTATCTGCAGGCGGTGGCCGAAGGCAAGCCGGTGCAGACCAGCCACAAGGTTGGCCGCAAGGAGCTGCCGTTCGAGTTCATGATGAATACCCTGCGGCTGACCGGCGGCTTCGAGACCAGACTGTTTAGCGAACGCACCGGTTTGCCGGTATCCTGTATCCAATCGCAATTGCGGCAAGCGCAGGCGGACGGGCTGATCGAACAGGATCTCACCCATCTGCGGCCAACCTTGAAGGGCCAGCGCTTCCTCAACGACCTGTTAACCCTGTTCCTGCACGACGAAGGAGAAAATTGATGGCCAAGGAAATCATCCACACCGACAACGCCCCGGCGGCAATCGGCGCCTACTCGCAAGCGGTCAAGGCCGGCAACACCGTGTACCTGTCCGGCCAGATCCCGCTGGACCCGGTGACCATGACGGTGGTGGAAGGCGGCTTTGCTGCGGAAACCCACCAGATGTTCAAGAACCTGAAAGCCGTATGCGAAGCCGCCGGTGGCTCGCTGGACCAGATCGTGAAGCTGAATGCCTTCCTCACCGATCTGTCCAACTTCGGCACCTTCAACGAGATCATGGCGCAGTACATGAGCCAGCCGTTCCCGGCACGTGCCGCCATCGGCGTTGCTAGCCTGCCTAAAGGCGTGCAGGTGGAAGCCGACGCGGTGATGGTGCTGGGCGAGTAAGTCCCCGTTATTTGGTGGAATGCAAAGCGGCCTGCGGGCCGCTTTTTTATTGCCTGACGTGAGGCTGGCTGCTCGTGCCAGACCACAAACGGGAATGAATTATCTTTTTGACATGATCGGGGGTCGCTCGTACTCTTTTGTGCCAATGGCGATAGTGCATGTCGGGTGTGAAGTTGTGGCGTGCAGTCATGGTATGCCGCCTTAGAGATATTGTTCCAGAAGTGATCGCTATAGGAAATGAGCAGCATTATGGCTGCTTTACAGACAGAGGTCAGTGATGCACCGGTATCGGTGTAAATCCAAGCATTGAGATCGTTATGAACTTCACAAAGATCATTCTCCCCGTCATTTTGTCATCGTTATCGTTTGCATCGCTGGCTTCAAGCGCCACGGAAAATGCAGATGTAGCCATGGGTATCTTTCTCGATTCCTGCGCGAAAAATTATGGGAATAATGCTGACTCATCCAAGTGGGCAGCAAGCCACATGACACGAGCGAACCCTGATTTTTCAAGCAAGATTCTTCGGGGCCAGTCCGGTGAGGTGTGGGGGGCCGCGGGAAATTACCTGCTGGTGTTAACGACTAACAGTTGCGCAGTATGGTCAAGAAGGGCCGACGCTAAAACAATCAATGCCAATGTGGAAAAGCTGGCTCAAAAAATAGCACGTCCGGGTATTGATGTGAAAAAGCTCATCGATAAAACCTCTGAGGGGTATGGCGGTCAGTACCGGCAATACGGTTTCCAATTTGCGGCGCCAAAGGCAACGCAAGGCATGATTCTGCTGGCGACCACCACTGAATCAGCAACGGCCGAAGTTCAGGCTCGCATAACACTTTCTCCGGTCAAACTGTGATCCTGTTGCCAACCGGATCGGGCAGATGTAAGCCGACACGTTAGTAGTGCTGGACGAGTGATTGCCCGGAATCCGGAAGTAGAACAAAAAGCGGCCTGCGGGCCGCTTTTTTCATGGCCGCCGCGCTGGGGAATGGCCATCCGGAATGTTTTCACTTGATTGACATCTGCCGGTGGCATGCATAGTTTGAATGGATGCAGCAAGCACTGTTGCTTGTAAGGCAGTGACGGTTTGATTGCGACTCAGCAACTGGCACTTCATCACAGCAAGCCTGATCCCGGGGAATGCAGCATGACCAATCATCTAAGGCTGTCCGAAAAATGGTTTAACCGCGGATTGTGGCTGATTGCCTTTTTGTTTGCCTATTTCCTGATTGGTCTGGGCGGCACCATTGTTGGCGACCTGCCCAAGGTGGAAAGCAGGCTGTCAACGGAGGATTTTGTCGACAAGGCACTGAAGTCCAAATTAACGCTGCAGCTCAAAAAGCTGGATCAGGAAGTCATCATTGCCTCCGACAAACTGGATCAGGCAAAGCTGCAGTTGCAAACCGCGCGTGCGGATTATCAGGCAGCCAGGCAGGCGTTTGAGGCGTGGGTGACGACCAGAAATGCTACCCAAAATGCAGGCCAGGACCAGGATCTGCTGACGCGCACGTCAAAGCTGGAGAGACTGAAAATACGCGAGCGCGAGTCCTTGCTGGCCGTTGAGTCGATTCAAAAGCAACAGCTCGATACGCTGCAGGAAAAAGACCGGATCAATCGCGAAATGGCGGCATTGCAGGAGGCAGCCAGGGTCAGGTTTGAAGAGAGTTACAAGCAGATAGAGCTGCGCATCTTTGCCTATCGACTCGCCTTTGTCTTGCCGCTGCTAGCCACCGCCAGCTACCTGTTTGCGAAACATCGCAAGAAATCATACTGGCCCTTTGTCTGGGGCTTCATCATTTTCAGTCTGTTTGCCTTCTTTGTAGAGTTGGTGCCTTATTTGCCAAGTTATGGTGGCTATGTCAGATATACGGTTGGTGTGGTTGTAACATTGGCCGTCGGCAAGTATTCAATAGCCGCGCTGCAAAAATACCTTGAGCAGCAGCGTGAGTTAGAGCAGCAGCCTGATTTTCAGCGGAAAAATGACATCCAGTATGATTTGGCGCAGACCAGAATCGTGAAAGGCATTTGTCCAAGTTGCGAGCGTCCGATTGCTAAGGAGAATGACAATTTCTGCCAGCATTGCGGCATCGAGATATTTGATAAATGTGCAGGCTGTGGCACGCGGAAAATTGCATTTTCAAAATTCTGCTTTCATTGTGGCAAGAAAACAGAGAAGGATCAGCCCTAGCCGGCCGTTGTTGCTGATACGTTGTTAGTGCCCAGCCTGCGCTGTTGTCCGGAAAAATGGCAGTGAACTGTTGGCTGGTCGAGACCGTTGTTTTGCGCTTGCAGCTGTCAACAGGTGCCTGCCAGCAAACATGGGACGCAAAAAAGCCCGCTTATCGGAGCGGGCTTTTTGTTTTGATGCGGCGCTAAACGCTTAGCCGTTCTGGTGTGCCAGCTGCGGTGCGCTTTCTTCTACGTCACCGGCGGCCCGCGGCTGAGCGCAAGGTTGGCCGCAAGCCTTATCGCCGCCACGGCGCAGAATTCTCTTTTTGCCAAACCGGCCTGTTGCCGCCAGCGGCGTTGCGCTAGCGTGGAGCCGGTGATCAATGACGAAGGGGAGGGTGGCTCATGGTGGCGGGGTCGACGTTATCGTTGTTTCTGCTGGCGGTGCTGGTGTTGATGTTGTCGCCGGGGCCGAACATGGCCTTCGTGCTGTCGCACGGCATGGCGCTGGGGCCAAGGGGCGGGCTGGCTGCGGCGCTGGGCATTGCCGCCGCCGATCTGGTGCTGACGCTGCTCACCGCCAGCGGTGTCACCGCGCTGCTGGCGGCGTGGGCGCCGATGTTCGACCTGCTGCGGCTGGCCGGTGCGCTGTACCTGTTGTGGCTGGCGTGGCAGGCATGGCGTCAGCCCGGCGTCGTCCGCTTCGGCGCGCACGAGCGGGTGCCGCTGGGGCGGGTGTTCCGCATGGCGCTGCTGGGCAGCCTGCTCAACCCCAAGGCCCTGCTGTTCTTCATGGTGTTCCTGCCGCAGTTTGTCGATGCCGGCCGTGGCGACATCGTGCTGCAGCTGACGCTGCTGGGCGTGGTGCTGTCGCTGGTGGCCCTACTGTTCAACAGCGTGCTGGGCAGCTGCAGCGGCCAGCTCGGGCGTCTGCTGCCGCGCCATCCGCGCGCGGCATACTGGCAGCGCTGGGCACTGGTGGCGGTGCTGCTGGGGCTGGTACTGCGGCTGTTGCTGCTGGAGCGGCCGCTGCCGCGTTGAGGACGGACCAAGGTTGGCCGCAATAAAAAGACACTGCACGGTTCTTTCTTGCCGACAGCAGCGACGCTCAGGCGCGGCGGTGTGCCAATGCGGTCGGATTCGACCGTTTGTGCCGGCAGGGCGGTGCTGAGCATCGTCAAGTCCAAGAGGCCGTAGCATGACGGTGCGGCCAGGCTCGCTTCCGGCCACAAAAAAGCCCGCTCATCCGAGCGGGCTTTGTCCTTGCTGCAATCCGGAAGCGCTTAGCCGTTCTGGCGTGCCAGTTGCGGAGCGGCTTCTGTTTCGGTCACGTCACCGGCTGCGATGCAGGCGGCAGCGGTGAACAGCACGTCGGTGGAGCTGTTGAGCGCGGTTTCGGCGGAATCCTGCACCACGCCGATGATGAAGCCGACGGCGACGACCTGCATCGCGATGTCGTTGCCGATGCCGAACAGGCTGCACGCCATTGGGATCAGCAGCAGCGAACCACCGGCCACGCCGGAGGCACCGCAGGCGGCGACGGTGGACACCACCGACAGCAGCAGCGCGGTCGGCACGTCCACATGGATGCCCAGGGTGTGTACCGCGGCCAGGCTCAGCACCGAGATGGTGATGGCGGCACCGGCCATGTTGATGGTGGCGCCCAGCGGGATCGACACCGAGTAGGTGTCTTCATTCAGCCCCAGCTTCTTGCACAGGTTCATGTTGACCGGGATGTTGGCCGCCGAGCTGCGGGTAAAGAAGGCGGTGACGCCGCTTTCGCGCAGGCAGGTGAATACCAGCGGGAACGGGTTGCGGCGCAGGGTCAGGCCGACGATCAGCGGGTTGACCACCAGCGCGATGAACAGCATGGCGCCGACCAGTACCAGCAGCAGCTGGCTATAGCCCAGCAGCGACGACAGGCCGGTGGTGGCCACGGCTTCTGCCACCAGACCGAACACGCCGATCGGGGCAAAGCGGATGATCACGCCGACGATGCGCGATACACCGTCAGCCACTTCGTTCAGCAGGGTCTTGGTGCTGTCGCTGGCGTGATGCAGCGCCATGCCCAGTGCCACGGCCCAGGTCAGGATGCCGATGTAGTTACCGGTGGCGATGGCGTTGATCGGATTGTCCACGATCTGGAACACCAGGTTGTTCAGTACCTGGCCGATGCCGCTGGGTGGCGTCGTACCGCCGGCGGCAGCCACCAGGGTGAGCTGGGTCGGGAAGACAAAGCTGGCCAGCACACCGGTAACGGCGGCCAGGAAGGTGCCCAGCAGGTACAGGGTGAGTACCGGGCGCATATTGGTCTGCACGCCTTGTTTCTTGTTGGCGATCGCGCTGGCCACCAGCACGAAGACCAGCACCGGTGCCACCGCCTTCAGGCCTTTGACGAACAGGCTGCCGAGGAAGGTCAGCGACTTGGCGGTGTCGGGGGAGAAACTGGCCACCGCAATACCGGCCAGCATGCCGATCAGGATCTGCAGCACGATGCTGCCGTTCATGATCCTGCTGATAATCGAAGGATTCTGCTGCATAAATTCCCTAAATCAAGATGTGTTGAGTTGCTATGGGGACAACAGCCGGCACGGTGGCAGATTCTTTTTGTCATGCGACGAGTGCTTGCGGCCAGGCTGCGGTGGCGGGGTGGAGCCCGTCACCTCGGGGGCATTGCGAAATGCCATGAAAAACAGGCACATCGGCGTAGCGGTGCGCAGTGTAACAAATTTTCCCCTGCAGAAAAAATCCAGTATCCAGTATGCGGCGGCATTGTCGCGGCCGGCGGAACACGCTGTTTCCGCTGGCGGCCTTCTGTCCGCGCCGCGGGCTGTGGCCTAATGGGCGCTTTGCCGGGCGCCGGCTACACCCCCGCGCCCCCGGCGCTGGGCCAACCTTGCCGGCCGCCGCCATAGACAGGAGCCACCATGAGCCGCAGTTATGCCTACCAGATCGTCAACGTGTTTGCCGAGAGCCGTTTCGGCGGCAATCCGCTGGCGGTGTTTACCGATGCCAGCGGCCTGTCGGACGACGACATGCAGCTGATCGCGCGCCAGTTCAACCTGTCGGAAACGGTGTTCCTGCTGCCGGGAGACGAAGAGGCGGCCGCCAGTCTGCGCATCTTCACCCCCGGCCATGAGCTGCCGTTTGCCGGCCATCCCACCATCGGCAGCGCCGCGGTGCTGCAGGCGCTGCACGGTCTGGGCGAGCGCTTCACGCTGCGCACCCGCGCCGGGCTGATCCCTATCCACTGGCAGGACGGCGTGTTTCGCCTCACCGCGGTGCCGGCCAGCCAGCGTGCGGCCAACTTTGCGCCGGCGGACGCCGCCGCGATGCTGGGCCTTGCCTCCAGCGACATCGCCGCCGCACCGATGTGGGTCAATGCCGGCAGCGAGCAGCTGCTGATCCGCCTGGCCAGCCGCGAGGCGGTACTGGCGGCGCGCCCGGTGCCCGAGCTGTTCCTGCGCCATGCCACGCTGCGCCCCGGGCGCAGCATCGCCTACCTGTGGCATGTGGCGGGCAACGTCGCCACCGTGCGGCTGTTTTTCGAGCAGCAGGGGGCCGTCATTGAGGATCCGGGCACCGGCAGCGCCTGCGCCAACCTCGGCGGCTGGTGCGCGCTGAACGGCCTGGCGCCGCTGTCGTGGCGCGTCGAGCAGGGCGAGGCCATCCAGCGGCCGAATGTGCTGTATCTGGACGTCGACGCCGCCGGCGCGGTGCAGGTCGGCGGCAAGGTGCAGCCCATCGCCAGCGGCCAGTTCCAACTGCCGTAAGCGACGCGTTGTGGTGTGCAGGCGACAGCGCACGGCAAGGGGCAAGCGTGGCCGCAGCCAAGGCCGGTGACGCTTGCCGCGGCGGCGGGTTGCCGGCGCGACGAGCAGGATGAATGTCACAATCAAACGATCGTTTCGTTTTCGTTGACGCTATCGGTGGCCACTGTTAGCTTTCCTGCTGGCCTGCAGTGCGACGCATCGATCCGCACGCGGCCAGACGCCCGCCACGTGCCATGACTTGGCAGTAGGCAGGCGCATGCCAACACGAGGAGAAACAACATGAACAGCGCGGCAAAATGGGCAGCGGTACTGGCAATCGGCGCGAGCGCGCAACTGGCACTGGCCGCCGGTGCTGGCGGCACCTGGAAAACCATCGACGACGAAACCAAGCAGGCCAAGGCGCTGGTGGAGATCAGCGAAACCGCCGGCGGCGAGCTGTCCGGCCGCATCGTGAAGCTGTTTGCCAATCCGGACGCGGTCTGCGACAAGTGCGACGGCCCGCTGAAGGGCAAGCCGGTGGTCGGCATGACCATCCTTACCGGCCTGAAAAAAGGCGGTGACGGCTGGGAGGGCGGCAGGATCCTCGACCCGAAATCCGGCAAGGTGTACAGCGCCAAGGCCAAGCTGGCCGAGGCCGGCAAGAAGCTGGAAGTGCGCGGCTTTATCGGCATGGCGCTGCTGGGCCGCACCCAGACCTGGGAACGCCAGTAAGCCGGCCGCAGCGGCCATCGCGGCCGCCAGGTAGCGCAATCGACGGGACAGCTTGGGCTGTCCCGTTTTGCATGGGTACAATGCCGCCATGAACTCTCCTGCCGATATCGCCGGCCAGCCGCCGCTGGCCGCGCCCGCCACCGCCAAGAAACTGGAAAAGCTCGGCATCCGCCGCCGCTTTGACCTGGTGCTGCACCTGCCGCTGCGCTACGAGGACGAGACCCACCTCTACCCGATTGCCCAGGCGCCGTACGGCCAGGCGGTGCTGGTGGAGGGCGAGGTGACGCAGTGCGAGGTGCAGTTCCGCCCGCGGCGGCAGCTGGTGGTGCAGATCGAGGACAAGAGCGGCAAGCTGGTGCTGCGCTTCATCCACTTCTACGGCAGCACGCAGCAGCAACTGGCCAAGGGCCGTCGCGTGCGGGCGCTGGGCGAGGTGCGCCGCGGTTTCTTCGGCGACGAGATGGTGCACCCCAAGATCCGCGAGGTGCACGAGGGCGATCCGCTGGCCGACAGCCTGACGCCGGTCTATCCCACCGTCAACGGTCTGACCCAGCCGGTGCTGCGCCGCCTGATCCACGCCGAACTGAAGGCGCAGCCGTTGCCGGAAACGCTGCCGGACGAGATGCGCCGCAGCCTGGGGCTGATGCCATTTGCCGATGCGGTGCAGCTGCTGCACCGCCCCGGCCCGGAGTATTCCGCCACCCAGCTGACCGACGGCAACCTGCCGGCGTGGCAGCGGCTGAAGTTCGACGAGCTGCTGGCGCAGCAGCTGTCGATGCGACTGGCCTACCGTGCGCGGCGCGAAGGCACCGCGCCGGTGATCAGCGGCGACGGCAGCCTGCGCCGCCAGCTTGCGGCCAACCTACCATTCGCCTTGACTGGTGCGCAGCAGAAAGTGTTGGCCGAGATCACCGCCGACCTGGCGCTGCCGCACCCGATGAACCGTCTGCTGCAGGGAGACGTGGGCAGCGGCAAGACCGTGGTGGCGGCGATGAGCGCGCTGGCGGCGATCGAGGCCGGCTTTCAGGTGGCGCTGATGGCGCCGACCGAGATTCTGGCCGAGCAGCACTATCTGAAACTGTCCGCCTGGCTGGCGCCGCTGGGCATCGAGGTGGCCTGGCTGTCCGGCAGCCTGCGCAAGAAGGCGCGCGGCGAGATGACCGCCAGCATCGCCAGCGGCGCGGCGCGGCTGGCGGTCGGCACCCATGCGCTGTTCCAGGACGACGTTGCCTTCAACAAGCTGGGACTGGTGATCGTCGACGAGCAGCACCGCTTCGGCGTCGGCCAGCGGCTGGCGTTGCAGGAGAAGGGCGCTGCCCCGCACCAGCTGATGATGTCGGCGACACCGATCCCGCGCACGCTGGCGATGAGCTTCTACGCCGACCTCGACGTGTCGGTGATCGACGAACTGCCGCCGGGGCGCACGCCGATCGTCACCAAGCTGATCAACGCCGCGCGCCGTGACGAGGTGGTGGCCTTCGTCGACAAGGCCTGCCGCGAGGGCAACCAGGTGTACTGGGTGTGTCCGCTGATCGAGGAGTCGGAAACGCTGCAGCTGCAGACCGCGGTCGATACCCACGCGGTGCTGGTGGAGGATTTGCCGCAGTGGGGCGTCGGGCTGGTGCACGGTCGCATGAAGGCGGCGGAAAAGGCCGAGGTGATGGGCCGCTTCATCCGCAACGAGCTGCAACTGCTGGTGGCGACCACGGTGATCGAGGTCGGCGTCGACGTGCCCAATGCCAGCCTGATGGTGATCGAGCACGCCGAGCGCATGGGGCTGGCGCAGCTGCACCAGCTGCGCGGTCGCGTCGGGCGTGGCGCGGCCAAGAGCAGCTGCGTGCTGCTGTTCGAGACGCCGTTGTCGGAGCTGGCCAAGGCGCGGCTGAAGGTGATCTACGAGAACACCGACGGCTTCGAGATCGCGCGCCAGGACCTGAATATCCGCGGCCCCGGCGAATTCCTCGGTGCACGCCAGAGCGGTCTGCCGATGCTGCGCTTTGCCGATCTGGAGGCCGACATCGAGCTGCTGGAGACGGCGCGCGAATTGGCGCCGCAGCTGCTGCAACGTTGGCCGCAATACGCCGCCGCGCACCTGACGCGCTGGCTGGCCGGGCGCGAGCACTTCCTCAAGGCCTGAGGCCGCTCGTCAGCTTGCGGCCAACCTTGCGCCATAAAAAAAAGGGCTGCCAGCGGGCAGCCCTTTTTATTACGTTGTCGCGCCTACACGAACAGCTTCACGCCGACGTAGTACAGGCTGATCGCCAGACCCATGCTCACCGGCAGGGTCAGTACCCAGGTGGTGAGGATGGTCTTGATGGTGGACAGCTGCACGCCGGAGCGGTTGACCACCATGGTGCCGGCGACGGCACTGGACAGGATCTGGGTGGTGGACACCGGCGCGCCGATCAGGCTGGCGAGACCGATAGACAGCGCCGACATGGTCTGTGCTGCCATGCCCTGCGCGTAGGTCATGTCCTTCTTGCCGATCTTCTCGCCCACGGTGTTGACCACGCGCTTCCAGCCGACCATGGTGCCCAGGCCGATGGCCAGCGCCACGGCGACGATCACCCACGTCGGGGCGTATTCGGTGGTCTGGGTCAGGTCCTTCTGGATGCCTTTCAGCTGCTTCTGGTCAACGTCGTTGATGCCCGGCACCTTGCTGATCTTCTTGGCGCCATCGGCGAGGCAGATCAGCTGGGTGCGCACGTTCCAGCGCTGCGCTTCCGGCAGGGTCTGGAACGACTTGGCGTCGCCGATCGCGCTCAGCAGCGCGCCGGCTTCTTCCACGATCTTCGACGGTTCGCACTGGTGGTTGCCCTTCACCGGGTACTTCAGATCGATGATGACCTGGTTGCGCTGGTACAGCTCTTTCAGCTGGATGGCGGCAATCTTGGTGTGCTCGATCTGGATCGGCTCGGCTTCGAGGTTGACCACGAAGTGGGCCGGCGCCAGCGCGATCAGCACCAGCATCACCAGGCCGACACCCTTCTGGCCATCGTTGGAGCCGTGGGTGAAGCTCATGCCCATCGACGATACGATTAGCATGAAACGCGCCCAGAACGGTGGATGCTTGCGGCCTTCGATCTGCTGGCGCTGGAACGGCGATTTGTGGATGTTGGACAGCGGACGCAGCTTCATCAGCGTGAACAGCATCAGGCCGGCGAGGCCGGCACCGAACAGTGGCGACAGGAACAGCGACAGGAACACGTCGATGGCCTTGCTCCAGTTGATGCCATTGACGATGGAGTCGCCGGTAAGCAGCGCGTTGCCGATGCCGACGCCGAGGATGGCGCCGATCAGGGTGTGCGAGCTGGACGCCGGGATGCCGAAGTACCAGGTACCCAGGTTCCAGACGATGGCGGAGGTCAGCAGCGCGAACACCATCACCATGCCCTGCGCCGAGTTGATGTTCAGCAGCAGGTCGGTCGGAATCAGGTTGACGATGGCGTAGGCCACGGCCAGACCGCCAAAGAACACGCCGAGGAAGTTGAAGAAGCCGGACAGCAGCACGGCGGTCTCCGGTTTCATCGACTGGGTGTAGATGACGGTCGCCACGGCGTTGGCGGTGTCGTGAAAGCCATTGATGAATTCAAAGGCGAGCACGAAGGTGATCGACAGTACCAGCGTGATCGCGAGCAGCGTGTCGAGTCCCGAAAGAAGTTCCAGCATGATTTATGTGTAAGGCGTTATCTGAAAGGCGGGATTCTTGGGGTTGGCCGATGGCACGTCAAGAGCTTGTAACAATCTTTTTGCGGTGCGTTTGAAATGTGTCAAAGGCATGAGTTTACGGCTTGACAGTGTTGTATTTTGGCAGGGTTTAGTGGCTTGATTTGAAAAGAAAAATGCCTCCGTTCTGGAGGCATTGGAAGGGCTGTAATAAAACAGTAATATTCAGCCGAATTTGCCGGTGATGTAGTCTTCGGTTTCCTTGCGCTTCGGCGCGGTGAAGATATCGTCGGTGGCACCGAACTCCATCAGTTCACCCAGGTACATGTAGGCGGTGTAGTCGGAGACCCGTGCCGCCTGCTGCATGTTGTGGGTAACGATGGCGATGGTGTAGTCCTGTTTCAGCTCGTGTATCAGTTCTTCGATGTGCGCGGTGGAGATCGGGTCCAGCGCCGAGGTCGGCTCGTCCAGCAGCAGCACTTCCGGGCGGGTGGCAACACCGCGCGCGATGCACAGCCGCTGTTGCTGGCCGCCGGACAGCGAGTTGCCGGACTGTTTCAGCTTGTCCTTCACTTCATTCCACAGCGCCGCTTTGCGCAGCGCCCATTCCACGCGATCGTCCATCTCGCTGCGCGACAGGTTCTCGTACAGCTTCACGCCGAAGGTGATGTTGTCGTAGATCGACATCGGGAACGGTGTCGGCTTCTGGAACACCATGCCGACGCTGGCACGCAGCATGTTCACGTCGACCGACTTGGCGAGGATGTTCTGGTTGTCGAGCAGGATCTCGCCTTCGGCGCGCATGCCGGGGTACAGCTCGAACATGCGGTTGAAGGTGCGCAGCAGCGTCGATTTGCCGCAGCCGGACGGGCCGATGAAGGCGGTGACCTTGCCTGCAGGGATGTCGAGGTTGACCTTCTTCAGCGCGAGGAAGTTGCCGTAGTAAAAGTTCAGGTCTTTTACCTTGAGCTTGATTGCTTGTTCAGTCATGGTGCGTCAAGCCTTAATGAGATTGGGTTTTCTGACTGCCCAGCCAGCGGGCAACGATGTTCAGGGTCAGTACGCTGAGCGTGATCAGCAGGGCGCCGGCCCAAGCCAGTGCGTGCCAGTCTTCGTACGGGCTCATCGCGAACTGGAAGATCACGATCGGCAGGTTGGCCATCGGCTGGTTCATGCCGCTCCAGAACTGGTTGTTCAGCGCGGTGAACAGCAGCGGCGCGGTCTCGCCGGAAATGCGCGCCACCGCCAGCAGGATGCCGGTAATCACGCCGGCCTTGGCCGAGCGCAGCGTCACGTACATAGTTACCTTCCACTGCGGTGCACCGAGGGCGATCGCCGCTTCGCGCAGGCTGTTCGGCACCAGGCGCAGCATGTTCTCGGTGGTGCGCACCACCACCGGAATCACCAGCAGCGACAGCGCCAGCGCGCCGGCCCAGCCGGAGAAGTGGCCCATGGTCACCACGTACATCTCGTAGATGAACAGGCCGATGACGATGGATGGCGCGGACAGCAGGATGTCGTTGATGAAGCGGGTGGCCGGTGCCAGCCAGCCGCGTTCGCCGAATTCCGCCAGGTATACGCCGGCGAGGATGCCGATCGGGGTGCCGAGCAGGGTGCCGAAGAAGGTCATCTTCAGCGAGCCGGCGATGGCGTTGATCAGGCCGCCTTCGGAGCCGGGCGGCGGCGTAATCTTGGTGAACACGTCCAGACTCATGCCGGCGAGGCCGTTGACGAGCAGGGTGTAAAGGATCCACGCCAGCCAGAACAGGCCGAACCCCATCGCCAGCAGCGAGGCGGTCATGTTGAAGCCGTTGACGAAACGGCGCCGGGCGTAGATGGCGTTGTTGCGTGAGTTTTTGCTTGGTTGTGCCGACATGGTGTTATCCGTGTTGGGCGAACGGGCGGTCAGGGTGGTAGTCATCATGCTCCCGCTCAGGAATTACGGCCTTCCTGCTTCTTCAGTTGCAGCAGCAGCAACTTGGAGCAGGACAGTACGACAAAGGTGATGAAGAACAGGATCAGGCCGAGTTCGATCAGCGCGGCCATATGGAACTCGCCGGTGGCTTCGGCAAACTCGTTGGCCAGTGCCGAGGCAATCGAGTTGCCGGGGTCGAACAGGCTGGTGGACAGGTTGGTGGAGTTGCCGATCACGAAGGTGACCGCCATGGTCTCGCCCAGCGCGCGCCCCAGTCCCAGCATGATGCCGCCGATGACGCCGGTCTTGGTGTACGGCAGGACCACGTTGCGCACCACTTCCCAGGTGGTGCCACCCAGACCGTAGGCGGATTCCTTCAGCATCGGCGGTACCACTTCGAACACATCGCGCATCACCGAGGCGATGAACGGGATCACCATGATGGCCAGGATCAGGCCGGCGGTGAAGATGCCGATGCCCATCGGCGCCCCCTGGAACAGGAAGCCGATCAGCGGCCATTCACCGAGGTTTTCCATGATCCATGGCTGCACGTGGTCGCCGAACAGCGGTGCAAACACGAACAGGCCCCACATGCCGTAAATGATGGACGGGATGCCGGCCAGCAGTTCCACCGCGATGCCCAGCGGCCGCTTCAGCAGCGGCGGGCAGATTTCGGTCAGGAAGATGGCAATGCCGAAGCTGACCGGAACCCCGATCAGCAACGCGATAAAGGAGGTCACCAGCGTGCCGAAGATCGGCACCACCGCGCCGAAGTTTTCCGACACCGGATCCCATTCGGTGCTGGTCAGGAAGCCCCAGCCAAAGTGCCGGATGCTGGGCATGGCGCCGATGACCAGCGAGATCAGGATGCCGACCAGCAGGGCCAGCACCAGGAAGGCAAAAAACCGGGTGGTCATGCGGAACAGCGAATCCAGCATCATCTGACGTTTCAGGTTGGCGCTGTTGCTTAGTTTTTCCATGAAAATCTCTTGGTCTGATTGGCAGACAAAAAGCCGAGGAGTCTCTCCCCGGCTTGTACTTCAGTGCTGCAACTGCAGATTACTTCCAGACCGGGGCGCCGGAGGTGGCGGCGATCTGTTTCCAGCTGCTGCGGATTACCGTCTTCACATTGGCAGGCATCGGCACATAGTCAAGCTGACTGGCGATGCTGTCGCCGCCCTTGTACGCCCAGTCGAAGAACTTCAGCGCTTCCTGTGCCTGTTCCGGCTTGTCCTGTTTCTTGTGCATCAGGATGAAGGTGGCGCCGGAGATCGGCCAGCTGTCCTTGCCCGGCTGGTTGGTCAGGATCAGGTAGAAGCCTGGTGCCTTGGCCCAGTCGGCGTTGGCTGCCGCGGCCTTGAAGGTGCTGTCGTCCGGATTCACGAAAGTGCCGGCGGCGTTCTGTACCTGGGCGTGCGCAATCTTGTTCTGCTTGGCGTAGGCATATTCTACATAGCCGATGGAGCCCTTGATGCGGGTCACGTAGTTGGCCACGCCTTCATTGCCCTTGCCGCCGACACCGGTCTTCCAGTTCACCGCGGTGTTTTCACCGATGGCGGACTTCCATTCCGGCGATACCTTGGACAGGTAGTTGGTGAAGATGAAGGTGGTGCCGGAACCGTCGGAGCGGCGTACCACGGTAATTTTCTGGTCCGGCAGTTTCACGCCTGGGTTCAGCTTGCCGATGGCGGCATCGTTCCAGTTGGCCACCTTGCCGAGGTAGATGTCGGCCAAGAGCGGGCCGGTCAGTTTCAGCTGGCCGGCGCCGATGCCTGGAACGTTGACGACGGGTACCACGCCGCCAATCACGGTCGGGAACTGGGTCAGGCCGTGCTTGCTCAATTCTTCCGGCTTCAGAGGCATGTCGGAGGCGCCGAAATCAACGGTCTTCGACTGGATCTGCTTGATACCACCACCCGAACCGATCGACTGGTAGTTCATGTTGTTGTTGGTCTGCGCCTTGTACGCTTCCGCCCATTTGGCGTACAGCGGGTACGGGAAGGTGGCGCCAGCACCGGTGATGTCGGCCGCAAACACATTGCTTGCAACAAAACCGGAAACCACCAGCGTGGTAGCCCAACGAATAGAATGTTTCATGCTTGCTCCTAGAGTTCACGACTTGTTTCGATGTGCGCATCCTAAGGGAGGCTCTTTGCAGAAATATTACAGTCATGACCATGCACAGCAATGTAGTACCCGCTGATATAATTTGCCCATTAAAAACAGCACTCAGGGTATTCGGCATGACGGACAAACTGGTAATCGGCAACTGGAAGATGAACGGGCGGCTTGCGGCCAACCTTGCACTGATCGACGCACTGCAGGCCGATGCGGCGGTGCAGGCGGCTCAAGTGGCGGTGACGCCACCGTTTGCCTATCTTGGCCAGGCCGCCGCGTTGCTGGCTGGCAGCAATATCGCGCTGGCGGCGCAGGATGTCAGCGCCTTTGACAAGGATGGCGCCTACACCGGTGAAGTCAGCGCCGCGATGCTGGCGGATGTTGGCTGCCGCTATGTGCTGATCGGCCACTCCGAACGCCGCCAGTACTTTGCCGAAGACAATGCCTTGCTGGCGCGCAAGCTGCAGGCGGCCGTTGCCGCCGGCCTGATCCCGGTTTATTGCGTGGGCGAGACGCTGGCCGAGCGCGAAGCCGATGCCTACAAGGCGGTAATCGCCGAGCAGCTGACGGTGCTGGGCGCGCTGGCCGGCCACGACTATGTGGTAGCGTACGAGCCGGTCTGGGCGATCGGTACCGGCAAGGTTGCCAGCGTCGAGCAGATCGACGACGTGCACCAATATATCCGGGCGACTTTGTTGCAATGCCATGGGGCTTCTGATAGTATTCGCGTCCTCTACGGAGGCAGCGTCAAGGCGGACAATGCGGATGCGATTTTTTCGCTGCAAAGTGTCGGTGGCGCCTTGGTTGGCGGGGCATCTTTAGATGTTGAGAGCTTTGGGCGAATTTGCCAGGCTGCTAAAAAAACGGTATAGTATGGAACTTCTGAATACATTAGCACTCGTCGCCATGTTGGTTTCTGCGCTGGCGATCATCGTCCTTGTCCTGATGCAGCATGGCAAGGGTGCGGACATGGGTGCTGCTTTCGGTAGTGGTGCATCGGGTAGTCTGTTTGGTGCCACCGGTTCCGCGAATTTTTTGAGTAGGGCTACTGCGATTGCGGCAGTCGTATTCTTCTCGTCCTTGATGGTTATTGGTTTCTTTCACTCCTCGGCCAAGACGGAATTGGGCGTGATGGGTGGGGTGTCCAGCCAGTCCGCATCGCCACTCCCGAGCGACGCTGATAAGAGCAAGGCCTCTGGTTCTGTGATTCCAGAGTAAAAATTGAGTTTGTATAGTGCCGACATGGTGGAATTGGTAGACACGCTATCTTGAGGGGGTAGTGGCCATAGGCTGTGTGAGTTCGAGTCTCACTGTCGGCACCACATTCAAAAAACAGGCCATCGGGAAACCGGTGGCCTGTTTTACTTGGAGCCAAGGAGGTCTTTGACCTCCTTTCTTTTAGAGGTGCGCGGGAAATGCTGCAAAATTACTTTCCCATTCTGATGTTCGTTGTCGTCGGCCTGCTGGTTGGCGTCGGTCCATTGCTTCTGGGGTGGCTGTTGGCCCCGAATCGTCCTGATCCTGAAAAGCTTTCTCCATACGAATGCGGCTTCGAAGCATTTGAAGATGCGCGTATGAAGTTTGACGTCCGGTACTACCTGGTCGCCATTCTTTTCATTCTCTTCGATCTGGAAATTGCCTTTCTCTTTCCGTGGGCGGTTGTGCTCAAAGAACTGGGCATGTATGGCTTCGGCGTCATGATTGAGTTCATCACGGTGCTGACCATCGGTTTCGTCTACATGTGGAAAAAGGGAGCTCTGGAATGGGAGTAGAAGGCGTTCTTGAAAAGGGCTTTGTCACCACCACGGCTGACAAGCTCATTAACTGGACCCGTACTGGTTCCCTGTGGCCGATGACCTTTGGTCTGGCCTGCTGTGCGGTGGAGATGATGCATGCGGGTGCTGCCCGTTATGACCTCGACCGCTTCGGCATCGTGTTCCGTCCCAGTCCACGCCAGTCCGACCTGATGATCGTCGCCGGTACCCTGTGCAACAAGATGGCTCCGGCCCTGCGCAAGGTGTACGACCAGATGGCCGAGCCACGCTGGGTGATCTCCATGGGCTCCTGTGCCAATGGCGGCGGCTACTATCACTACTCTTATTCTGTCGTTCGCGGCTGTGATCGTATTGTTCCGGTTGACGTCTATGTACCGGGCTGTCCGCCGACTGCAGAGGCGTTGCTTTACGGCATCATCCAGCTGCAGAACAAGATCAAGCGTACCAATACTATCGCCCGCTGAGGTTAAACCATGGCATCCAGAATGGAAGTGCTCAAGTCGGCGGTAGAGCGTGTGCTTGGCGACAAGGTTGTATCGGCCAAGATTGCGCTCGGTGAGCTGACTATCGTCTGTAAATCCGTGAACGTGACCGAAGCAATGACCACATTGCGCGATCACCCAGAGCTGGCGTTCGAGCAGTGTATCGACGTCTGTGGCATGGACTACAGCACCTACCAAGACCAACCACAAGACGGCCTGCGTTTTGCGGTGGTTTATCATTTGCTGTCCCTGACGCACAACACCCGCCTGCGTGTGCGCGTGTTTGCCGAGGATGACGATTTCCCGGTCGTGCCAAGCGTGGTGGAAATCTGGAACACCGCTAACTGGTTCGAGCGCGAGGCGTTCGACCTGTTCGGCATCATCTTCGAAGGTCATCCGGACCTTCGTCGCATCCTTACCGACTACGGTTTTGTCGGTCATCCGTTCCGCAAGGACTTCCCGCTGTCCGGTCATGTCGAAATGCGCTACGACGCAGCTCAGCAGCGCGTGATCTACCAGCCGGTCACCATCGAACCGCGTGAGATTACGCCACGCATCATTCGCGAGGAGAACTACGGTGGCTGACATCCGTAACTACACTCTGAACTTCGGTCCGCAGCACCCGGCCGCGCACGGCGTGTTGCGCCTGGTGCTGGAGCTGGATGGTGAAGTGGTACAGCGTGCCGACCCGCATATCGGCCTGCTGCACCGCGGCACCGAGAAGCTGGCCGAAAGCAAGACCTTCATCCAGTCGCTGCCGTACATGGACCGTCTCGACTACGTGTCGATGATGTGCAACGAGCATGCCTACTGTTTGGCGATCGAAAAGCTGGCCGGTATCGACGTGCCGGAGCGTGCCCAGTACATCCGCGTGATGTTTGCCGAGATCACCCGTATCCTCAACCACCTGTTGTGGATCGGCGCGCACTCCATCGACATCGGCGCGATGACCATGTTCCTGTACGCGTTCCGCGAGCGCGAGGACCTGATGGACTGCTACGAGGCGGTCTCCGGTGCCCGTCTGCACGCGGCCTACTTCCGTCCGGGTGGTGTCTATCGCGACTTGCCGGACAGCATGCCGCAGTACAAGGCATCCAAGATCCGCAACGCCAAGGAAATCGCGCGCCTGAACGAAACCCGCAAGGGCTCGATGCTCGATTTCATCGAAGACTTCACCAACCGTTTCCCGGCCTGTGTCGACGACTACGAGACCCTGCTGACGGATAACCGTATCTGGAAGCAGCGTACCGTCGGTATCGGCGTGGTGAACCCGGAGCGTGCCAAGAACTTGGGCATGACCGGTCCGATGCTGCGTGGTTCCGGCATCGCCTGGGACCTGCGCAAGATGCAGCCGTACGACGTGTACGACCGCATGGAGTTCGACATTCCGGTCGGCGTCACCGGCGACTGCTACGACCGCTATCTGGTGCGTGTCGAGGAAATGCGTCAGTCCAACCGCATCATCCAGCAGTGCGTGAAGTGGCTGAAAGCCAACCCTGGCCCTGTCATCACCGACAACCACAAGTTTGCTCCGCCTAGCCGCGAAGACATGAAGAGCAATATGGAGGAGCTGATCCACCATTTCAAACTCTTCACCGAAGGCATGCATGTGCCTGAAGGCGAAGCTTACGCCGCTGTAGAGCATCCAAAAGGCGAGTTCGGTATCTATCTGGTATCCGATGGCGCCAACAAACCTTATCGTCTGAAAATCCGTGCGCCGGGCTATGCCCATCTGGCCAGTCTGGATGAAATGTCTCGTGGCCACATGATCGCCGACGTTGTCGCGATCATTGGTACTCAGGACGTGGTATTTGGGGAGATCGACCGCTGATGCTATCCGCACAATCGCTTGCAAAAATTGACTACGAACTGGCCAAGTATCCTGCCGACCAGTTCCGGTCTGCCATCATGGGTGCGTTGCGCATTGCACTGGTCGAGCGTCGTGAAACCGGCAACACGCCGGAAGAGCGCTGCCTCAATGCCGACGTGATCGAGTTCGTGGCCAACTACGTGGGTATTCCGCCGGTTGCCGCCTACGAAGTCGCCACCTTCTACAACATGTACGACATGAAGCCGGTCGGCAAATACAAGCTGACCGTCTGCACCAACCTGCCTTGCGCGCTGCAAGGCGGCGTCAATGCCGCGCACTACATCGGTGAAAAGCTGGGTATCGGTATCGGTGAAACCACCGCCGACGGCAAGTTCACCCTGCTGGAAGGGGAGTGCATGGGCGCCTGTGGTGATGCACCGGTACTGCTGGTGAACAACCACAAAATGTGCAGCTTCATGACGCGCGAAGCTATCGATAAGAAACTGGCGGAGTTGGAATAATGGCAGTTTTCGTCAATGGCGTGATTTTCGAGGGCGTGGACACCGCCGCTCCGGACTGCTGGCGCCTCGAGTCCTACATGGCTCGCGGTGGCTATCAGGCCCTCAAGAAAATTCTGGATAACAAGATCCCTCAGGAAGACGTGATCGCCGAAGTGAAAAACTCCGGCTTGCGTGGTCGTGGTGGTGCAGGTTTCCCGACCGGCCTGAAGTGGAGCTTCATGCCGCGTTCCTTCCCGGGTGACAAGTACGTGGTCTGTAACACCGACGAAGGCGAACCGGGCACGTTCAAGGATCGCGACATCATCGTCTACAACCCGCACGCACTGATCGAAGGCATGATCATTGCCGGCTACGCGATGGGTTGCAAGGCGGGTTACAACTACATCCACGGTGAAATCTTCGAGGCCTACGAGCTGTTCGAAGAGGCGCTGGACGAGGCCCGCAAGGCCGGTCTGCTGGGACAGAACATCCTCGGCACCGACTTCAGCTTCGACCTGTTCGCGCACCACGGTTACGGCGCCTACATCTGCGGCGAAGAAACCGCGCTGCTGGAATCGCTGGAAGGCAAGAAAGGCCAGCCGCGCTTCAAGCCGCCGTTCCCGGCCAGCTTCGGCCTGTACGGCAAGCCGACCACTATCAATAACACCGAGTCGTTCGCCTCCGTGCCGTTCATCATCCGTGACGGCGGCCAGAAGTTCCTGGAAGCGGGCAAGCCGAACAACGGCGGCACCAAGCTGTTCTCCATCTCCGGTCACGTCAACCGTCCGGGCAACTACGAGATCCCGCTGGGCACCCCGTTCGCCACGCTGCTGGAAATGGCCGGCGGCATGAAGGACGGCAAGAAGCTGAAGGCGGTGATTCCGGGTGGTTCGTCCGCGCCGGTGCTGCCGGGCGAGGTGATGATGGAACTGACCATGGATTACGACAGTATTTCCAAGGCCGGTTCGATGCTGGGTTCCGGCGCGGTCATCGTGATGAACGAGGACGTGTGCATGGTCAAGGCGCTGGAGCGTCTGGCCTACTTCTATCACGAAGAGTCCTGCGGTCAGTGCACGCCATGCCGTGAAGGCACCGGCTGGCTGTACAAGGTAATCCATCGCATCGCCAATGGCGAAGGCCGTGACGGCGATCTGGAGTTGCTGGAATCTGTCGGGAACAATATGGCGGGCCGCACGATTTGCGCCCTGGCTGACGCAGCCGTGTTCCCTGTTCGTAGTTTCACCAAGCACTTCCGCAATGAGTTTGAACATCTCATTAAGCACAAGAAGGCCTTGGTGGATCACAAATGGTGTTGAGCGATGCTTGAAATCGAAATCGACGGAAAAAAACTGACGGTCAATCAGGGCATCACCATCATGGATGCTGCCCATACCGCCGGTACACATATTCCCCACTTCTGCTACCACAAGAAGCTGTCCATTGCGGCCAACTGCCGCATGTGCCTGGTGGAAGTGGAAAAGGCGCCCAAGCCTTTGCCGGCCTGTGCCACTCCGGTCACCGACGGCATGAAAGTTCATACCGCCTCGCCACTGGCCAAGAAGGCCCAGGCCGGGGTGATGGAGTTCCTGCTGATCAACCACCCGCTGGATTGCCCGATCTGCGATCAGGGCGGTGAGTGCCAGCTGCAAGATCTGGCCGTGGGTTACGGCAACTCCTCCTCCCGCTATCAGGAAGAAAAACGCGCCGTGGTCGGCAAGGACATGGGGCCGCTGGTTTCCGCCGAGGAAATGAGCCGCTGCATCCATTGCACCCGCTGTGTCCGCTTTACCGAAGAGATCGGTGGCTTCCAGGAAATCGGGATGGCCAACCGCAGTGAATTCTCGGAAATCCTGCCCTTCCTCGGCAAGACCGTGAATTCGGAAATCTCCGGCAACGTCATCGACCTGTGCCCGGTTGGCGCACTGACCTCCAAGCCGTTCCGCTACGCCACCCGTGCCTGGGAGCTGTCGCGCCGCAAGTCGGTCAGCCCGCACGACGGTCTGGGCAGCAACCTGATCGTGCAGGTCAAGCAGAACCAGGTGATGCGCGTCTTGCCGCTGGAAAACGAAGACATCAACGAGTGCTGGATCGCCGACCGCGACCGCTTCTCGTACGAAGGCCTGAACAGCGCCGAGCGCCTGCAAAAGCCGATGATCAAGTTTGACGGCAAGTGGCACGAAACCGACTGGCAGACGGCACTGGACTACGTGGTCAAGGGCCTCAACGGTGTGGCCAACGATCACGGCAAGGATGCCATCGGCTTCCTGGCCAGCCCGCACAGCACCACCGAAGAGCTGTACCTGGCGCAGAAACTGGCGCGCAGCTTCGGCGTCAACAATATCGATGCCGCACTGCGTCGCAGCGACAAGCGTGTCGCCGCGGCACAGCAGGGCGCACTGTGGCTGGGTTCCAGCATCGTCGAATTGCTGGCCGCCAAGTCGGTGCTGATGGTGGGTTCCACCCAGCGTACGGAGCAGCCATTGCTGGCATCGCGCCTGCGCCAGTCTGTCAAGAAGGGCATGGCACTGAACGTGATCCATACCAGCGACGACGAGCTGCTGACCCGCATCAATGCCAAGCTGATCGTGTCGCCGCTGGCGCTGGTTAACGCGCTGGCACAGGTGCTGAAAGCCGCGCTGGAAATCAAGTCCGCGTCGACCGCACTGGATCTGTCTGCGGCCAACGTTAGCGCCGAGGCTCGCGCCATTGCCGACAGCCTGTGCGCCGCCGAATCGGCTGCCGTGGTGCTGGGTAACGTGGCACAGCATCACCCGGCATTTGTCGAGCTGCTGTCGCTGGCCCAGGAAATCGGCCGTGTGACCGGCGCCCGTTTCGGTATCGCTGCCGAAGCCGCCAACAGCGTCGGTGCCGACATCGCCGGTGTCAATCCGCAACGTGGCCCGATGGGCAAGGCTGTCAGTGCCGGTCTCGGCGCCAGCGAGATGCTGGCCGCACCGCACAAGGCTTACGTGCTGCTCAACAGCGAGATCGAAGCCGACGCCTACAACAGCCAGCAGGCCGTGGCCGCGATGAAGCAGGCCGCCACCGTGATTGGGCTGACCGCATTCAAGGGTGACGCACTGCTGGACTACGCCGACGTGCTGCTGCCGATCGCGCCGTTCTCCGAAACCGCCGGCTCCTTCGTCAACATGGAAGGCAAGCTGCAGCCGTTCAACGGTGTGGTGCGTCCGCTGGGCGAGACCCGTCCGGCCTGGAAAGTGCTGCGCGTACTGGGCAATATGCTCAACCTGTCCGGCTTCGACTTCAACAGCGCGGAAGACGTGCGTGCCGAACTGCTGGCGCAGGGCGACATCGCCGCGGCACTGAACAACCAGCTGAACAGTGTTGCGGCCAACGTTGCGGCCGGCGATGCACTGGTGCGTATCGGTGAAGTGCCGATGTACCAGACGGATGCCATCTGCCGCCGTGCCGGCTCGCTGCAGAAGACCGCCGCGGCCGCCGCGCCCGTGATTGCCCTCAATCCGCAAGACATCGCCAAACTGGGTCTGGAAGCAGGTCAGCCTGCCATCGTCAGCCAGGGTGAGGCCGAAGTTCGCCTGCAACTGGTAGCCGACGCTGCCGTTGCCGCCGGTGCGGTCCGTGTCGCTGCTGCCCATCCGGCAACGCAGGCACTGGGTGGTCTGTTCGAACCGATTCAGATCAAGCGAGGATAAGTCATGGAATTGCTGCAAAACTTGCTGGGGACCGAGGCCGGTCTGGCAGTGTGGACACTGCTGAAGATTCTGGCCATCGTTGCCCCGCTGATGATCGGTGTGGCCTACCTGACGCTGGCAGAGCGCAAGGTGATCGGCTACATGCAGATCCGTATCGGCCCTAACCGTGTCGGCCCGAAAGGGCTGTTGCAGCCACTGGCTGACGGCGTGAAGCTGCTGATGAAAGAGATCATCCTGCCGACCAAGTCGAGCAAGGGTCTGTTTCTGGTGGCGCCGGTGCTGTCCATCATGCCGGCACTGGCTGCCTGGGCGGTAATCCCGTTCACCGACACCATGGTGCTGGCCAATATCGACGCATCGCTGCTGTTCATCATGGCGATCACCTCGATGGGCGTGTACGGCGTGATCGTGGCCGGCTGGGCGGGTAACTCCAAGTACTCCTTCCTGGGCGCACTGCGTTCCTCGGCCCAGATCGTGTCCTACGAGATCTCAATGGGCTTCGCGCTGGTCGGCGTACTGATGGTGTCCGGCAGCCTGAACCTGGTCGACATCGTCAACCAGCAGGGCCACGGTATCGGTGGCGGCTCGGCACTGTCGTGGAACTGGCTGCCGCTGTTCCCGCTGTTCCTCGTGTACCTGATTTCCGGCGTTGCCGAAACCAACCGTGCCCCGTTCGACGTGGCGGAAGGTGAATCGGAAATCGTTGCCGGTTTCCACGTGGAATACTCGGGTATGGCCTTCGCCGTGTTCTTCCTGGCGGAATACGCCAACATGATCCTGGTGTCGGCACTGACCGCCATCATGTTCATGGGCGGCTGGCTGTCGCCGTTCCCGGCTTCCTGGGGCGCGCTGGGCGCATCCGGCGTGATCTGGCTGCTGGTCAAGATTTCCCTGGTGCTGTTCCTGTTCCTGTGGTTCCGTGCCACCTTCCCGCGCTATCGCTACGACCAGATCATGCGTCTGGGCTGGAAAATCTTCATCCCGGTATCGCTGGTTTGGGTGCTGGTTGTCGGCGCCTGGATGATGAGCCCACTGTCGCTGTGGAACTGATACGGATTGGATGAATAGCATGGAAATGATCCGAAATTTTTTCAAAACCTTCCTGCTGGTAGAACTGGTGCAGGGCCTGATGGTGACCGGTCGTCACTTCTTCGCCCGCAAGATCACCGTCCAGTTCCCGGAAGAGAAGACCCCGATCTCGCCGCGCTTCCGCGGCCTGCACGCGCAGCGCCGTTACGCCAACGGCGAAGAGCGCTGCATCGCCTGTAAGCTGTGCGAGGCGGTGTGCCCGGCGCTGGCCATCACCATCGAGTCAGAGCAGCGTGACGACGGTACTCGTCGTACCAGCCGCTACGACATCGATCTGACCAAGTGCATTTTCTGCGGTTTCTGTGAAGAAGCCTGCCCGGTCGACGCCATTGTGGAAACGCACATTTTTGAATACCACGGCGAAAAACGTGGCGACCTCTACTACACCAAGCCGATGCTGCTGGCGGTGGGTGACAAGTACGAGGCTGAAATTGCGGCCAACAAGGCTGCTGATGCCAAGTATCGCTAAGGGGGAGACATGAGCTTTCAAGCTGTTGTGTTTTATGTGCTGTCGTTGATCCTGATCGTTGCCGCGTTCCGCGTGGTGACGGCCAAAAACCCGGTTCATGCGGCCTTGTATCTGGTGCTGGCGTTCTTTACCGCCTCCGGCCACTGGCTGCTGCTGCAGGCGGAGTTCCTCGCCATTGCGCTGGTGCTGGTCTATGTCGGTGCGGTGATGGTGTTGTTCCTGTTCGTGGTGATGATGCTGGACATCAACATCGAGAAGCTGCGTGAAGGCTTCTGGCAGAACTTCCCGCTGGCCGGCACCGTGGCGCTGGTGATGGTGGCCGAAATGCTGCTGATCCTGTCCAGCCCGGAGGCTAACCTTGCCGGCTTCCAGGCCGGGCCTGCGGTTGCGGCCGATGCCAGCAACGTACGCGAACTGGGTCGCCAGCTGTATACCGTTTATCTGCTGCCATTCGAGGCCGCGGCGGTCGTGCTGCTGGTGGCGATGGTTGCCGCCATCGGTATCACCATGCGTAAGCGTGCTGACAGCAAGTACATCAATCCGGCGGAGCAGGTGCGGGTGCGTCGTAATGACCGCGTGCGCGTGGTTCAGGTTCAGGCGGTGAAGCCTGAAGCGGACACTGCTTCTGACACCAACGAGCAACAGGCCTGACGGCCGATTAGGAGGACACGTGCTTTCACTCACACACTTCCTGGTTCTGGCCGGCATCCTGTTTGCCATCAGCGTACTGGGTATTTTCCTGAACCGGAAAAACCTGATCATCCTGCTGATGGCCATCGAACTGATGTTGCTGGCGGTGAACTACAACTTCATCGCGTTTTCGCACTATCTGTCTGATACGGCTGGGCAGATCTTCGTCTTCTTCATCCTTACCGTTGCGGCGGCAGAATCGGCGATTGGTCTGGCGATTCTGGTGGTGCTGTTCCGTAAACTGGACAGCATCAACGTAGAAGACTTGGGCAGCCTCAAAGGCTAAGGCAACCGGATACCACTTTAAAAAGCACGACAAACATGGATATGAAGAGCTTATACCTGCTGATTGCGCTCTCACCACTGGTGGGGTCGGTCATTGCAGGCCTGTTTGGATGGGCGATTGGTCGCCGTGCTGCACACGTTGTTACCATTCTTGGCGTGGCAGTTTCGGCGGTTCTCTCGATTGGCGTACTGAAGGGCTTCCTTGACGGCAGCACCCAGGTATTCAATGCCCCTGTATACACTTGGCTGACGGTCGGTGGTTTCGAGTTCTCCGTCGGCTTCCTCGTTGACTCGCTGACTGCGATGATGCTGGTGGTGGTGACCAGCGTGTCGCTGATGGTGCATATCTACACCATCGGCTACATGCACGAAGATCCGGGTTACCAGCGCTTCTTCAGCTACATCTCGCTGTTTACCTTCTCGATGCTGATGCTGGTGATGTCCAACAACTTCATCCAGCTGTTCTTCGGCTGGGAAGCGGTGGGTCTGGTCTCCTATCTGCTGATCGGTTTCTGGTTCAAGCGTCCGACTGCGATCTTCGCCAACCTGAAGGCCTTCCTGGTCAACCGTGTCGGTGACTTTGGCTTCCTGCTCGGTATCGGCCTGGTACTGGCCTATTTCGGCGGTTCGCTGAACTACAGCGACGTGTTCGCTGCGGCGCCGGCGCTGGCCAGCAAGACCATCCAGATCATTCCAGGGGTGGAGTGGTCGCTGCTGACTGTAACCTGCATCCTGCTGTTTATCGGCGCGATGGGTAAGTCGGCGCAGTTCCCGCTGCACGTGTGGCTGCCGGACTCGATGGAAGGTCCGACGCCGATCTCGGCACTGATCCACGCGGCAACCATGGTGACCGCCGGTATCTTCATGGTATCGCGCATGAGCCCGCTGTTCGAAATGTCGGATACCGCACTGAACGTGGTGATGGTGGCCGGCTCGATCACCGCGCTGTTCATGGGTTTCCTCGGCGTGGTGCAGAACGACATCAAGCGCGTGGTGGCTTACTCCACCCTGTCGCAGCTGGGTTACATGACCGTAGCGCTGGGCGCTTCCGCCTACTCGGTGGCCATGTTCCACGTGATGACGCACGCGTTCTTCAAGGCCCTGCTGTTCCTCGGCGCCGGTTCCGTGATCATGGGCATGCATCATGACCAGGACATGCGCAATATGGGCGGCCTGCGCAAGTACATGCCGATTACCTGGATTACCTCGCTGCTGGGTTCGCTGGCGCTGATCGGTACCCCGTTCTTCTCCGGTTTCTACTCCAAGGATTCCATCATCCTGGCCGTGGAACACAGCAACCTGGCGGCTTCCGGCTTTGCCTACTTTGCCGTGATCGCCGGCGTGTTCGTGACCGCGTTCTACTCTTTCCGCATGTACTTCCTGGTCTTCCACGGCAAGGAACGCTGGATGGAGAACCACGGTTCGCACCACGCCCATGAAGGCGATCATGACGACGAAGAACCGTCCGATGACCACCACCATGGTCTGGGTCCGAACGACAAGCCGCACGAGTCGCCATGGGTGGTGACGCTGCCACTGGCACTGCTGGCGATTCCTTCGGTGCTGATCGGCTTCTTCGCCATCCATCCGCTGGTCGGTGGCAAGTTCTTCAACGGCGTGATCTTCACCAATCTGGAAGCACATCCGGGCCTGGAAGCAGCAATGCATCATGCCCACGATGCGATGGCCATGGGCCTGCACGCCTTCGTGACCTTGCCGTTCTGGCTGGCTGCCGCCGGTGTGGCGCTGGCCTGGTTCTTCTACATGAAGGCGCCGCACATCCCGGCCGCCATCAAGCAGAAATTCTCCGGCGTGCACACGCTACTCGAGAACAAGTACTACATGGACGAGCTGTACTTCGCCGTGTTTGCCAAAGGTTCGCGCGCACTGGGCACTTTCTTCTGGAAAGTCGGTGACATGCTGCTGATCGATGGCTTGCTGGTGAATGGCAGTGCCCGTCTGGTCGGCTCGGTATCCAGAGCGGTCCGCAAGCTGCAAACCGGTTTCATCTACAGCTACGCTGCGGTGATGATCATCGGGGTGCTGGTTCTGATGACGTACTGGTTCAAGCCGCTGATCCTCCGTTAAGGATCGGTACCGGAATCGATATAACAAATTAGGTTCTCGATATGTTTGCTAATCCTTTGAGTCTGGTGATCTGGACCCCCATCGTAGCCGGCCTGCTGGTGCTGGCGACCGGTGGCGACCAGCGCGCACCGCTGGCGCGCTGGCTGGCGCTGGCTGGTGCCGTGCTGGGGTTCCTGGTATCGCTCCCGTTGTTTACGCAGTTCGACAACCTGCATGGCGGCATGCAGTTTGTCGAAAACATGCCGTGGATCGAATCCCTCGGTATCAACTACCACCTGGGGGTGGACGGCATCTCGATGCTGTTCATCGTGCTGAACAGCTTCACCACGCTGATGGTGATCCTGGCCGGCTGGGAAGTGATCCAGAAGCGCACCGCACAGTACATGGCCGCGTTCCTGATCATGTCCGGCCTGATCAACGGTGCCTTCGCCGCGCTGGACGCGATCCTGTTCTACGTGTTCTTCGAGGGCATGCTGATCCCGATGTACCTGATCATCGGTGTGTGGGGCGGTCCGCGTCGCGTTTACGCCTCGATCAAGTTCTTCCTGTACACGCTGCTGGGTTCGCTGCTGATGCTGGTAGCGTTCATCTACCTGTACTTCCAGGCCGGCAAGAGCTTTGACATCCAGGCCTTCCAGGCACTGAAGCAGATCCCGCTGCAGGTGCAGATCCTGCTGTTCATCGCCTTCTTCCTGTCGTTTGCGGTGAAGGTGCCGATGTGGCCGGTACATACCTGGTTGCCGGATGCCCACGTGGAAGCACCGACCGGCGGTTCCATGGTGCTGGCGGCGATCACGCTGAAGATCGGTGCCTACGGCTTCCTGCGATTTGCGCTGCCTATCGTGCCGGATGCCTCGATCGAGCTGTCCCCGATCATTATCGGCCTGTCGCTGGTGGCGGTGGTGTACATCGGTCTGGTGGCACTGGTGCAAACCGACATGAAGAAACTGGTGGCCTACTCCTCCATTTCCCACATGGGCTTCGTGACCCTGGGCATGTTCCTGTTCACTGGCAGCCAGATGAATGCGTGGGCGGTGGAAGGTGCACTGGTGCAGATGGTGTCGCACGGCTTCGTTTCCGCCGCGATGTTCTTCTGCATCGGCGTGATGTATGACCGCGTGCACAGCCGCAACATCGCCGACTACGGTGGTGTCGCCAACAAGATGCCGATCTTCGCCGCCTTCATGATGCTGTTCGGCATGGCCAACTCCGGTCTGCCGGCCACTTCCGGCTTCGTCGGCGAGTTCATGGTGATCATGGGTGCGGTGCAGGTGAACTTCCTGGTTGCCGCGCTGGCTGCCACCACCCTGATCTTCGGTGCCGCCTACACCCTGTGGATGTACAAGCGCGTGATCTTCGGTGAGGTGGGCAACCACCACGTGGAAGAGATGAAGGACGTCAACAAGCGTGAATTCCTGATTCTGGTGATCTTGGCCGTGACCGTACTGGGCATGGGTCTGTACCCGCAGCTGTTCGTTGAAAAGATGCACCTGTCTGTCAATGAACTGATCGCGCACGTTGCGCAAAGCAAGCTCTAAGAGGCCACAAGGAATACGAAATGAATTGGGCTGATCTCAATCTGATGCCGGCTTTGCCAGAGATGTTCCTGCTGGGGGCTCTGTCGGTAATCCTCATTCTTGACCTGTTTATCTCGGACGCCAAGCGCGGCATTACCTACGCACTGTCGCTGCTGACACTGCTGGTTTGTGCCGTGATCCAGGTTTCCACTTTCGAGCCGTTCGCCACCATCACCCTCAGTGGCATGTTTGTCGATGATCCGCTGTCGGACATCGTCAAGGTGGCGATGTACGGCGTGACGGCACTGGTGCTGGTTTACACCCGCCAGTACGTCAAGGATCGCGACCTGTTCAAGGGTGAATACTTCACCCTGACCCTGTTCGCCCTGCTGGGCATGAACCTGATGGTGTCGGCCAGCAACTTCGTCAGCCTGTACATGGGCCTGGAACTACTGTCGCTGTCGCTGTACTCGCTGATTGCCTTGCAGCGTGAGTCCGGTCGCGCCATCGAAGCCGCGATGAAGTACTTCGTGCTCGGCGCGCTGGCTTCCGGCTTGCTGCTGTACGGTGTGTCGATGGTGTACGGTGCCACCGGCTCGCTGGAACTGGCCAAGGTCGCTCAGGCGATCGCCTCGGGCAGCGCCAACCAGACACTGCTGGTCTTCGGCCTGGTGTTCATCGTGGCTGGTCTCGCATTCAAGCTGGGCGCGGTACCGTTCCACATGTGGGTGCCTGACGTTTACCAGGGCTCGTCCACCGCGATGACGCTGATGATCGGTGCCGCACCGAAACTGGCGGCCTTCGTGTTCGTGATCCGCATCTTGGTGCAGGGTCTGGGCGAAATGGTGGCCGACTGGCAGGGTATGCTGGTGATTCTGGCTGTGCTGTCGATGGCCATCGGTAACCTGACTGCCATTGCACAGACCAACCTCAAGCGCATGCTGGCCTATTCGACCATCTCGCACATGGGTTTCCTGCTGCTGGGCCTGATCGCCGGTAATGCCGAAGGCTACTCCGCCGCACTGTTCTACGTGATCGTTTACGTGCTGACCTCGCTGGCCGGTTTCGGCATCCTGCTGGGCCTGTCGCGTGCCGGTTTCGAGTGCGAGACGCTGGACGACCTGAAAGGCCTCAACGGCCGCAACAGCTGGTACGCGCTGCTGATGTTGCTGGCGCTGTTCTCGATGGCCGGTATTCCGCCGCTGGCGGGCTTCTACGCCAAGTTTGCGGTGATCCAGGCCATCGTCAACGTCAACCTGCTGTGGCTGGCGATCGTGGCGGTGCTGATGTCGCTGATCGGTGCCTTCTACTACCTGCGCGCGGTCAAGGTGATGTACTTCGACGACGTGCAGGATCACAGCCCGATCACCATCTCCGGTGACATGAAACTGGTGCTGTCGCTCAATGCCGTGGCCTTGCTGGTACTGGGTGCGATGCCGGAACGTCTGATCGCAATGTGTGTCGAAGCGATGAAACAATCCCTCGTCGTCCTGTAAGGAATCAGCATGGAAGTCAGCGTCATCGTTCTGTTACTGCTCGCGTTTGTTGCGGCCAACCTGCCATTCATGACCCGGCGTGTTGCCGGCATCTGGCAGGTCGCCAACAAGCACTTTGGCTGGCAGTTGCTGGAACTGGTGGCGCTGTACCTGCTGCTGGGCGTGCTGGCACAGCTGCTGGAAGGCCGCTATTCCCCGGTACACGTGCAGAAGTGGCAGTTCTATGTCACCACCCTGGCACTGTTCCTGGTGTTTGCGTTTCCCGGTTTCATCGGCCGCTACTTCTGGAAGAAGCGCGGTATCTAAGCCGCTGCGCAGCACAACAAAAACGCCACGATCTGATCGTGGCGTTTTTGTTTGGCTGTCGACAGCGTGGGCCACGCTCCGGGTAGCCCGGGATGTTTGGAGATAAAGGTCTCAGCTCCCGATCGCAGCGGAGCAGGGCAGGGTTGGGGCTGTGCTGCGGCCATGTCGTCATGGTTGCGGCCAACCTTGGTCACGCGCAGGCCGGCACCAATCGGTATCACTTCTCTTCCGCTGCAACCGTGTCTTTACCCGGTGCGGAAAGCCCACTCACCGCCGGCTTGTCCCGAAAACAAAACGGGCAAGGTTGGCCGCAGCCGTCCTTGCCCGTGCTTGCTACCACCGGTTCAGTAAAAGCGAGCCTGTCCCTGTGGCCGGGTCTTGAAGCGCTTGTGCAGCCAGAAGTACTGTTCCGGCGCCTCCAGGATGCGCTGCTCCAGAAAGGCGTTCATGCGGCGGGTATCGGCTTCCAGGTTGTCGCTGGGGAAGTTGTCCAGCGGCGGATGGATGTCGAGCACGAAGCGCGCGCCTTCGCGGCGGGCGATCGCCGGCACTACCTTGGCTTTGGCGATGCTGGCAATGCGCGACAGGCCGGTGATGGTGGCAGCGTCGGTGGCGAAGAACTTCACAAAGATGGCGTCGCGCGGGCCGAAGTCCTGGTCCGGTAGGTACAGGAACGGGGTGTGTTCTTTGCGCATGGCCTTGATGATGCTGCGCAGGCTCTCCTGCCGCGACACGATAAAGGCATTGTCGAAGCGGTTGCGGCCCTGGTAGAACTGCGCGTCCAGCGTCTTGTTCTTCTGGTGCGAATAGACGCTGACCAGCGGTACCTCCAGGTTCAGGCGCAGCGCGCAGATCTCGAAGGCGACGAAGTGCGGGTAGAACAGCACCACGTCCTCGCCCGCCTCGCGCAGGCGGGTGATGTGTTCCAGCCCGCGCACCTCCACCAGCTGGCGCAGCCGCTGCGGCGACGACCACCACACGATGCCGTACTCCAGCACCAGCTTCATCATCTCGACAAAGTGGCGGCGGATCAGCTGGCGGCGTTGCGTCAGCCCCATGTCGGGAAAGCACAGGCGCAGGTTGATCAGACCGACGCGACGGCGTTCGCGGGCGAGCAGGTAGGCCAGTTGCCCCAGGCCCCAGGCCAGGGAGTGGATGACGGGCAGCGGCAACAGGCGGATCAGCCACAGCAGGGCTAGGGCGAATTTCATGCGGTATTCCAGTTAGGCTTGATCGGGGGACGGAGCGCCGGACGGCGTTTTGTAGCGGTTGTAGCTCCACAGATACTGTTGCGGCCAACGCTGGATCAGGCGTTCGACATTGGCGTTGACCACCGCGGCATCGGCCTCGCGTTCGCCGCTGAACTCGCCCTGCTGGCGGCTGATGTGGATGTGGAAGCCGGCACCGCCGGCCAGCCGTTCGCCTGTAAACCACAGCACGGCGACATTGTTCATCTGTGCCAGCCGCGCCAGCAGTGTCATGGTGAACGCCGGCTTGCCGAAGAACGGCGCCCACGCGCCTTCGCCGCTGCCGGGCACCTGGTCCGGCAGGATGATGGTGGCCTCGCCGGATTTCAGCGCCTTCATCAGCTGGCGCACGCCGGCGCCGGTGGCCGGCGCGGTGCGGCCTTTGCCGCGGGCGCGGCCCTCGTTCATGATCGGCTCCAGCCACGCCAGCTTCGGCGGACGGTACATCGCGGTCAGCGGGAACGGCAGCCGGGCCGAGATGTAGCGTCCGGCAATGTCGTAGCTGCCGAGGTGTGGGGTGACGAAGATTAGCCCCTTGCCCTCCGCCAGCGCCGCCTCGACATGCTCCCAGCCGTCGCAGCCCTGTACCAGCGAGGTGATGTAGTCCGGCTCGCGGCACCAGGCGATGGCCAGTTCCAGCGCACCCTTGCCGGTTTCTGCTGCACAGAGTTTGACGAGCGATTCGTAAAGCTGATAACTTCCAGCGATTTGACTGGTTTTGAGGTTTTCGCGTATGCGTTCGCGAAAACGCGGCGATAGGTAATAGAGGATTTTCCCCAGTAGGGCGCCCAACCGGTGCAGTGCCGGTAACGGCAACGCGGCCAGGGTCTGCAGGATGAGTCGTGCGATTCGGGTCATCATGGTCTGCTGGAAAGTAAACGCGCTATTTTATCATTAACTCAAAGGCCATTATTCGGGAACGGACACAATGAGCGAATATCTTTTTACATCTGAATCGGTATCTGAAGGCCATCCGGACAAGGTCGCGGACCAGATTTCCGACGCCATTCTGGACGCCATCCTGCGTGAAGACAAATACGCCCGCGTTGCGGCCGAGACTCTGGTCAACACCGGTCTGGTCGTACTGGCCGGCGAGATCACCACCACCGCCAACATCGACTACATCAAGATCGCGCGCGAAACCATCAAGCGCATCGGTTACGACAATACCGAGCTGGGTTTTGACCATCGCGGTTGTGCCGTGATGGTGTGCTACGACAAGCAGTCGCCGGACATCGCCCAAGGCGTCAACGAAGGCGAAGGCCTCGATCTGGACCAGGGCGCCGGCGACCAGGGTCTGATGTTCGGCTACGCCTGCGACGAAACCCCGACGCTGATGCCGTTCCCGATCTACTACGCGCACCGTCTGGTGCAGCGTCAGGCGGAACTGCGCAAGGACGGCCGTCTGCCGTGGCTGCGTCCGGATGCCAAGAGCCAGATCACCTGCGTCTACGACAGCGAAACCGGCCTGCCCAAGCGCATCGACACCGTGGTGCTGTCCACCCAGCACGCGCCGGAAATCGACCACAAGACACTGACCGAAGCGGTGATCGAGGACATCATCAAGCCGGTGCTGCCGGCGGAAATGATTACCGCCGAAACCAAGTTCCTGATCAACCCGACCGGCCGTTTCGTCATCGGCGGCCCGATGGGTGACTGCGGTCTGACCGGTCGCAAGATCATCGTCGACACCTACGGCGGTGCCGCACCGCACGGTGGTGGTGCCTTCTCCGGCAAGGATCCGACCAAGGTTGACCGTTCCGCCGCCTACGCCGGTCGCTACGTGGCCAAGAACGTGGTCGCCGCCGGTCTGGCGCGCCAGTGCCAGATCCAGGTTTCCTACGCCATCGGCGTCGCCGAGCCGACCTCGATCTCGGTGGACACCTTCGGCACCAACGCCATTCCGAACGAGCGCATCGTCGAGCTGGTAAAACAGCACTTCGACCTGCGTCCGAAGGGCATCGTGCAGATGCTGGACCTGTTGCGTCCGATCTACACCAAGACCGCCGCCTACGGCCACTTTGGCCGCGAAGAGCCGGAGTTCACCTGGGAACGTACCGACAAGGCCGCCGCGCTGCGCGCCGCTGCCGGCCTGTAAGCTACTCACCTTGTTGTGCACCAAGGCCTCGCAAGAGGCCTTTTTCTTTGCCGCCCGGCACCGCCCGCGGCGGCCTTGTCGCCAGTGCGGCGTGCTTGCGGCCAACCTTGCGCCGCAAGTTCTGCCATAATGGCGGGATTCCGGGGAGCGCTGCGAGGCCACGCCCCAGGCCCGGAAACGCAAAACGGCGCTCACCTGCTTTTCATTGAACGGCTCCGATCGGGCCGCTTCAGGATAACCCGTGCCGGGCACGGGATGCGCGGGTGAGCCATCCCTCCCGGCCTTCGTGACAAAGGAATACACGATGGCTGCATTCAACGACTATCTCGTTGCCGATATCAATCTGGCAGATTGGGGCCGCAAGGAACTCAATATTGCCGAGACCGAAATGCCGGGCCTGATGGCCACGCGCAAGGAATACCAGCACAGCCAGCCGCTGCGCGGCGCGCGCATCGCCGGTTCGCTGCACATGACGGTACAGACCGCGGTGCTGATCGAGACGCTGACCGCGCTGGGCGCCGAAGTGCGCTGGGCATCGTGCAATATCTTCTCCACCCAGGACCACGCCGCCGCCGCCATCGCTGCGGCCAACATTCCGGTATTCGCCTTCAAGGGCGAGAGCCTGGACGAGTACTGGGAGTTCAGCCACAAGATCTTCGAATGGCCGGAAGGTCAGCCGGCGAACATGATCCTCGACGACGGTGGCGACGCCACCCTGCTGCTGATGCTGGGCAGCAAGGCGGAGAAGGACCTCGGCGTGATCGGCCATCCGACCAACGAAGAAGAAACCGCGCTGTTCGCCTCCATCAAGCGTCACCTGGAAATCGATCCGCAGTGGTACTCCAAGCGTCTGGTACACATCAAGGGCGTGACCGAGGAAACCACCACCGGCGTGCATCGCCTGTACCAGCTGGAAAAGGACGGCCTGCTGCCGTTCCCGGCCTTCAACGTCAACGACTCGGTGACCAAGTCCAAGTTCGACAACCTGTACGGCTGCCGCGAATCGCTGGTCGACGGCATCAAGCGCGCCACCGACGTGATGATCGCCGGCAAGGTTGCTGTGGTGCTGGGCTACGGTGACGTGGGCAAGGGCTGCGCGCAATCGCTGCGTGGTCTGGGCGCTACCGTATGGGTCACCGAAATCGATCCGATCTGCGCGCTGCAGGCGGCGATGGAAGGCTACCGCGTGGTACGCATGGATGAGGTCTGCGATCAGGCCGACATCTTCGTCACCACCACCGGCAACGTCGGCGTGATCAATCACGAGCACATGAAGAAGATGCGCAACAACGCCATCGTGTGCAACATCGGCCACTTCGACAGCGAGATCGAAGTCGCTTCGCTACGCCAGTACCAGTGGGAAAACATCAAGCCGCAGGTCGACCACATCATCTTCCCGGACGGCAAACGCATCATCCTGCTGGCCGAAGGCCGCCTGGTGAACCTGGGCTGCGCCACCGGCCACCCGAGCTTCGTGATGTCCAACTCCTTCACCAACCAGGTGCTGGCGCAGATCGAGATCTTCGCCAACGAGCACAAGTACGAGAACAAGGTGTACGTGCTGCCCAAGCATCTGGACGAGAAGGTGGCGCGCCTGCACCTGGAGCGCATCGGTGCCCGCCTGACCGAGCTGTCCGACGAACAGGCCAGCTACATCAGTGTGCCGAAAGACGGCCCATATAAGCCGGCACACTATCGTTATTGATATTTGATGTCCGGTGAAAACGGACAGGGCCGTAAAATGCCCTGTCCGTTTTTTTGTGCGGCCAACGTTGGTCGCCGCCCGTCAGCGGCGCCAGACCGACACGGGATGCCAGGGAAACCATCACCAACCTTGCCGCAAGAGCTTGCCATGACCGAACGTAACCGTACCTTCAGCTTCGAATTCTTCCCGCCGCGCACCCCGGAAGGCGTGGCGAAACTGCGTACCACCCGCCAGCAACTGGCGCAGTTCAAGCCGGAGTTCTTCTCCGTGACCTTCGGTGCCGGCGGCACCACCCGCGACGGCACGCTGTCCACGGTGCTGGAAATCCGCAACGAGGGCTACGCCGCCGCACCGCACCTGTCCTGCATCGGTTCCACCCGAGACAATATCCGCTCCATTCTCAACGAATACCGCAACCACGGTATCCGCCACATCGTGGCGCTGCGCGGCGACATGCCGTCCGGCATGGTCGAGGCCGGGGAGTTCCGCTACGCCAACGAGCTGGTGGCCTTCATCCGCGAAGAGCACGGCGACCACTTCCATATCGAAGTGGCGGCCTATCCGGAATTCCACCCGCAGGCCAAGTCCGCCGAGGACGACATCAACAATTTCGTGCGCAAGGTGAACGCCGGTGCCAACTCGGCGATGACGCAGTACTTCTTCAACGCCGACAGCTATTTCCGCTTCGTCGACGAGGTGCAGGCACGCGGCGTGGACATCCCGATCGTGCCGGGCATCATGCCGATCGCCAACTTCGGCCAGCTGTGCCGCTTCTCCGACATGTGCGGTGCGGAAGTGCCGCGCTGGCTGCGTTTGCGGATGCAGGCCTATATGGACGACAGCGCGTCGATCCGTGCACTGGGGTTGGATGTGGTGACCGAATTGTGCGACCGCCTGCTGGCGAACGGCGCGCCGGGGCTGCACTTCTACACCCTGAATCAGGCCGGCACGGTGTCCACCATCTGGCAGCGCCTGGGGCTGTGAGCGCGGCCGCTAGCTGCGGCGCGATGGCACCATGAAAAACCGCAGCGCAGGCTGCGGTTTTTTCATGGGCTCACGGCGCTGACGCAGCGGTTGCGGCCCTGTGCCTTGGCCTGGCGCAAGGCGTGGGCCGCCTCGCCGATCAGGTCGTCGATATCGTCGTGGCGGCGCAGGTCCAGCGTGGCGCAGCCGACACTGACGCTGACAAAGCTGGATACCCGCGATGCCGGGTGCGGCAACTGCAGCGCGGCGACCGCCTGGCGCAGCTCCTCGGCCACGGCGGCGGCTTGCGCCGCGTCGTGCTGCGGCAGCAGCAACAGCATGGTGGCGCCCTTGATACGCACCGCGAGGCCGGGATGCGTCGTCAGCTGCGCCTGCAGCAGCTGCGCGATGTGCAGCAGGCAGTCGTCACCGGCTAGGTGGCCGGCGTGGCTGTTGTAGGCGGCGAACTGGTCGATGTCCAGCATCAACGCCGACAGCGCCTGCTGGCGCAGGAAGGCCTGTTCGAACAGCGGCTGCTTGTCCTGCTGCAGGCGGCTGACGCTGGCCAGCCCGGTCAGGCCGTCGCAGTGACTCTGCGCCTGCAGCCTGGCGTTGGCCACCGCCAGCTGCTGCGTCAGCGCCTCGTGCTGTTGCAATTGCTGGTGACGCAGCAGCAGTCCGGACAGCTGTTCGGCAAACAGCCGCAGCAGCGTCAGCTCCTTGTCCAGCCAGTCGTGTTGGCGGTTGACCACCTCGCAGCCGAAGATGCCGTGCAGCGGCGCCGCGTGATCGAGCGCGATCAGAACCAGGCTGCGGATGCCGTGCTCGGCCAGCAGCAGGCGCTCGCCGTGGCCGTCCGGCGGAATCTCCTCCAGCCGGCTGATGGTGAGCTGTGCCTGCTGTCGCAGCTGCGGCAGCAGCCAGGGCGAGTGCTGCAGTGACGTTTGCAGGTAAAAGCCGCCGTCTGGCGGCAACTGGGCGTTTTGCCAGCTGATGTGCTGCTGCAGCGCCTGCCTGTCATCCAGCAGCAGCAGGTAGCAGCGGTCGACGCCCAGCAGGTGGCCGATGCGCGCGAGGGCATCGGCGACGGCGTCGCGCTGTTCTGCCGGCGGCAGGAGCAGGAAACTGTGCGACAGCTTGGCCAGCAGTTGCTGCGAGCGGGTTAGCTGGTCGAGTTCAGTGGTGCGCTGGCTGGCCAGCTCGCTGAGCTGTTCGCGTTGCTTTTGCAGCTCGTTGCCACGCTGCTGTTGCTGCTGCAGCTGTTGCTGCCAGCCCTGGCGATAGCGCTGCAGCTGTTTGCCCAGCAGGCTCAGCTCGCGCTCGCCGTCGGTCAGCGGCAATGGCTGCTCCTTGTGCAGCTGGCCGACCAGCTGTTCCAGCGGGCGCAGCAGGTGGCGCTGCATGAAGTGACGGCACAGCAGCAGCATCAGCAGCATGGCGGTCATCAGGCTGGCGGCGAACAGCAGGCTGCGCAGGCGCAGTTGCAGCAGCAGCTCCTGCTGGCCGAGGTGCAGGCGCAGGCTGGCCAGCGGCTGGTTGCCGGAGCGTTCGGACTGTACCGGGAAATCGCGGATCCACTCGCTGTGCGCTGTCGGGTGCAGCTGGCTGCTCTGGCGCTGGCCGAGGTTGGTGATCAGCTCGACGCGGTTGACGCCGTCGAGCTGGTTGATGCTTTCCAGTAGTTGCTGGGTGTTGTGCTGGTCGAGGTCCCACACGCTTTGCGCCAGCACGCCGACGAAGCGCTGTTCCACCAGCGTGTGCAGCTGTGCCAGCCGCTGCTCGATGTCGCGCAGGCCGAGCAGGTAGTGGCTACCGCCGCCGAGCACGCCCAGCAACAACAGGCACAGCACGCCGCGCCATTGCAGGCGGCTGGATAAGGAATTGGTAGCGGCCACTGGGGATCCCGTTTTGCTGCCGAAGGTGTTCTGGATGATAGCGGAATGGGGCTGCGGCAGGAAATGCCCCCGCACGCGGCGGGGGCAGGGGACTTACGGATTCAGGTGCGAGATCGGCAGCGAGGTGGTCTGCTTGAATTCCTTCAGCACGAAGCTGGACTTCACGTCCTCCACCCCTGGCTGCTGCAGCAGGTCATCCATCACGAAGCGCGAGAAGTGCTCCAGATCCTCGAAGTACACCTGCAGCAGGTAGTCCATCTCGCCGGTCATTGCGTAGCAGTTGACCACTTCCGGCCAGCGCTGCACCGCGTCCATGAAGCCCTGCAGATGGGCGTTGCCGCGCTTTTCCAGCGTGACGCGCACGAAGGCCTGCAGGCCGAGGCCGATCTTGGCCGGATCCAGCAGCGCCACGTACTGACGGATGACGCCGGAGTCCTCCAGCTGCTTTAGGCGGCGCAGGCAGGGCGACGGCGATAGTGCCACCTTTTCCGCCAGTTCCACGTTGGTCAGCCGGCCATTGGCCTGCAATGCGGCCAACATTTTTATATCTGTCTTGTCCAGGGGTGCCGTAGGCATGTTATCTCCTGATGATGGGTTTGCTCTGGAATATTGTTTTAAGTTTTTTGTTTTCTCGGCACTATATCGCAAGAAAATTGCGGTTGAGTTTACTTAGAATAAAGCGCCTGAGCCAGACATTTTACACGGTGGCGCCAGATCGCCGGATATTGTCTACATCATGCGGCCGCGACTGCGTCCGACACGCAACGGCAAGCCAGCCGCCTCGCACACGCCGGGCGGCGGCACCACAGAGACAGCGTCGACCACGACGCGCAAGAGGAGAGATGAATGAAAATGGAACATCAACTGATGAACCCACTGGCAACCGATGGCTTCGAGTTTGTCGAGTACACCGCCCCCAACGCCGAAGGCGTCGAAAAGCTGAAAGCGCTGTTCCTGTCGCTCGGCTTTATCGAGATTGCGCGCCATCGCAGCAAGAACGTCAGCCTGTTCCGCCAGGGTGACATCAATTTCATCCTCAACGCCGAACGCACCCAGCCGGCCTCCGAGTTCGCCACCGTGCACGGCCCGTCCGCCTGCGCCATGGCCTGGCGCGTGAAGGACGCCGCCAAGGCTTATGACTACGCGCTGGCGCACGGCGCCAAGCCGTATGTGCGCCCGGTCGGCGCCATGGAACTGAACATCCCGGCGGTGGAAGGCATCGGCGGCTCGGCACTGTACTTCGTCGACCGCTACGGCCACGACAAGGACATCTACGAGATCGACTTCGTGCCGCTGGAAGGCGTCGACCAGCACCCGGCCGGTGTCGGCCTGCAGGTGATCGACCACCTGACCCACAACGTGATCCGCGGCAATATGGAGAAGTGGGGCTCGTTCTACGAGAACATCGCCAACTTCCGCGAAATCCGCTACTTCGACATCGAAGGCAAGCTCACCGGTCTGGTATCCAAGGCGATGACCAGTCCGTGCGGCAAGATCCGCATCCCGATCAACGAGTCGTCCGACGACAAGAGCCAGATCGAGGAATTCCTCAAGCAGTACAACGGCGAGGGCATCCAGCACATTGCGCTGACCACCGAAGACATCTACACCACAGTAGAAACGCTGAAGGCGCGCGGCACCCGTTTCCTCGACACCCCGGACACCTACTACGCCAAGGTTGACCAGCGCGTGCCGAACCACGGCGAGGACTTGGCGCGGCTGCAGAAGAACAGCATCCTGATCGACGGCGCGCCGGTGGAAGGCATCCTGCTGCAGATCTTCACCGAAACCGTGATCGGGCCGATCTTCTTCGAGATCATCCAGCGCAAGGGCAACGAAGGCTTCGGCGAAGGCAACTTCCGCGCGCTGTTTGAATCGATCGAGGAAGACCAGATCCGCCGCGGCGTGCTGAAGGCTGACTGAGCGCGCCGGCGGCGGCGTGACAGCCGCATTGCCGCGTGAACGCATAGCAGCACAAGGTTGGCCGCAGCAGATTGCTGCGGCCAACGTGTATCGACACCGTTCCAGACGAGACCACCCACATGAAACTCGCCACCTACCAGAACAACACCCGCGACGGCCAGCTGATGGTCGTCAGCCGCGACCTCTCCCGCGCCATCGCCGTACCGCAGATCGCCGCCACTCTGCAGCAGGCGCTGGATAACTGGGCGCAGGCCGAGCCGCAACTGCAGCAGGTCTACATTGCACTGAATCAGGACGAGGCCGCCGGTGCCGTCGCCTTCGACGCGGCGCGTTGCCACAGCCCGTTGCCGCGCGCCTACCAGTGGGCGGACGGCAGTGCCTACCTCAACCACGTCGAGCTGGTGCGCAAGGCGCGCGGCGCCGAGGTGCCGGAGAGTTTCTACCACGACCCGCTGATGTACCAGGGGGGCTCCGACGCCTTCCTGCCGCCACGCTCGCCGATTCCGCTGCGCGACGAGGCGTGGGGACTGGATTTCGAGGGCGAGGTGGCGGTGGTCACCGGCGACGTGCCGCTGGGCAGCGATGCCGCCGAGTGCGCCACCCACATCCGCCTGCTGATGCTGGTCAACGACGTCACTCTGCGTAACCTGATTCCGGGCGAACTGGCCAAGGGCTTCGGCTTCTTCCAGAGCAAGCCGGCGACCGCGTTCTCGCCGGTAGCGGTGACCCCGGACGAGCTGGGCGACGCATGGCAGGACGGCAAGGTGCATCTGCCGCTGCTGGTCGATTACAACCACGCCTTCTACGGCAAGCCGAACGCCGGCGTCGAGATGCAGTTCAGCTTCCCGCAGCTGGTGGCGCACGTGGCCAAGACCCGCGAACTGGTCGCCGGCTCCATCGTCGGCTCCGGCACCGTGTCCAACCACGACCGCAGCACGGGCAGCTGCTGCCTGGCCGAGCAGTGCATGATCGAGATCATCGACACCGGCGCGGCGATCACCCCGTTCATGAAGGTGGGCGACACGGTGCGCATCGAGATGAAGGATGCCGCCGGCCACAGCATTTTCGGAGCCATCGCACAGACGGTGGTCAAGCATGGCTGACGCGGCCAACGTTGGCCGCACGCTGTACGGCTATTTCCGTTCCTCGGCCGCCTACCGCGTGCGCATCGCGCTGAACCTGAAAGGGCTGGCCTACGCCCAGGCGCCGGTCAGCCTACTGCGCGGCGAGCAGCGTAGCGCCGATTATCTGGCGCTCAATCCGCAGGGACTGGTGCCGGCGCTGCTGGACAACGGCGTGCTGCTGACGCAGTCGCTGGCGATCTGCGAGTACCTGGACGAGGCCTATCCGGACAGTGCACGGCTGCTGCCGGACGGCGCGGTGTTGCGGGCACGGGTGCGTGCGGTGGCGCAGGCCATCGCCTGCGACATCCACCCGCTCAACAACCTGCGCGTGCTGAATTATCTGAAAACCGAGCTGGGACAGGGCGAGGACGCGCGCAACGGCTGGTACCGGCATTGGGTAGCGACGGGCTTTGCCGCGCTGGAGCAGCAGCTGGCCGCCAGCGCCGGACGCTACTGTTTCGGCGACGCGCTGACGCTGGCCGATGTCTGCCTGCTGCCGCAGGTGTTCAATGCGCAGCGCTTTGCCATCGACATGGGCGGCTACCCGTTGCTGGCGCGTATTGCGGCCAACCTTGAGCAGGTACCGGCGTTTGCGGATGCCCAGCCGTCACGGCAGCCGGACGCGCAGTAAATGGTTAAAAACCGCCGTTATCGGCGGTTTTTTCCGGAAATGCCTTGACGCGCAAATTCTGATCTGCTTTAATGCGTGCCTCTGATGCAGCACGCAAGTGCGCGGCAAAGAGGCCAATTAGCTCAGTTGGTAGAGCAACGGATTGAAAATCCGTGTGTCCTTGGTTCGATTCCGAGATTGGCCACCACTTTCCCCCTGCGCCAGATGTTTGGCCAATTAGCTCAGTTGGTAGAGCAACGGATTGAAAATCCGTGTGTCCTTGGTTCGATTCCGAGATTGGCCACCAAATATGAAAAGCCGCAATCCTTAACGGGTTGCGGCTTTTTGCATTGCTGTCCCTCCTGTGGCAGAGCAGGGCGGTCTTGGCTCCGGCGCGGAGCAGTGCCCGCCTGCGCGATTGCGCCGCAAAGAAGGCGCTGCCGCGGGCGCCGTTGCGGCCCGGGGCGCCCGCCTCAGGCCAGCTTCTTGATGTAGGCGGCGACGCCACCCAGCAGCATCTCGATCGAGATCGCGGTCAGCACCAGTCCCATCAGCCGCTCCAGCGCGGTAATCGCCTGTTCGCCGAGCAGTTTCTGCAGCCGGCCAGAGAACAGGAACACCAGTAGCGTCACCAGCATGGTCAGCGTCAGTGCGCCTATCCACTCCAGAATCCGCTCCGGCTCGCGCGTCGACATCAGCAGCACGGTGGCCATCGCCGACGGGCCGGCAATCAGCGGCACCGCGATCGGCACGATGAACGGCTCGCCGCTCAACTGGTTGCCGGCGTGGCCGCCTTCGCCGGGGAAGATCATCTTCAGCGCGATCAGGAACAGGATCACGCCGCCTGCCACGCGCAGGCTCTCGTCGGTGAGGTGCATCACCTCCAGGAAACCCTTGCCGAAGAACATGAAGGTCAATAGCACGCTGAAGGCGATGAAACACTCGCGGAACACCACGCGGCGGCGGCGCTCCGGTTTCACCTGCTTCAGTGCCGAGATGAACAGCGGGATGTTGCCCAGCGGATCGGTGATCAGGATCAGCAGGATGGTGGCGGAGAGAAAGGATGTGTCCATGGCTGCCTCGGTAGGGGTGGATGGCAAAAGGGCGTGCGATGAATTATCGCACGCCCTTGCTTAGTGGCTACTGCCATGCCCCGTTGCTGAACGGGGCTGTCGCATTATTCCTTGCGGTTGGAACCGGCCACCAGCGGGAAGGCATAGACGCGGCACTCCAGCGCGCCGTTGTACAGCAGCGGCCGCGCTTCGGCATTCAGGCGCATCAGGGCCGGCAGACGGCTGTCGGCGGTCATCAGGTGCGCGGTCCAGCCGGCAAAGTTGCGCTTCAGCCAGGTCGCCAGGCGCGGGTACAGCTCGGCCAGCGAATCCTGCTCGTCGAGGCGGACGCCGTACGGCGGGTTGCACACCAGCAGGCCGTTGGCGGCGGGCGCCTGCAGCTCGGTGGCGTCGCCGTGGCTGAGCGTGACCAGCGACTCCAGGCCGCAGCGTGTCAGGTTGTGGCGCGCAATCTCCACCATTTCCAGCGACGCGTCGTTGCCGTAGATCGCCAGCTTTTCCAGCGGCCGTACTGCCAGCTCGGCATCGTTGCGGATGCTGTGCCACAGCAGGTCGTTGTGGGTGTTCAGCTTTTCAAAGGCAAAGCTGCGCAGGCGGCCCGGCGCGCGGTTGAGCGCGATGTCGGCGGCCTCCACCAGGAAGGTGCCACTGCCGCACATCGGGTCCAGCAGCGGCTGGCTGCCGTTGTAACCGGCGCTGAGCAGGATGCCGGCGGCCAGGTTTTCACGCAGCGGTGCCTCGCCGGTTTCGTCGCGCCAGCCGCGCTTGAACAGCGCTTCGCCGCTGGTGTCGAGATAGATCTGCACGTCGAAGCCGGACAGGAACACGCGGATGCGGATGTCCGGGCGGCGTGTGTCCACGCTCGGGCGCTCGTCGTTCAGCGCGCGGAAGCGGTCGCAGATTGCGTCCTTCACGATCAGCGACACGTAGTCGATGCTGCGCAGGCGGGCGTGGCCGTCGGTCTTCACCTTGATGGTGTTGCTGACGTCGAACAGCGCCGGCCAGTCGATGCTCTTGGCCAGAGTGTAGATGTCGCGCTCGATCTGGAAGCTGCCTTGCGCCAGCTGTTGCAGCAGGCGGCTGGCGGTACGCGAGTGCAGGTTGACCCGCATCATCACTTCCTGGTTGCCGGTGAAGTGCACTCCGCCGTCGGTCAGCTGCAGTTCGCTGCCGCCTTGCTGGCTGATTTCCTCGGCCAGCAGTTTTTCCAGGCCGCGCGGGCAGCTGGCGAACAGCGCCAGCTGGCCTTGCTGCAGGATGCGCGGTTGCGGCTTGGCGTACGGTGTGCGGCCAACGTTGGCCGCATCGCCGCGTTGCGGTGCGCTGCCGCGCGGGGCATCGCTACGCTGTGGTGCATTGCCCTTGCCGAACAGCGTGCGGGGCGCCTGCTCGTCGCGCGGCGCGCTGCGTTCGCGGTCGAAGCGTGGCTTGCTGTCCTGCTGCCATGGCTTGCGTTCGCCGTCGCGTGCCGGGCTACTGCGGTCGAAGGTACGGTCACGCTGGAAGCCGCTTTCGCGCACGCCGCTTTGCTCGCCACGGGCGTCAAAGGTGCGGTTGCGCTGGAAGCTGCCTTCGCGGGCTTCGCCGTACGGGCGGTCGTCGCGGCGTGGTGCACGCTCGTCGCTATCGTGCGCTTCGTCACGGCGTGGCGATTTCAGAAACGATTTCGGGCGGGCTGGCTCGGCGGCTTCGCGCGGCTCGGCGGCCGGAAAGCTACGCGGTGCGCTGGCGTCATCGTCGCGGCGCGGCGTTTTCAGGAATGATTTCGGACGTGCCGGCTCGGCCGGTTCGCGCCGTTCCGGTGCCTGGAAGTCCGGGTGCGCTTTGCCGCGGATGCCGGCCACGCGGTCGCGGGTGTAGCTGCGCTCGCCACTGGCCGCCGCGCTGTCGCTGCTGCTTGGTGCTGCCGGGGTGTTGTCTTCGCTGATCTTGCGGTTGCCGAACAGTACTTTCGGGCCGTTGCCCTCGGCGGCCGGGCTGCGCGGTGCGCTATCGCGCTGGAAGCCGCCTTCACGCGGCTGCTCACCGCCGAAACGTGGCTTATCGTCAAAGCGCGGTTTGTTGAAACCACCTTCGCGTTGTGCCTGGTCGCGGTCACGCTGGAGGCCGCCTTCGCGCGGCTTGTCGCCACCAAAACGCGGTTTGTCGTCAAAGCGCGGCTTGTTGAAGCCGCCGTCACGTGGTGCCTGCTCGCGGTCGCGCTGGAGGCCGCCTTCACGCGGCTTGTCGCCACCGAAACGCGGCTTGTCAGCGTCAAAGCGTGGCTTGTTGAAACCACCTTCGCGCGGAGCCTGGTCGCGGTTGCGCTGGAAGCTGCTCTCGCGCGGCTTGTCGCCGCCAAAACGCGGTTTGTCGGCGTCAAAGCGTGGCTTGTTGAAGCCGCCGTCGCGCGGCGCCTGGTCGCGATCACGCTGGAAGCCGCCCTCGCGCGGCTTGTCGCCGCCGAAACGCGGTTTGTCATCAAAGCGCGGCTTGTTGAAGCCGCCTTCACGTGGTGCCTGGTCGCGATCGCGCTGGAAGCTGCCTTCACGTGGCTTGTCGCCACCGAAGCGCGGTTTGTCGTCAAAGCGTGGCTTGTTGAAGCCGCCTTCACGTGGTGCCTGGTCGCGGTCGCGCTGGAAGCTGCCCTCGCGCGGCTTGTCGCCACCGAAACGCGGTTTGTCGTCAAAGCGTGGCTTGTTGAAACCGCTGTCGCGTGGCTGATCGCCACCGAAGCGCGGTTTGTCGTTGCCGAAGCGCGGGTCCTTGTCACGGGGGGCGCCGAAGCGACCTTCCTGCCGTGCATCGCCGGCGCGTGGTTTTTGCTGGAATGGCTTGTCGCCACGCGGGCCGGGCGGGGCATTGTTCCCGGCTGGTGGCGTGGCGCGCTCGGCGGTCGGAGTGGGCTGACGGCGTTGCGCGGCGCGCTGGCGGGAACGGAAGGTCGACATCTGAGGGTAATCCTTTCAAAACAATCCTTTATTCTAGCTGATTTCGCCGGCAACTTCTTGGTAGTCGCGGATGATTGGTTTACCATGGCCGGTTCGATTCGGATTGGATGATGCGATGACCTTGCAGTCGGCGTTTGCGGCGCGCCTAGTCGCCTGGCAGAAACAGCACGGCCGGCACGGTTTGCCGTGGCAGGTCAGCGATCCTTATCGCGTGTGGCTGTCGGAAATCATGCTGCAGCAGACGCAGGTGAGCACGGTGCTCGGCTACTACGCACGCTTCCTCGGGCGTTTCCCGGATCTGGCCACGTTGGCCGCCGCGCCGGTGGACGACGTGCTGGCGCACTGGAGCGGCCTCGGCTACTACACTCGTGCCCGTAATCTGCACAAGGCGGCACAGCAGGTGATGGCCGGCTTTGGCGGCGAGTTTCCGGCGCGGCGCGAGGCGATCGAAACGCTGCCCGGCATCGGCCGTTCCACCGCGGCGGCGATTGCCGCCTTTGCCTTCGGCCAGCGTGAAACCATACTCGACGGCAATGTCAAACGGGTGCTGACGCGCTGCTTCGGTATCGACGGCTATCCCGGCGACAAGAAGGTGGAGGTGCAGTTGTGGACGCTGGCGGAGAGCCTGCTGCCGGCCGCCGACGGCGACATGGTCGCCTACACCCAGGGGCTGATGGATCTGGGTGCCACCGTCTGTAGCCGCGCGCGTCCGGCCTGCGGCGTCTGTCCGATGGCGGACGGTTGCGTCGCCGCCCGTGACGGGCGCACCGCCGAGCTGCCGCAGCGCAAGCCGAAAAAGGTGCAGCCGGAGCGGGAGACGGTGATGCTGATCGCGCTGCACCGGGGGCAGGTGCTGTTGCAGCGCCGGCCGCCTTCAGGCATCTGGGGCGGCCTGCTGTCGCTGCCGGAGTTCGAGTCCACGCTGGCGATTGCCGACTGGCTGGCGGACAACGGCGACGGCGAACTGCTGCCGGTGTGGCCGGAATTGCGCCACGTGTTTACCCATTTCCGTCTCACCATCACGCCGCAGTGCGTGCCACTGCAAAGGTTGGCCGCAAGCCATTGTGCCGAAGACGGCCGTGTGTGGCTGCCGCTGGCACGCGCGCTGGACGCCGGGGTACCGACCCCGGTACGCAAATTGCTGTTGCAGGCCTTGCAGTCGCCGGCCGGCGCCACCATTGATTAACCCCGATACGCCATCACAGGCAGGGTGAAAGACTAGACCATGGTTTCCGTTGTTCGATCTGTTGCCGATACGCTGGCCGATGCGGCCGATCCGGGGCGCTGGCTGGCGCAGCTGTCCAGTTCGGTCGCGCCCGACGACATGGCGATGCTGGAAAAGGCGTTTGCGGAAGCGCGCGAGCTGTACCGCGACAAGAAGCTGCCGCACACCGGCGAGGACGTGTTCAGTCACGCGGTGGCGGCGGCGGCGATCGTCGCCGACCTCAACCTGCTGACCGACGCCATCGTTGCCACGCTGCTGTTCGCGGTGCCGGACTACCGTGCCGACTGGCAGGAGTGGCTGCCGAAGGCGTTCAACCGCACCGTGCTGACGCTGGTGGAGGGCGGCAACCGTGTGCGCCGCCTCACCGAGATCGCGCGCATCGACAGGTTCGCCACTCCGGAAGACAGCGCGCGGCAGGCGGAAACCATGCGCAAGATGCTGCTGGCGATGGTGGCCGACATCCGCGTGGTGCTGATCAAGCTGGCGTGGCGCACGCAGACCATGCACTACCTGCCGCAGTGCGACGAGGTCATTCGCCGCCAGATCGCGCGCGAGACGCTGGAACTGTTCGCGCCGCTGGCCAACCGCCTCGGCGTGTGGCAGATCAAGTGGGAGCTGGAAGACCTCGGCTTCCGCCACACCGACCCGGATAACTACAAGAAGATCGCCAAGCTGCTCGACGAGCGGCGGCTGGAGCGCATCGACTACATCGAACGGGTGCTGGACACCCTGCGCGGCGAGCTGCGCCAGGCCGGAGTCAAGGGTGACGTCGCCGGCCGGCCGAAGCACATCTTCTCCATCTGGAAGAAGATGAAGAAGAAAAAGCTCGACTTCTCCGAGCTGTACGACATCCGCGCGGTGCGCATCCTGGTGGAAAAACTGCAGGACTGCTACACCGTGCTCGGCCTGATCCACAGCATGTGGCAGCCGATTCCCGGCGAGTTCGACGACTACATCAGCAATCCGAAGGCCAACGACTACCGCAGTCTGCACACCGCGGTGATCGGCCCGGAAGACCGCGTGGTGGAGGTGCAGATCCGCACCTTCGAGATGCACGAGCACGCCGAATTTGGCGTCGCCGCGCACTGGCGCTACAAGGAAGGCGGCAAGGGCGACAGCCAGTACGAGGAGAAGATCTCCTGGCTGCGGCAGTTGCTGGACTGGCGCGAGGACATGTCCGGCTCCGACCGCGAGGGCCTGGCCGATGCGTTCAAGACCGAGCTGTTCGCCGACACCATCTACGTGCTGACGCCGCAGGGGCGGGTGCTGGCGCTGCCGCAGGGCGCCACCGCCATCGACTTTGCCTACGCGCTGCATACCGACGTCGGCCACCACTGCCGCGGCGCCAAGGTCGAGGGCCACATCGTGCCGCTGTCGACGCCGCTGCAGAACGGCCAGCGCGTCGAGGTGCTGACCGCGAAGGAGGGCGGCCCGTCGGTAAACTGGCTGCACGAAGGCTGGGTCAAGAGCCATCGCGCCATCTCCAAGATCCGCCAGTACATCCGCCAGCAGAACCTGGACGCGGTGCGCGAAACCGGGCGCCACATTTTTGAGCGCGAGCTGGCGCGCCATCCCGGCGTGCAGCCTAACCTGGCGCAGGTGGCGGAAAAGCTGGGCTACGACAAGCTGGACGAGGTCTATGCCGCGCTGGGCCACGGCGAACTGGGCACCCGCGCCGTCAACCAGGCCTTCGTCAGCTTTGCGCCGCCGCCGCCACCGGACGTCAATCCGGAAGACATCGTCCGTCGCAGTCGCGGCGGCCACGACGCCGGCGGCGTGCTGATCGAGGGCGTCGGCAACCTGATGACGGTGCTGGCCAAGTGCTGCCGTCCGGCGCCACCGGACAGCGTGGTCGGCTTCGTCACCAAGGGCCGCGGCATCTCCATCCACCGCAGCAGCTGCATCACGCTGAAGCGGCTGTCGGCGGACGTGCCGGAGCGGCTGATCGCCGCCGACTGGGGTGAGCAGAAGGGCAGCGTGTTCCCGATCGACATCGACATCCTCGCCAGCGACCGCCCGGGGCTGTTGCGCGACATCTCCGACGTGTTCTCGCGCGAGAAGCTGAACGTGATCGGCGTCAACACCCTGTCGCGCGAGCAGAAGGCGCGGCTGCGCTTCACGCTGGAGGTGCGCCACGTGCGCGACATCAGCCGCGTGCTGTCGCACCTGATGGAAGTGCGCGGCGTGCAGGAAGCGCGCCGCGTGTAAGCGTCGGCCACGGCAGGCGGCAGTACCCGACAAGGTTGGCCGCAAGCGTTGCGGCCAACCTTGTTCCATTTGCGGGGCCGACGCCCGTGAGTCCGCCACCGGCGGCGCGCAGTGCCCTGGGTGGCCGCGCACTGCGCCTGGCTACCGTTTCGTGGTGTCAAGATCGCGGCCGGCGACAGCGCTGGCGCTTGCCGGGCGCCGCGCTATCATGGCAAGCATGGGCCGCACTCCGGGCGGCAGGCTGCGTGGCGGCCTGTTGCGCATGGCGGCATGACACAGGAGAGCAAACATGGCGACACCGCATATCGGCGCCGCAGCCGGCGACTTTGCCGACATCGTGCTGATGCCGGGCGATCCGCTGCGCGCCCGGCTGATCGCGGAAACGTATCTGCAGGACGCGGTGCAGGTCACCAGCGTGCGCAACGTGTTCGGCTACACCGGCAGCTACCGCGGCAAGCGGCTGTCGGTGATGGCGCATGGCATGGGTATCCCGTCGGCCAGCATCTACGCCACCGAGCTGATCAAGGACTATGGCGTGGGCACCCTGATCCGCATCGGCTCCTGCGGCTCGGTGGATGACGTGCGCCTCAAACTGCGCGAAGTGGTGATCGCCATGGGTGCCTGCACCGACAGCAAGGTCAACCGCCTGCGCTTGCTGGATCATGACTTTGCCGCCATCGCCGACTTCGAGGTGCTGCGCACCGCGGTGGAGGTTGCCGCGCGGCTGGGCAAGCCGGTGCGGGTCGGCAACGTGTTCTCTACCGACCTGTTCTACGGCGTGCAGCCACAGCTGCTGGACGCGCTCAAGGGCATGAATGTCAATGCTGTGGAAATGGAAGTCGCCGGCATTTACGGTGTTGCGGCGCAATATGGTGCCCGCGCGCTGGCCATGCTCACGGTGTCGGACGTGATTCCGACCGGGGAGGCCATGGACGCCGAAGCCCGCCAGAACAGCTTCCACGACATGATGGAAATCGCGCTGGAGACCGCGTTGCAGCTGGATTGAGCGGGGCCGGCTGCGGCATGCGGGCCACAGTTGGCTCCACTGTGGCGCAACTTAATACTGCGCTGCACAAAAAAACTTGCAAAACCCAATACGGGTCACCATAATCACAACTGCATCAGGACGTTGCATATCGTGTGCGTTTTGGTGTTGTCTCCTCCATCCTCCTTCTAAAGGTGGAACTTGGCGCGATCAGTCTCTTGGTTGCGCCCTTTTTTTTGCTTGTTGTCCACACTCTGTTGCCGCAGCGGGTGTTTTTGGTCGCGATTCCCCGGTGAAAGCCAGCTTCGGTTTGACAGCGAAATAGTCTTGTAATAGACTCCGGAACTTTCAAGAATTACGATGGTAGAGTTCCATGAAGACCTTTTCTGCCAAGCCGCATGAGGTAAAGCGCGAGTGGTTTGTGGTCGACGCCGAAGACAAGGTGTTGGGCCGTCTTGCCGCTGAAATCGCACGCCGCCTACGTGGCAAGCATAAGCCGGAGTTCACTCCGCACGTTGATACTGGTGATTACATTGTTGTCGTTAACGCAGAAAAACTGCGCGTAACCGGTAACAAGGCACTGGACAAGAAATACTATCGCCACTCTGGCTACCCTGGTGGTATCTATGAGCGCAACTTCACCGAACTGCAAGACAAGTTCCCTGAGCGCGTTCTGGAGAAAGCCGTAAAAGGCATGCTGCCTAAGGGTCCGCTGGGTTACGCGATGATCAAGAAGCTCAAGGTTTACGCCGGCACCGAGCATCCACACACCGCGCAACAGCCTAAAGTGCTGGAAATCTGATCAGAGGCAATTAATAGATGAACGGTAAATATTACTACGGTACCGGCCGTCGCAAGAGCTCTGTAGCTCGTGTGTTCATGCAAAAAGGCTCCGGCCAGATCATCGTTAACGGCAAACCTGTCGACCAGTACTTCGCTCGCGAAACTGGCCGCATGGTAATCCGTCAGCCACTGCAAATCACCGATCACCTCGAGTCCTTCGACATCATGGTGAACGTATGCGGTGGTGGCGAAACTGGCCAGGCTGGTGCCATCCGTCACGGTATCACCCGCGCTCTGGTTGACTTCAGTGCTGAACTGAAACCGACCCTGTCGCACGCCGGCTTCGTTACCCGCGATGCCCGTGAAGTTGAACGTAAGAAAGTCGGCTTCCGCAAGGCACGTCGTCGCAAACAGTTCTCCAAGCGTTAATCTGTTTGTACCGATCGAAAAAGCCACCCAGCAGGGTGGCTTTTTTCTTTGTTGCAATGCCTTGCCGCACTCCTTACCATGTCGCCTTTGCGACATTTTTTTATATTGTTAGGAGCGCAGCATGATCAAGGTGGGCATTGTTGGCGGCACCGGGTATACCGGCGTGGAGCTTTTGCGTCTGTTGGCCAACCATCCTTCGGCCAAGGTGACCGCCGTCACTTCGCGCAAGGAAGCGGGGATGAAGGTCGCCGAGATGTTCCCGTCGCTGCGTGGCCGTGTCGATATCGCCTTTTCCACGCCAGATGAAACCGATCTGAAAGCCTGCGACGTGGTGTTTTTCGCCACGCCGCACGGGGTGGCGATGGCGCAGGCGCGCGAGCTGCTGGAGGCCGGGGTCAAGGTCATCGACCTGGCCGCCGACTTCCGCCTGAAGGACCCGGCCGAGTTCGCCAAGTGGTACGCGATGGAGCACGGCTGTACCGACCTGCTGGCCGAGGCGGTCTACGGCCTGCCGGAAGTGAACCGAGACGCGATCAAGAGCGCGCGCCTGATCGGCATGGCCGGCTGCTATCCGACCTCGGTGCAGCTGGGGTTGTTGCCGCTGCTGGAAGGCGGCAAGCAGTATGTCGAAACCACCACCCTCATCGCCGACTGTAAGTCCGGCGTCTCCGGCGCCGGGCGCAAGGCCGAGGTCGGTACCCTGTTTGCCGAGTCGGCCGACAACTTCAAGGCCTACGGCGTGAAGGGGCACCGCCACTCGCCGGAGATCGAGCAGGGTCTGTCGCTGATCCATGGCGCGCCGGTGAAGCTGACCTTCGTGCCGCACCTGACGCCGATGATTCGCGGCATCCACTCCACCATCTACGCCCGCATCAAGCCGGAAGGCCGCGATGTCGACTACCAGCAACTGTTCGAGCAGCGCTTTGCCGCCGAGCCGTTCGTCGACGTGATGCCGGCCGGCAGCTGCCCGGAAACACGCTCGGTACGTGGCGGGAATACCGCACGCATCGCGGTGCATCGCCCCGGCAATGGCGATTTGCTGATCATCCTGGTGGTGGAGGATAATCTGGTGAAAGGGGCATCCGGCCAGTCGGTGCAGGTGATGAACCTGATGTTCGGGCTGCCGGAAAATGCCGGTCTCGACATCGTGCCGTTGCTGCCCTGAACTTGAAGACTCGCCAGACGACCCAATATCCGACTAAAATAGTAGGATGAAAGGCCGTCTTGCGGCCTGTCCTGTACCGTGAGGCTTAAAATGACTGCTGCTGCTGAAACCCTGTCCCCGATCAACTTTACCGACAGCGCCTGCGCCAAAGTGCGTGACCTGGTGGCTGAAGAAGGTAATCCTGACCTGAAACTGCGCGTGTTCGTCACCGGCGGTGGCTGTTCTGGCTTCCAGTACGGTTTTACGTTTGACGAGATTGCCAACGAAGACGACACCACCATTGAACGCGAAGGCGTGGTGTTCCTGGTCGACCCGATGAGCTACCAGTATCTGGTCGGTGCCGAAATCGACTACCAGGAAAGCATCGAGGGTTCGCAGTTCGTGATTCGCAATCCGAATGCAGAGACCACTTGTGGCTGCGGCTCGTCGTTTTCGGTATAAGTACGGCATTGCCAGCACCTGAAACCCGGACCTGGTGTCCGGGTTTTTCAACTTCAGGGTCCCCACGATGCAAAACAAGATGCCGCCCATCATTCTGCCCAAGATCGACTTCACCCGCGAGTTCGCCTTCAGCGACCAGGAGTTCGAGCGCATCCGGCAGCTGATCTACAAGGAAGCCGGCATTGCGCTGAACCCGACCAAGAAGGACATGGTCTACGGCCGGCTGGTGCGCCGCATCCGCGAGCTGAAGCTGAACAGCTTCGCCGCTTATATCGACTTCCTGCAATCGATCGCCGGCAAGCGCGAGTTCGAGCAGTTCGTCAACGCGCTGACCACCAACCTGACCTTCTTCTTCCGCGAAGAGCACCATTTCCAGATCCTGGCGGAGCACCTGAAGAAGCTGGCCGGCAAGGGCGAGATCAATATCTGGTGTGCGGCGTCGTCGACCGGCGAAGAGCCGTACTCGATCGCGATCGCCGCGCTGGAAGCGCTGGGCAGTGGCAGCCGCATCCAGATCCAGGCTACCGACCTCGATACCAGCGTGCTGGAGGTTGGCCGCAAGGGCATTTACAGCGCCGACAAGATCTCGCGGCTGCCGGCGGGGCATGCCGCGCGTTACTTCGACAAGCTGCCGGACGGCAACTACCAGGCCAAGGCGCAGCTGCGCGAGATGATCAGCTTCTCGCGGCTGAATCTGGTGGATGCCAGCTGGGCGCAGCGCAAAAGCTTCGACGCGATCTTCTGTCGCAACGTGATGATCTATTTCGATCGTGACACCCAGCTGGCGGTGCTGAAGAAATTCCACCCGCTGCTGAAGGCGCACGGTCTGCTGTTTGTTGGCCACTCCGAGAACTTCTACTTCGCCGCGGACTATTTCACCCTGCGCGGCAAGACGGTGTACGAGCTGGCCAAGGCCCGGGCGTAATCGGGCGTACCGATATTCACGCGGGCAGCGCCCGCGGCAAGGAAAAACATGCAGGAAATGACCCCTTACGAGCTGCTCGGCGGCGCCGGCGTGGTGCGCTGGCTGACCGACCGCTTCTACGACATCATGGACAGCGACCCGGCGGTGAAGCCGCTGCGCGACATGCACCCGGCGGATCTGACCGCATCGCGAGAGAAGCTGTACATGTTCCTCTCCGGCTGGCTGGGTGGCCCGCCGTTGTTCATGGATACCTTTGGCCATCCGCGACTGCGGCAGCGGCACATGCCGTTCGCGGTGGACGGCGAGGCGCGCGACCAGTGGATGAAGTGCATGACGCAGGCGGTGAACGAGCTGGTGTGCGAGGACTGGCTGAAGGCCAGGCTGCTGGAGGCGTTCTACAATACCGCCGACTTCATGCGCAATCGTGAAGACTGAGCGGTCTTCCACTCCCCCAAAAACATTGCGGCCAACCTGATACCAGGTTGGCCGCAATGTTTTGCCGTGAGCGGGGGATCAGCGCGGGCGGTGGCCGCGTTCGATCATCACGCCGACGTGCTTCACGTCCGGCAGTATGTTGAGCTTGGTGACCGCCACCTTGGTCCACGGCGCGCCGAATTCCTCGCGCACCATGCGGGCGATGTGCTCGGCCAGCGCCTCGATCAGCAGGAAGTGCTGCTCGGCCAGCGACTGGCGAATGCGCTCCACCACCACGCCGTAGTGGATGGTGTCGCCAATGTCGTCGCTATGGCAGGGTACTTCGCTGGGGATGCCGATCTCCAGATCCAGCAAGATAGTCTGGGGCGCCAGGCGCTCCCAGTCATAAACGCCGATCACTGTCTCGGCGCGCACTTCGCGCAAAAATATGATGTCCATCGCTGCGGGCTTTGGGTTTACTGCCCGATACCGTAAAATGCCAAGTCTTGCATTCTAGTGGATAAGCCATGACCACAACAGCGTTTGCCTTTATTTTGGGCGCCTACCTGATCGGATCCCTGTCGTTTGCGGTGATTGTCACCCGTCTGATGGGGATGGCCGATCCGCGCACCTACGGCTCGAAAAATCCCGGTGCCACCAATGTGCTGCGTTCCGGCAAAAAGCTGGCCGCGGTGCTGACGCTGCTGGGCGATGGCGTCAAGGGCTGGCTGGCGGTGTTCCTGGTCGCCAGTTTTGGTCCTGACTACGGTCTGGGCGAGCAGCAGGTCGCCATGGCCGGTCTTGCGGTGCTGTTCGGCCACATGTGGCCGGTGTTCTTCGGCTTCAAGGGCGGCAAGGGCGTGGCCACCGCAGTGGGCGTGCTGCTGGCTTTCAGCCCGTGGCTGGCGCTGGCGGCGCTGGCTACCTGGCTGTTCATGGCCTTCGTGGTGAAGATTTCCTCGCTGTCGGCCATCGTCGCCTGTGTGATGGTGCCGGTGTACGCCTACTTCATCGTTGGCCCGCAGAGCGTCTACTTTGGCACCTGCATCATCATCGCCATTCTGGTGGTGCATCGCCACAAGTCCAATCTGGTGAACCTGCTCACCGGCACCGAGGACAAGATCGGCAAAGCGGACGAGCAGGGCAAGTCCTGAACCCTGGGCGCCAGCAAAAAAAAAGCCTGTCACTGACAGGCTTTTTCTTTGTGCGCACGGTTAATGTTGATCGCGTGCGAACAGTTGCAGCGCCGCGGCGCGCTGCTGCGCATGGTCGACCACCGGTGCCGGATAGTCGCGGCCGAGCACAAAACCGGCCGGCAGCGCTTTCGCCAGCCATGGCGCATGGATTGCCTTGTCGTCCAGTGTCGCCAGCTCCGGCACGTAGCGACGGATGAACTGGCCCTTGCTGTCGAATTTTTCCGATTGCGTCACCGGGTTGAAGATGCGGAAGTAGGGCTGCGCATCACAACCGGTGGACGCCGCCCACTGCCAGCCGCCATTGTTGGCCGCCAGATCGAAGTCCAGCAGCTTCTGCGCAAAATAGGCCTCGCCCCAGCGCCAGTCGACCAGCAGATCCTTGACCAGGAAACTGGCGGCAATCATGCGCAGCCGGTTGTGCATGTAGCCGCTGTGGTTGAGCTGGCGCATCGCGGCATCGACGAGCGGGTAGCCGGTACGCCCGTCGCACCAGGCCTCGAACAGCTCCGTGTCATTGGGGAAGGGCAGGCCGCGGTACTCCGGCTTGAAGCTGTCGCCGGCCACCGCCGGGAAATGCCACAGCAGCTGCTGGTAGAACTCGCGCCAGATCAGCTCGTTCAACCAGCACTCCGCCCCTTCCGATGGTTCCGCCAGCGCGGCTCGCACCGCCTCGCGTACCGACAGCGTGCCAAAGCGCAGGTGCGCCGACAGGTAGGACACGCCCTTTACCGCCGGGAAGTCACGCAGCGTCTTGTAGTGCGCGATGCGGTGGCAGAAATCGTCCAGCAGCGCCAGCGCGCCACTGCGCCCGGTCTGCACCCGCAGTCCGTCCAGCGAAGCCTCGCCGAAACCCAGCTCCGCCAGTGTCGGCAGCGGGCGAAGCGCGGCCGGCGTCGCCAGTGCGCCGCGCAAGGCGGTGCTGGCTTCCGCCGCCAGCGCCGGGTGAAAGCTCTGCCGCCAGCACTTCATGTACGGGGTATACACGGTGTAAGGCTTGCCCTGGCCGGTGAGCAGCTGGTCCTGCTCGAAGATCACCGTATCCTTGTATAGCTGCAACTGGCCAAGGTTGGCCGCAAGCTGCTTCGCCACTTCCGCATCGCGCTGCCGCGCATACGGTTCGTAGTCGCGGTTGGCGTAGACGCTGGCACAGCCTAGCTCGCGCGCCAGCGCCGGAATCTCTTGCACCGGATCGCCATCCCGCCACAACAGTTCGCCGCCGGTGTCGCGCAGTGTCTGCTGCAATTCCGCCAGGGCGGCGTGGATGAAGACCAGGCGTTTGTCGTCCGGCGGCAGAGTGGCCAGAATCCTGCGGTCAAACACGAACACGCAATGCACGCTGGCACCGCTGCGCAAGGCGGCATTCAGCGCCACGTTGTCACTGGCACGCAGATCGCGGCGAAACCACATCAGAACGCTTGCTTGGCTCATGGTTTTGACTGGGTTATGTGTGAAAAAACAACAGATATCTTGGTTGTGATCAATTGTGTTGCGAAAAAGATACTGCTGTTGTTTTTTGTATTTTTTAAAAAAAACAATGACTTGTGTTGATTTTGTGCCGGCTTTGTATCTGGCTTCAACACAAATGCGTAAAGCGCTTTTGTTTTTTCGCAACGCCCCGCTGTATATTGCCATCCAGAAACCGCCGCCTAACCGCGGTGGTCAATACAGCCCCGCCGGGCCACAGGCTCCGGCAAAACACGGGCAGTGTACATGACCTCGAAAGGAACACACATGAAGAAGCTGATCGTTCTGGCTACTCTGGCTGCGCTGCCAGCTGCTGCAATGGCTGACGTTGTTATCTCCGGTAACCTGGCTGTTGGTATCACCAACACCAAAGAGTCCGGCACCGGTTCCCTGACTACTCAAGACCGTACTTCCGGCGAAATCAAATTCGCTGGCAAAGAAGATCTGGGCAACGGCCTGAAATCCATCTGGCAGATCGCTACCAAGATCAACCTAGCTGACTCCAAAGACGAAAGCGCTGCTGAAGAGAATGCTTGGGGCACCCGTGAGTCCTTCGTAGGTCTGCAAGGTGACTTCGGTACCGTGAAGCTGGGTAACATCTACAACATGCCAACTTCCGGTCAGCTGGCTATCTTCGAAGACCTGTCGGCTACTTTTGATTCTGCTATCTACGACCAAGGCACTCGTGTAAACAACACCGTTGCCTACGTAACTCCGTCGATCGCCGGCTTTACCGCTACCGTACAGCACTCCTTCGGCAAATCCAAGGATGCTGAAGAAGCCAAAGCGCACGCTCAGACTCTGAGCCTGGCCTACGAAGGCGAAGGCTTTGGCGTATCTTATGATGGTCGTCGCACCAAGGATGCTGATCTGAACAAGACTGGCAAACTGCACGAACTGAACGCAACCGTATCGCTGGATGCACTGAGCCTGGTAGCCGGTTATGCCCACGATAAGGCTGCTAACGGTGACAAGCGTAGCGGTTATGGTCTGTCCGCTTCTTACGCTCTGGGCAACCTGAAGCCGATGGTTGGCTTCTGGAAAGAGGGCGACCTGAAAGAAGCTGACGGCGACAAGATCAACGACGGTCACAAGGCTTACGCTGTTGGTGTTGAATACGCTCTGTCCAAGCGCACTCGCGCTGGTGCCCAGATCTCCAAAGTCAACTACGACGACAACGCTGATGGTTCCGTGCGCCGTGCAATGGTATACCTCGGTACCAAGTTCTAATCATCGCTTGATGGTTTGATCTGAAAAGGCTGCTTCGGCAGCCTTTTTTTATTGCAACCGCCATTGCAAAGCGCTAAAGCCGACGGCAATGCCATCATTTGTTGCGCCACCATGAATCCCGTCCCGTTTTCTTCGTATAATCCCCTCATCCTTTTCTGGCGAATAATGTCATGAGCACAGCAAGCATTTCCGGACTGGCACGTGCCCTGGTGCAGAACGAGCGGCTGGCGACGGCAGATGCCGAGGCGCTGTTCAAGCAGGCGCAGACCACGCGGGTGAGCTTTGTCGAGCTGCTGGTGCAGAGCAAGAAAATGAGCGCCATCGAGGTGGCGGTGTTTGCGGCCAACATGTTCGGCTTGCCCTTGCTGGATCTGGCCGCGCTGAGCCAGGACGGACTGCCGCGCAATCTGGTGGACGATGACACGGTCAATAACGGCCGCTTGCTGCCGCTGTACAAGCGCGGCAACAAGCTGTTCATCGCTACCTCCGATCCGACGCAGGCGACGCTGTTCCATACCATTACCTTCAAGACCGGTCTCAGCATCGATCTGGTGGTGGTGGAGGACGACAAGCTGGCGCGGGCGATTGGCCGCTATGCCAGCAATCCGAGTAAGGTGCTCAATGATCTGGCCGGTGACGAGTTTGGTGAGCTGCAGCTCACCGATGGCGATGCCCAACTGGAGAGCGACAGCCTGCCGGATGTCGATGATGCACCGGTAGTGAAGTTCGTCAACAAGGTGCTGATGGATGCCATCAATGGCGGCGCATCCGACATTCACTTCGAGCCCTACGAAAAGTTCTTCCGTATCCGCTATCGTATCGACGGTATCCTGAAGGAGATCGCGCAGCCACCGCTGGCCATTCGCGAGAAGCTGGCATCTCGCATCAAGGTGGTGTCGAAGATGGACATCTCGGAAAAGCGGGTGCCACAGGACGGTCGCCTGAAGCTGGTGATCTCCAAGCACCGTGCGGTGGATTTCCGGGTCAGCACCTTGCCGACGCTGTATGGCGAGAAGATCGTGATGCGTATTCTCGACTCCTCCAGTGCCGCGCTGGATATTGAGCAGCTCGGTTTCGAGCCGGAGCAGAAGGAGATGCTGCTGCGGGCGATCGAGAGGCCTTACGGCATGGTACTGGTGACCGGGCCGACCGGTAGCGGCAAGACGGTGTCGCTGTATACCTGCCTCAATATCCTGAACCAGCCGGACAGTAATATCTCTACCGCGGAAGACCCGGTGGAGATCAACCTGCCCGGCATCAACCAGGTCAACGTCAACGAGAAGGCCGGGCTGACCTTTGCCTCGGCGCTGCGCGCCTTCCTGCGTCAGGATCCGGACATCATCATGGTCGGCGAGATCCGCGACTTTGAAACTGCGGATATCTCGATCAAGGCGGCGCAAACCGGGCACATGGTATTTTCTACCTTGCATACCAATAATGCCCCGGCGACACTGACCCGGCTGCTGAACATGGGCGTGGCGCCGTTCAACGTCGCCAGCTCGGTATTGCTGATCATGGCGCAGCGACTGGCGCGACGGCTGTGCCCGCACTGCAAGGCACCGGTCGAGATTCCCGAGCCGGCCTTGCTGCGTGCCGGCTTTAGCAAGGAAGAGCTGGACGGCAGCTGGCAGCCGCACGGCCCGGTCGGCTGCGAGGAGTGTCGTGGCGGCGGTTACAAGGGACGGGTCGGCATCTACGAGGTGATGCCGATCACCGACGCCATGGTGCGGTTGATCATGAGCGGCGGCAACGCGATGGATATTGCCGACCTCGCACGCAAGGAGGGCATGGTCGATTTGCGCCATGCCGGCCTGCTGAAAGTAAAACGTGGCCTGACGTCGCTGACTGAAATCGAAGCCGTTACCAACGAATAATAGACAAGCGATCACTATGCCCACGCCAAGCAAGAAGCCCGTTTCCCATGTCTTTGTCTGGGAAGGGCGCGACCGGGCCGGCAAGGCCATCCGCGGGGAAATTCGTGCCGAGTCGGAAACCGTGGCCCGCGCCCAGTTGCGGCGGCAAGGGGTCAGCCCGACCAAGCTGAAGAAGCGCAGCGCCAGCCTGCGGCAGCACATCACCGAGAAGGATGTTGCGCTGTTTACCCGCCAGCTGGCGACGATGATGAAGGCCGGGGTGCCGCTGTTGCAGGCCTTCGACATCGCGGCCAAGGGCCACAGCAATGCCGCCTTTGTGCGCATCCTGCTGGATGTGCGCTCGGAGGTCGAATCCGGCAGTAACCTGGCCGATGCCTTTCGCAAGTATCCGCTGTACTTCGACAAGCTGTTCTGCAACCTGATCGCCGCCGGCGAGGCGGGCGGGGTGCTGGATGCCTTGCTGGACAAGCTGGCGACCTACAAGGAAAAGGTGATTGCCATCAAGGGCAAGATCAAGTCGGCGATGATCTATCCGGCGGCGATTATCGCCACCGCCTTCATCATTACAGCGGTGATCCTGATCTATGTGATTCCGGCGTTCAAGGAACTGTTTTCCAGTTTTGGAGCCGATCTGCCGGCACCGACGCAGATCGTGATCTGGCTGTCCGACCTGTTCGTCGAGTACTGGTGGATGGTGTTCGGCTCCATCGCAGTGGTGATCATCGGTACCGTCAAGCTGTACCAGCGCTCGCCCAAGATGCAGGCGGCGATGGACCGTTTCGTGCTGAAGGTGCCGGTGATCGGCGACGTGGTGCGCAAGGCGACCATTGCGCGCTGGGCGCGGACGCTGTCGACGCTGTTTACCGCCGGCGTGCCGCTGGTGGAGGCGCTGGACTCGGTGGCCGGGGCTGCCGGCAATCAGGTGTATGCCGAGGCCACCAAGGTCATCCAGTCGGATGTCAGCGCCGGCTCGACCCTCAACAACTCAATGCAGCGTTCCAACCTGTTTCCCAATATGGTGCTGCAGATGACCTCGATCGGCGAGGAGTCCGGCTCGCTCGACTCCATGCTGGACAAGGTGGCGGATTTTTATGAAGACGAAGTCGATAATGCGGTGGCGTCGCTGTCCAGCTTGCTGGAGCCGATGATCATGATCATTCTCGGGGTGCTGATTGGTGGCTTGGTGATCGCGATGTACATGCCGATCTTCCAGATGGGGCAGGTGGTCGGTTGATGCTGGCGCTATTGGCGGAGTTGCCGTTCGGCGGCCAGGTGGCGATTGCGGCGCTGTTGGGCCTGCTGCTCGGCAGTTTTCTCAACGTGGTGATCTATCGTCTGCCCTTGATGCTGGAGCGGCGCTGGGCGGCGGAGTGCGCGCAGTGGCAGGGTAACGAGTTACCGGAACAGCCGCTATTCAATCTGCTGGTGCCGGCGTCGGCCTGTCCGCATTGCCAGGCGCCGATCCGCGCGTGGCAGAACATTCCGCTCGTCAGTTACCTGCTGCAGCGCGGTCGTTGCAGCCATTGCCGGGCACCGATTTCCTGGCGTTATCCCTTGGTGGAACTGGCCAGCGGCCTGCTGTTTGCCGGCTTTGCCTGGCACTACGGCCTGTCGCCGTGGTGGCTGGTGGCCTCGCTGTTTTCGGTGACACTGCTGACCCTGGCGCTGATCGATGCCAGTACCCAGCTGTTGCCGGATGACCTGACCCTGCCCTTGCTATGGGCCGGCCTGCTGTTCAATCTGTGGAGTGGCCGGGTACCGCTGGCGGATGCGGTAATGGGCGCGGTGCTGGGCTATCTGGCGCTGTGGTCGGTGTACTGGTTGTTCAAGCTGGTGACCGGCAAAGAAGGTATGGGCTACGGCGACTTCAAGCTGCTGGCGGCACTGGGTGCCTGGCTGGGTTGGGTGCTGTTGCCGCTGGTGATCCTGCTGTCGTCGGTGCTGGGGGCTGTGTTCGGCATCCTGTTGCTGTTGCTGTCGAAGCATGAAAAAGGGCAGGCCATGCCCTTCGGGCCATATCTGGCGCTGGCCGGCTGGTGTGCCTTCGTGTGGGGGCCTGCCATCATGCAGTGGTATCTCGGTGTCTAGCCCGGTGATCGGCCTCACCGGCGGAATTGGCGCCGGCAAGAGCACCGTCGAGGTGCTGTTTGCCAGACTGGGAATTCCCTGTGTCGATACCGACCGCATCGCGCATCAGCTGACCGCTGCCGGTGGCGCCGCGATGCCGGCACTGGTGGCACAGTTTGGTGCCGCGATCCGGACACCGGAAGGCGCCATGGACCGTGCCGTGATGCGGCAGAGGGTGTTTGCCGATGCCTGCGAGCGGCAACGGCTGGAGGCCATTCTCCATCCGTTGATCCTGGCGGAAAGCCGGCGGCAGCTGGCATTGCAACAGGCGCCCTATGTGTTGCTGGCGGTGCCGCTGCTGTTTGAAACCGCGGCTTATCGAAATCTGGTGGCCGAAACGCTGCTGGTGGATTGCGAGCCGCAATTGCAGCGCGAGCGGGTGATACAGCGCAGCGGCCTGCCGGCGGCGCAGGTGGACGCCATCATCGCCGCGCAGATGCCGCGCGAACAGCGGCGGGCACTGGCGGATGCCGTGCTTGATAATAGTGGCGATTTGGCGCTATTGTCGCTTCAAGTCGAGAACAAACATCGTTATTATCTGCAACGTTTCGCTGCGGCCAACCTTGCTACCCCTTCAAATTCTGTGGATCCGGCGCTGTGACTAGTTTCGAGTTTCCTGTTACCGAACGTACCAGAACGCTGCTCCGGCTGGAGCAGCTCTATCAGCGCTTGGCTTTCTTCATGGCGCAGGACGAGCCATACCAGCATCACGCCGCCTTGATGGCGCTGTTCGAGGTGCTGGAAGCGGCCGGCCGTACCGAGTTGAAGTCAGAGCTGCTGCAGGAGCTGGAGCGGCAGAAGCAGGCGCTGGAGAGCTGGCGTGAAAGCCCGGCCATCGAACAGGTGGCGCTGGAGCAGGTACTGGACGAGATCGAGCTGGCGTCGCAGCATCTGCTGGAGCTGAGCAGCCGCTTTGGCCAGCATCTGCGCGAAAACGAGTGGCTGATGGCGATCAAGCAGCGCTCCATCATTCCCGGCGGCACCTGCTCCTTCGATTTGCCGTCCTATCACCTGTGGCTGCAGCAGCCGGTGGCGCAACGCCGCGCCGACCTGCAGCGCTGGTCGCTGCCGCTGATGCCGACGGCGCAGGCGGCGGCCATCCTGCTGAAACTGCTGCGCGACAGCGGCAAGCATTTTTCCTATGTCGCGCGCCGTGGCGCGTTCCAGCAGATGTCCGGCGGCAAGGTGGTGCAGCTGATCCGTGTCAGCTTTGACGACAGCTACCAGGTGGTGCCGGAAGTCTCCGCCAACAAGTACGCGCTGAATATCCGTTTTGTCGATGCCGGCACCGGCGAGGTGCGTTCGCGCCAGGCGGAGCAGGATATCGAGTTCACCCTGACCTTTTGCAAGTTCTGATTACCGATGACGTCACCCACTATCGTTCCCTGTCCGCAATGCAAGACCCCGGTACGCTGGGGGCCGGACAGTCCGTACCGCCCGTTCTGCAGCGAGCGCTGCAAGCTGATCGACCTCGGACAGTGGGCCGACGAACAGTACCGCGTACCGGCGACACCGGATCTGCCGTTTGACGAGCATCCCGATTGAGCTCCGAGCGCCAGCAATGAAAAAGCCGTTGCCCGCAAGGCAACGGCTTTTTCATTGCTGGCCGGTGATTCAGATGCGGGCCAGCACCGCTCCCTGCGCAAAATACTGGCGCACGCCGGACATGATCGCCTCCGCCATCTGCTGCTGGAAGGCCGGGCTGACCAGTTTCTTTTCTTCCTCGTAGTTACTGATGAACGCGGTTTCCACCAGGATGGAGGGAATGTCCGGCGCCTTGAGTACGGCAAAGCCGGCCTGCTCCACCTGCGACTTGTGCAGGCGGTTGAGGCTGCCCATCTTGCCGAGCACCGACTTGCCCAGCTTGAGGCTGTCATTGATGGTGGCGGTCTGCGTCAGGTCGAACAGGGTGTGGGCGAGGTAGCGGTCCTTGCCGTTGATCTTGACGCCACCGATCAGGTCGGCGTCGTTCTGGCTCTTGGCTAGCAACCGCGCCATGCTGCTGGTGGCGCCGTTTTCCGACAGCGCGAACACCGAGGAGCCGTTGGCGGTGCGGTTGGCGACGGCATCAGCGTGGATGGAGATGAACAGGTCGGCGCCGAGCTTGCGCGCCTTGGCCACGCGGACCCCCAGCGGGATGAACACGTCCTCGTCGCGCGTCAGATGCGCCTTCATGTTCTTTTCGCTGTCGATCAGCTTCTTCAGCTGGCGGCTGATGCGCAGCACAACGTCTTTTTCATAGACACCGGACGGGCCGACGGCGCCCGGGTCTTCGCCACCGTGTCCCGGGTCGATCACCACGGTAATGATGCGGTTCTTGTCGGCGCGGCCCTTGCTGCCCAGCGGCGCCTGCTCGTTTAGCTGCCCCTTGTTGTAGTCCTGCAGCAGCGCCAGCAACGGATCGTCCTGCTGGCCGCTGGCCGGATACAGGTCCACCACCAGCCGGTGCCGGTACTCGCCGATCGGTTGCAGCGAGAAGATCTGCGGCTTGACCTCGTTGCGCAGGTCCAGCACCAGGCGTACGGTGTTGCTGTTGAACTGGCCGGCGCGGGCGGTCTGGATGAAGGGGTCGGCGCTCTGGATCTGCTTGTTGATGTCCTGCAGGATGCCGGTCAGCTGCACACCTTCCAGGTCGATCACCAGCCGGTTCGGCTCGGCGAGGCTGAAATGCTTGTAGCGGATGGCTTCGCTGGCCTCGATGGTGACGCGGGTGTAGGTCGACGACGGCCACACCCGTACCGCCACGATCTGGCTGCTGCTGGCGAAGCCGATGCGGCTGACGCTCAGGAAAAACGTGGCCGCGGCGGCGCCGATTAGCTGGCGGCGGCGGGGGTCGCGAGGCGGGAGAGGCATTGGTGTCCTGTTTCACTAAAGGCTTGAAGACGATAGTTGCGACCAGCGTCGCAAACCGAGAGTTCCAGCGCCAGGTCGGGCGGTGGCAGGCAGCCGCCGGCCTTGTCCGGCCATTCGACGATGCACAGCGTGTCGGCGGCAAAGTAGTCGCCGAAGCCGGCATCGTGCCACTCGTCCGGATCGGCAAAGCGGTACAGGTCGAAGTGGTGCACCGTCAGCGGCGGCAGGCTGTAGCTTTCCACCAGGGTGTAGGTTGGGCTTTTCACCCGCCCCGGATGGCCCAGTGCCTGCAGCAGGCCGCGGGTGAACGTGGTCTTGCCGGCGCCGAGGTCGCCGTGCAGTTGCAGCTGGATGCCGCCGTGCAGCACGGCGGCCAACGTGGCGCCCAGTTGCAGTGTGGCGCTTTCATCGGCAAGGAAGCCTTGCCGCAGGCTGGTATCATCCGTTGCCATGAGTGAAATATCCTGTAAAAGCGAGAATTATCGCCAATTGGCCAGCCAAATCAAGGGATGGGCCAAAGAACTCGGTTTTGCCGACGCGCGCATTACGCGGGCGGCACTGCCGGCTGAGGCCGAAACCAGCCTGCTGGCGTGGCTGGCGGCGGGCAACCACGGCGAAATGGAGTACATGGCGCGCCATGGCGTACTGCGCGTGCGTCCGGCGGAGCTGGTGCCCGGCACCGTGCGCGTGATCAGCCTGCGCATGAACTACTGGCCGGCGGCGGCGCGCGCGGCCGAGGCGGTGCTGGCCGATGGCACGCGTGCCTACCTGTCGCGCTACGCGCTGGGCCGCGACTACCACAAGGTGGTGCGCAACCGGCTGCAGAAGCTGGCCGAGCGCATCACGCAGGCGGTAGGCGAGCATGGCTACCGCGTGTTCACCGACAGCGCGCCGCTGGCCGAGGTGGCACTGGCGGCACAGGCTGGGCAGGGCTGGCGCGGCAAGCACACGCTGCTGCTCAACAAGAAGCAGGGCTCGCTGTTTTTCCTCGGCGAGATTCTCACCGATCTGCCGTTGCCGGAAGATGACAGCGAGGATGGCCACTGCGGCAGTTGTACCCGCTGTCTGGACGTCTGTCCAACCGGCGCCATCGTGGCGCCGTACCAGGTCGACGCCCGGCGCTGCATTTCCTACCTCACCATCGAGCTGAAAGGCGCGATACCGGAGCCGTTGCGGCCGCTGATCGGCAACCGCGTCTATGGCTGTGACGACTGCCAGCTGGCCTGCCCGTGGAACCGCTTCGTGGTACACACGCAGGAGGACGATTTTGCCGTGCGCCACGGGCTGGACGATGTCAGCCTGCTGGAGCTGTTCGGCTGGGACGAGGCGACCTTCGCCAGCCGCATGGCCGGCAGCCCGATCTACCGCATCGGCTACGCCAAGTGGCTGTCCAATCTGGCCATCGGGCTGGGCAATGCGCCGTATGCGGTAGAGATTGTTGTTGCGTTGCAACAGCGGCAGGATCATACGGAAGAGATGGTGCGCGAGTCGGTCGCCTGGGCGCTGGTGCAGCAACAGGCGAGAGCGTGAAAGGTTGGCCGCAATACCTGCGGCCAACCTTGGGTACCGGCTCAGTCCAGCGCGCGGGTGAAGTGGAAGGAGGAGATCACGAACTCCTTGCGCAGGTACAGCTTGTGCGCGGCGGTGCGCCAGGTGCCGGAATCCAGCACCAGGAAGCGGCAGCCCAGCGCGCGCGCCTCGGCCTCGCACCAGTCGATCAGCGCACTGCCGACGCCTTGCGAGCGCAGGCGCTCGTCGGTGACCAGGTCGTCGATGTACAGGCGCAGGTCTTCGTAGGTGTTCTCGTAGACGCGGTACAGCGCCAGTCCCAGTACCTGGTCGTCCTCGTTTAGCGCCGCCACCAGCCGCGCGCCGTAGCCACAGATGCGCGCCATCTTGGCGACGTAGTGGGTCGCGCTCTCCGGCAGCATCGGCCGCAGCTGGCGATGTACCGCCAGTGCCGCGGCCAGGATTTGCGGCTGGGTGATGTGGCCGTGCTCGTCGCACAGCCGTTCGATGCGCAGCGTGCTCATCAGGCGGGACGCGACGGCGCGATGACCAGCGATTCGCCTTCCAGTACCACATTGCCTTTCACCAGGCACTGGGTGGCGAACTTGACGCGCTTCTTCGCCGGATCCAGCTCGGTGACGGTGACGCGGGCGGTGACGGTCTCGCCGAGGCGTACCGGCGCCTTGAACTTGGTCGATTGCGACAGGTAGATGGTGCCGTTGCCCGGCAGGCGGGTGCCGACCACGGTGGAGATCAGGCCGGCGGTGAGCATGCCGTGGGCGATGCGGGTCTTGAACATCGACGCTTCGGCGTATTCCTGGTTGATGTGCACCGGATTGTCGTCGCCGGAGACGGCGGCAAACATCAGGATATCGGCCTCGGTGATGGTTTTGGCGTATTCGGCGCTGTCACCGATCTGGATATCTTCGAAGTAGACAGTCATGCTGTGCTCCCTGTTTTGGCAAGAAAAGCCGCAAGTAGGCACCACGATGGCAGCACTTGCGGCAGGAATGTCCGCTCTGTCGGCGTGTTATGACATGCTCAATTGTTGCAGCGCATTCTGACACGCTTTACCTCAAATGCAAATTACGGGGAAAATGGCGTAATATTTGTGTCACCCCTGTTGTACTGCAGTTTTTTTGTAGGCAATCTACCAATTAAACGCTTGTTTGAGATTGCGCTGTCGCCTCACGCAAAACAGCCGCACATTGACGACAATTGTTCAACTCAGAGAGTTCGCTGGAGGAATATGAAAGCTCTAGTCGCTGTGAAACGCGTTGTCGATTACAACGTGAAAGTCCGGGTCAAGGCCGATGGCACTGATGTGGATGTCGCTAACGTCAAGATGTCGATGAACCCGTTCGACGAGATCGCGGTGGAAGAGGCCGTGCGTCTGAAAGAAGCTGGCAAGGTCTCCGAGATCGTGGTGGTGTCGCTGGGGGTGAAGCAGTGCGAGGAAACCCTGCGTACCGCACTGGCGATGGGTGCCGATCGCGCCATCCTGGTGGAAACCGACGCCGAGCTGCAGCCGCTGGCGGTGGCCAAGCTGCTGAAGGCGATCGCTGACAAGGAGCAGCCACAGCTGCTGATCGTCGGCAAGCAGGCGATTGATGACGACGCCAACCAGACTGGTCAGATGGTGTCGGCGCTGCTGGGCTGGGCGCAGGGTACCTTCGCCTCGAAAGTGGATGTGGCTGCGGAAACCGTGGACGTGACCCGCGAAGTGGATGGCGGCCTGGAAACCGTCAAGCTGCGTCTGCCGGCGGTGGTGACCACCGACCTGCGCCTGAACGAGCCGCGCTACGTCAAGCTGCCGAACATCATGGCTGCCAAGAAGAAGCCGCTGGACAAAACCACCCCGGCCGAGCTGGGCGTAGATGTCGCCCCGCGTCTGAAGACCCTGAAAGTGGCCGAGCCAGCCAAGCGCTCCGCCGGTATCAAGGTAGCCAATGCCGCCGAGCTGGTGGCCAAACTCAAAAACGAAGCAAAGGTGCTGTAAGCCATGGCCATTCTCGTTATCGCTGAACACGACAACCAGAGCCTGAAAGCAGGCACTCTGAACACCGTTACCGCCGCCGCCAAGCTGGGTGAAGTGCACGTGCTGGTCGCCGGTCACAACGCCGCCGCCGCTGCCGACGCCGCTAAAGCCGTCGCCGGCGTGGCCAAGGTGCTGCTGGCTGACAATGCCGCCTACGCCCACGGCCTGGCCGAAAACCTGGCACCGCTGGTGGTGGAGCTGGCCAAGGGTTACAGCCACGTGCTGGCACCGGCTACCTCCTACGGCAAGAACCTGCTGCCGCGCGTCGCCGCGCTGCTGGACGTGGCGCAGCTTTCCGACATCATCGCCATCGAGTCGGCCGATACCTTCGTGCGTCCGGTGTACGCTGGCAACGTGCTGGCCACGGTGCAGTCGTCCGACAGCATCAAGGTGATCACCGTGCGTACCACCGCCTTCGAAGCGGCGGCTACCGGCGGTGCGGCCAACGTTGAAGCGGTCGCCACCGTGTCCGACGCCGGCCTGTCCAGCTTTGTTGGCCAGGAGCTGACCAAGTCCGACCGTCCGGAACTGGGCGCCGCCAAGATCATCGTATCCGGTGGTCGCGCGCTGGGTTCGGAAGAGCAGTTCAAGGCGGTGATCGAGCCGCTGGCCGACAAGCTGTCCGCCGCCGTTGGTGCCTCGCGCGCCGCGGTGGATGCCGGCTACGCGCCGAACGACTACCAGGTCGGCCAGACCGGCAAGGTGGTGGCACCGCAGCTGTACGTGGCGGTGGGCATCTCCGGTGCCATCCAGCATCTGGCGGGCATGAAGGATTCCAAGGTGATCGTGGCGATCAACAAGGATGAAGAGGCACCGATCTTCCAGGTGGCCGACTACGGCATCGTCGGTGACCTGTTCACCGTGGTACCGGAGCTGATCGCCGAGCTGTCCAAGTAACACCCGCAGTAATCAAAACGCAGTAATCAAAATAAGGTGCGGCGCTACGGTGCCGCACCATACAAGAACACCGGCCATGACCGGTTCGTCGGGAGGAGTCCACACCGCGCAGTGCGCAGCGTGCGGCTTGTCCGTTGGCGGACACATGGCCGGTTTTTTTGCACGAAAAATGACACAGAGGAGCTATCGATGATTTACAAGGCACCCAGCAAAGACATCCGCTTTGCCCTGAACGAGCTGGCGGAACTGCCGGCAATCTGCACCCTGCCCGGCTACGAGGACTGCTCGGTGGAACTGACCGACGCCATCCTGGAGGAGGGCGCCAAGTTCGCCGAAAACGTGCTGGCGCCGATCAACCAGCTGGGCGACAAGGGCGCCAAGTGGGCGCCGGACTGCACGGTTACCGCACCGGAAGGTTTCAAGGACGCGTGGCAACAGTATGTCGAATCCGGCTGGGTCGGCCTGCGCGCGCCGGCCGAGTTCGGCGGCCAGGGCCTGCCGGCGCTGGTGGCGCTGGCGGCTGAAGAAATGTGGTGCTCGGCCAACCTGGCGTTCTCGCTGGCGCCGATGCTGACGCTGGGCGCGATCGAGGCGATCAACCACCACGCCTCCGATGAGCTGAAAGCAATCTACCTACCGCGCATGTCCACTGGCGAGTGGACCGGTACCATGAACCTGACCGAGCCGCAGGCCGGTTCCGACCTGGCGCAGGTGCGTTCGCGCGCCATCCCGGTCGGCGACGGCAGCTACAAGATCAGCGGCCAGAAGATTTTCATCACCTGGGGCGAGCACGACATGGCGGACAACATCGTCCATCTGGTGCTGGCCCGTCTGCCGGATGCGCCGGCCGGGGTGAAGGGTATCTCGCTGTTCATCGTGCCGAAATTCCTGGTGAATGCCGACGGCAGCCTCGGTGCGCGCAACGACGTGCGCTGTGTGTCGATCGAGCACAAGCTGGGCATCCACGGCAGCCCGACCGCGGTGATGAGCTTCGGCGACGACGGCGGCGCCATCGGCTACCTGGTGGGCGAGGCCAACAAGGGTCTGTCTTATATGTTCACGATGATGAACCACGCCCGTCTTGGCGTCGGTATCGAGGGCATGGCGGTGTCGGAGCGCGCCTACCAGAAGGCGGTGGAGTACGCGCGTGAGCGGGTGCAGAGCCGCGCCGTCGGCTCGCCGGATGCGGCCGGTGTCGCCATCATCCAGCACCCGGACGTGCGCCGCATGTTGATGATGATGAAGGCGCAGATCGAGGCGCAGCGCGCACTGGCGTTCTACGCTGCCGCGGCGCTGGACCGCGCCGCACGCGATCCCGTGGCCAGCGAGGCGGCGCGCAGCCAGGCGCTGGTCAACTTCCTGATCCCGATCGTGAAGGGTTGGAACACCGAGCAGGCCAACGAGATCACCAGCCTGGCGATGCAGATCCACGGCGGCATGGGCTACATCGAGGAGACCGGCGTCGCGCAGTACTGCCGCGACGCGCGCATCACCGCCATCTATGAAGGCACTACCGGCATCCAGGCGCTGGACCTGATCGGCCGCAAGACCGCCAGTGAGGACGGCGTCACCGCGCGCTGGCTGCTGGAGGAAGTCAAGGTCACCGCCGGCAAGCTGGCGGCGGCGGGCTACGCCAGCCTTGCGGCCAACCTTGAGGTCGCGGTGAAGGACGCCGAGCGCTGCGTCGCCTTCATTCTGGAGACCTTCGGCAGCCGGCCGCAGTTGGCAGCAGCCGGTTCGGTGCCCTTCCTCAAACTGATGGGCATCGTGCTCGGCGGCTGGATGATGGGGCGCGCCGCGCTGATCGCGCGGGCGCAGCAGGGCGACGAGGATGCCGATGCCGAATTCCTCGCGGCGAAGATCGTCACCGCCCGTTTCTACGGCGAGCACCTGTTGCCGCAGACCTCCGGGCTGGCGGCTGCCATCGTCCACGGTGGCGACAGCGTGTTGGAGCTGGACGCCGCGCTGTTCTGAGTGAGCTCTCGTGAAGTGAACACCGCCGGTGCCGCAGCTGCGGCACCGGCGGTTTTTTATGCGGCGATCACCGGTGGCGGTGAACTGCGGGACGCGTGGCTAGCCGGCGGCCGACGCGGAACAACTTGCCGGCTGCGCGCATTTTTTGTAAGGTTGACGCTAGCGTAAACAAGGGCTTAGATGGTGATGGCGACTGTATCCATTGTTCAGAAAAGCATCAGTCGCCGCGCGCGGCCTTGCCGCGATGGCCGAAAACAGGATATACTTGAAAAGTTTAACCGAACGGGACAAGCGCACGTCGCTATAGTCCCGTTTGTTGTATCAATAAATCAAAAATATCATTATTAGGAGCCAGCCAGTGACAACCGTACCCGCGATTCTTGCCTTGGCTGACGGCACGCTGTTCAAAGGCGTCGCCATCGGAGCCAACGGCCACACCGTCGGAGAGGTAGTATTCAATACTGCCATGACCGGTTATCAGGAAATCCTTACCGACCCGTCCTATACCCGGCAGATCGTCACCCTGACTTATCCTCATATCGGCAACGTCGGCGCCAACTCGGAAGATACCGAGTCCGGCGCCGTCTTTGCATCTGGCCTGATCATCCGTGATCTGCCGCTGCTGCACAGCAACTTCCGTGCGGAAGAGTCGCTGTCCGATTATCTGAAGAGAAACAATGTCGTCGCCATCGCCGACATCGACACCCGCAAACTGACCCGCATCCTGCGCGAAAAAGGCGCCCAGCCAGGCTGCATCATGGCCGGCGACATCGACGAGGCGAAAGCCGTCGAACTGGCGCGCGGTTTCGGCAGCATGGCCGGCCAGGATCTGGCCAAGGTGGTCAGCTGCAAGGAAGCCTACGGCTGGACGACGCGCGAATGGCGTCTGGGCCAGGGCTATGTCGAGCAGACCGAGACCCCGTTCCACGTGGTGGCCTACGACTTCGGCGTCAAGCGCAACATCCTGCGCATGCTGGCCGAGCGCGGCTGCAAGCTGACCGTGGTACCGGCCGAGACGCCGGCCCGCGACGTGCTGGCACTGAAGCCGGACGGCGTGTTCCTGTCCAACGGCCCTGGCGATCCGGAGCCTTGCGACTATGCGATCACCGCCATCCGCGACATCCTGGATACCAAGCTGCCGGTATTCGGTATCTGCCTCGGCCACCAGCTGCTGGGCCTGGCCACCGGCGGCAAGACTTCCAAGATGAAGTTCGGTCACCACGGTGCCAACCACCCGGTGCAAGATCTCGATTCCGGCCGCGTGATGATCACCAGCCAGAACCACGGTTTTCAGGTCGACGAAGCCAGCCTTGCGGCCAACGTGCGCATTACCCACCGTTCGCTGTTCGACCAGACGGTGCAGGGCATCGCGCTGACCGATCGCCCGGCGTTCTCGTTCCAGGGACACCCGGAAGCGAGCCCGGGTCCGGAAGACGTGGCTTACCTGTTTGACCGTTTCATCTCGCTGATGGCCGCGCACAAGCCGGCCTGATCTCGGAGGACGCATCATGTTCGGTATCACTGACCTGACCACCTACCTGCTCGGCACCATCTTCATCGTGCTGCTGCCGGGCCCCAATTCGATGTATGTGCTGTCGGTGGCGGCACAGCGCGGGGTGCGGGCCGGCTTTGCCGGCGCCTGTGGCGTGTTTGTCGGTGATTTCGTGCTGATGACCCTGGCCGCAACCGGCGCCGCCGGTCTGCTGCAGGCCAACCCGGCGCTGTTTGCCATCGTCAAGTATGCCGGCGGCGCTTATCTGGCGTGGATCGGCATCGCCATGCTGCGTGGCGCCTGGGCCGGCTGGCAGCAGCGCCGCCAGGGCCAGGCTGCGGTGGCGGCACCGGTGCTGGACATCAACCGCCCGTTTTCCAAGGCGCTGCTGATCAGCCTGATGAACCCGAAGGCGATCCTGTTCTTCGTGTCGTTCTTCGTGCAGTTCGTCGATCCGGCCTATCACTACCCGGCACTGACCTTCGCCATCCTCGGCGCCATCGTGCAGCTGTTCAGCGCGCTGTACCTGACCACGCTGATCCTGGCCGGCAACCATCTGGCCGAGGCGTTCCGCCGCCGCCGTCGCCTGTCGGCGGCAATGGGCGGGGCGGTCGGTGCCATGTTTATCGGTTTCGGCGCCAAGTTGGCCGCCGCCAGCCTGTAACTACCCAGCGTCTCCGGCAGCAGGCCGCGTCAGCCTGCCGGAGCGTGTAAAACATTGAACAATATTGAGCGATTACCATGCCTAAACGTACTGATATCAAGAGCATTCTCATCATTGGCGCTGGCCCGATCGTCATCGGCCAGGCCTGCGAGTTTGACTACTCCGGCGCGCAGGCGTGCAAGGCACTGCGTGAAGAAGGCTACAAAGTCATCCTGGTGAACTCCAACCCGGCCACCATCATGACCGATCCGGACATGGCCGACGTGACCTATATCGAGCCGATCTCGTGGCCGGTGGTGGAGAAGATCATCGCCAAGGAGCGTCCGGACGCGATCCTGCCGACCATGGGCGGCCAGACCGCGCTGAACTGCGCACTGGACCTGGCGCGCAACGGCGTGCTGGAAAAGTACAAGGTCGAGTTGATCGGCGCGACCGAAGACGCCATCGACAAGGCGGAAGACCGCGGCCGCTTCAAGGAAGCGATGGCCAAGATCGGCCTGTCCTGCCCGCTGTCCTTCGTCTGCCACACCCTGGAAGAGTCGCTGGAAGCGCAGACCAAGGTCGGCTTCCCGACGCTGATCCGTCCGTCGTTCACCATGGGCGGTTCCGGCGGCGGCATCGCCTACAACAAGGAAGAGTTCCTGGCCATCTGCGAGCGCGGTTTCGAAGCGTCGCCGACCCACGAACTGCTGATCGAGCAATCGGTACTCGGCTGGAAAGAGTACGAGATGGAAGTGGTGCGTGACCGCAACGACAACTGCATCATCATCTGCTCGATCGAGAACTTCGACCCGATGGGCGTGCACACCGGCGACTCCATCACCGTGGCCCCGGCGCAGACGCTGACCGACAAGGAATACCAGATCATGCGTAACGCCTCGCTGGCGGTACTGCGTGAGATCGGTGTCGACACCGGCGGTTCCAACGTCCAGTTCGCGACCAACCCGGACACCGGCGAGATGATCGTGATCGAGATGAACCCGCGCGTGTCGCGTTCCTCGGCACTGGCCTCCAAGGCCACCGGCTTCCCGATCGCCAAGATCGCCGCCAAGCTGGCGGTCGGCTTCACCCTCGACGAACTGAAGAACGACATCACCGGCGGTGCCACCCCGGCCTCGTTCGAGCCGTCCATCGACTACGTGGTCACCAAGATCCCGCGTTTCGCCTTCGAGAAGTTCCCGCAGGCCGACGACCGCCTGACCACGCAGATGAAGTCGGTCGGCGAAGTGATGGCCATGGGCCGCACGCTGCAGGAGTCGATGCAGAAAGCGCTGCGCGGTCTGGAAACCGGCCTCTCCGGCTTCAACTCGGTGAGCCAGGACGAAGAAACCATCCGTCACGAACTGGGCGCGCCTGGTCCGGACCGCATCCTGTACGTGGCCGACGCCTTCCGTCTTGGCATGAGCCGTGACGACATCTTTGCCATCAGCAAGATCGATCCGTGGTTCCTGGCGCAGATCGAAGACTTGATCGGTGAGGAAAAAGCGCTGGCCGGCCGCAAGGCGGACAGCCTGGGTTACGACGAACTGCGTCGCCTGAAGCGCAAGGGCTTCTCCGACCGTCGCCTCGGCGAGCTGCTGGGTACCGACCAGGCCGCCGTGCGTGCGCACCGTTGGGGCCTGAACCTGCATCCGGTGTACAAGCGCGTGGATACCTGCGCCGCCGAATTCGCCACCAACACCGCCTACATGTACTCCACTTACGAAGAAGAGTGCGAGTCCAAGCCGACCGACCGCAAGAAGGTGATGGTGCTGGGTGGCGGTCCGAACCGTATCGGTCAGGGTATCGAGTTCGACTACTGTTGCGTGCACGCCGCGCTGAGCCTGCGCGAATCCGGTTTCGAGACCATCATGGTCAACTGCAACCCGGAAACCGTGTCCACCGACTACGATACCTCCGACCGCCTGTACTTCGAGCCGCTGACGCTGGAAGACGTGTTGGAAATCTGCCGCATCGAGAAGCCGTTCGGCGTCATCGTGCAGTACGGCGGCCAGACGCCGCTGAAACTGGCGCGCGCGCTAGAAGCCAACGGTGTGCCCATCATCGGTACCAGCCCGGACATGATCGACGCTGCCGAAGACCGCGAGCGCTTCCAGCAGCTGCTGAACGATCTGGGCCTGAAGCAGCCGCCGAACCGCACCGCGCGCAATCCGGTTGACGCCATGCGCTTGGCCGAAGAAATCGGCTACCCGCTGGTGGTGCGTCCGTCCTACGTACTGGGCGGCCGCGCGATGGAAATCGTGCACGAGCCGGCCGATCTGGAACGCTACATGCGCGAAGCGGTGAAGGTGTCCAACGACAGCCCGGTGCTGCTGGACCGCTTCCTGAACGACGCGATCGAGGTCGATGTCGACTGCGTGTCCGACGGCACCACCGTGGTGATCGGCGGCATCATGCAGCACGTGGAACAGGCCGGTGTCCACTCAGGTGATTCCGCCTGCTCGCTGCCGCCGTACAGCCTGTTCCCGGCGGTGCAGGACGAGATCCGCCGCCAGACCGAAGCGATGGCGCGTGCGCTGAACGTGGTCGGCCTGATGAACGTGCAGTTCGCGATCCAGAAAGACACCATCTACGTGCTGGAAGTGAACCCGCGCGCGTCGCGTACCGTGCCGTTCGTGTCGAAAGTGACCGGCGCGCCGCTGGCCAAGATCGCCGCCCGCGCCATGGCCGGCATCAGCCTGATCGAACAGGGCTTCACCAAGGAAGTGATTCCGCCGTACTACGCGGTGAAGGAAGCGGTGTTCCCGTTCATCAAGTTCCCGGGCGTGGATACCATCCTCGGGCCGGAAATGAAGTCGACCGGTGAAGTGATGGGCGTTGGCCGCACCTTTGCCGAAGCCTTCGTCAAGGGCCAGCTGGCTGCCGGCGACCGCCTGCCGCGTACCGGCAAGGTGTTCCTGTCGCTACGCGAAAGCGACAAGGAAGGCGGCATCGAAGTGGCGCGCGAACTGCAGAAGCTGGGCTTCGGCGTGTGCGCCACCCGCGGTACCGCCAAGGCGATGGCCGATGCCGGCATCGTGGTGCAGGTGGTGAACAAGGTGAACGAAGGCCGTCCGCACATCGTCGACATGATCAAGAACGGCGAAATCGACGTGCTGGTCAATACCGTGGACGAGAAGCGCAAGGCGATCCAGGACAGCCACGCCATCCGCCGCTCCGCGCTGCAGATGCGCGTGCCGCAGTACACCACCCTGGCCGGTGCCAAGGCGGTCTGCGTCGGCCTGTCGCACGTCGATGATTTCGACGTCTACAGCGTGCAGCAGCTGCACGCCGAGCTGAAGGGCTAAGCACGGTCAAAGGTTGGCCGCATGCGGCCAACCTTTGAACCCGGAGCAAAATCTCGTTACAATCACCACTGAATCAAACGTCCAGCAAAGCCGCCGTCCCGTACGGCGGCTTGCGCTTTTATCACAGGGCAGCAGTACGCCCTTGGAGAACCGAGTCATGAACAAAGTCCCGTTGACCGTGCGTGGTGCCGAACAGCTGAAGGCCGAATTGCAGCGTCTGAAAAGCATTGAGCGTCCGTCGGTGATCGAGGCCATTGCCGAAGCGCGCGCGCAAGGCGATCTATCCGAGAATGCAGAATACGACGCCGCCAAAGAGCGCCAAGCCTTTGTCGAGGGCCGTATTGCCGAGCTGGAGGGCAAAATCTCCAACGCCCAGATCATCGATCCGACCGAGCTGGATGCCGACGGCCGCATCGTGTTCGGCACCACCGTGCTGCTCACCGATCTGGAAAGCGAAGAAGAAAAGACCTACCAGATCGTCGGCGACGACGAAGCCGACATCAAGCTGGGCAAGGTGTCGGTCAACTCACCGATCGCGCGCGCGCTGATCGGCAAAGTGGAAGGCGACGTGGCCGAGGTGATGGCCCCGGGCGGTATCCGCGAGTACGAAGTGCTGGAAGTGCGCTACATCTGAGTGCGGGTCTGGCTGCGGCCAGACTGGTGCTGTAACGTTGGCCGCAAGCCGGCCGGGAAGAGGAAGACCAATGGACGGATTGCGTGCGATTGCCCGGACCCTGTGGATCGGCGGCATGTGGGTGGTCGGCATCATCGTGGCCCCCATCCTGTTTTCGGCACTGGATAACGTGATCGCCGGCATGGTGGCGGGGCGGCTGTTTGCCGCCATCGCCTGGGTCGGGCTGGTATGCGGCATCTTCCTGCTTGCCGACTACGTGCTGCGCTACGGTGCACGCGGCCTGAAGCAGGGCGGTTTCTGGCTGCTGCTGGGCATGCTGGTGTGCATCGTGATCAACCACTTCGCGGTGACGCCGATCATCGCCAGCCTCAAGCTGCAGATGAACCATGCCGCCGAAGGGCTGTTCGGTGGCGGCTTCGCCACCTGGCACGCGATCTCCAGCCTGATCTACCTGCTGCAAAGCCTGATGGCGCTGGTGTACCTGCTGCGCAGCGACAACTGAGCCGCCCTACGTTTTAGTGGGCCGACAAAGACAAAGCGGTGGCATCGCCACCGCTTTTTGTCTGTCATGCACGCGCCGAGGTCAGTGACCGCCGCCCGCTAGCCGGCAACGTTCAAGGGCGTGCCTTGAGTGCCTTCTTGCTTTTCGGCAGGTCGATGCGCTTGGCCTCGGACGGGCGGAACAGCACCAGCAGCTTGCCGATGTGCTGCACTTGACCGGCGCCCAGATCGTTTGCAATCTGGTCATACATGGCCACGCGTGCCGCGCGGTCGTCGCCTAGAACGCGGACCTTGATCAGTTCGTGGGCGTCCAGGCTGATGGCGATTTCACGAATAACCGACTCGGTCAGGCCATTGTTGCCGATCATCACGACGGGGCTGAGCGAGTGGGCCAAACCCTTCAGATATTGGCGCTCGACTGGGGTCAGTTCGATTTTCATTGTGGCTTCAAGTTTCAGATTAAAAAACGATTTTACTAAACTTTAGGTCATTCCCCAAACGGCACATGCATTAATTACTGGAATCCACATGGCAAGAAGCAAGTCTAGCAACGCCTGGCTGCGTGAGCACGTCAACGATCACTATGTGCAAATGGCCCAAAAAGACGGCTATCGCGCGCGCGCCGCGTACAAACTGCTGGAAATCAACGACAAGGACAAGCTGATCCGGCCGGGCACCGTGCTGGCCGATCTCGGCTCGGCGCCGGGTAGCTGGTCGCAGGTGGCGGCACGCATCGTCGGCGACAATGGCAAGGTGTTTGCCATCGATATCCTGCCGATGGACCCGATCGCCGACGTCGCCTTCATTCAGGGAGACTTCCGCGACGACGAGGTGCTGGAGGAGTTCGTGACCATGCTCGGCGGGCGGCAGCTGGACCTTGTAATTTCCGATATGGCGCCCAATATCTCAGGGATGAGCGGGATTGATCAGGCCAGAAGCTTTCATCTGAATGAGCTGGCTCTGGAATTTGTCCGTGACCATTTGAAACCCGGCGGCAGTTTTCTCGTCAAAGTGTTCCAGGGCAGTGATTTTCAGCCCTATCTGAAAGCCATGCGCGAGCTGTTTGGCGAAGTCGTAACGCGTAAACCCAAGGCCTCGCGCGACCGTTCCAGTGAAATCTACCTGCTGGGCAAAGACCGTCGCTGACAGTGCGACGTGCCGGGTTTACAATAGAAAAAACCATTTACCAAGTCAGGGCACATAGGAGCACGCTCTTGTGAACAATATCGGAAAAAACATCGCGATCTGGGTCATCATCGGTCTTGTACTGATGACTGTGTTCAACCAGTTTACCAAGCGCCAGGAAACCCAGAATCAGGTCGAGTATTCGCAATTCATGAGCGATGTGGAGTCCGGCAAGATTCAGACGGTGAGCATTGAAGGCAATCCGCTACGCGGCCAGTGGGTGCGCGGCAAGCGTACCGACGGCTCCAGTTTCAGCACCTATGCCCCGTTCGACGTGAAGATGGTGGACGTGCTGATCAAGAACAACGTGACCTTCTCCGCTAAGCCGGAAGAGGAACCATCGATGCTGATGAGCATTTTCATCAGCTGGTTCCCGATGCTGCTGCTGATTGGGGTGTGGTTCTTCTTCATGCGCCAGATGCAGGGCGGCGGCAAGGGCGGCGCATTCTCGTTCGGCAAGAGCAAGGCGCGCATGCTGGACCAGGACACCAACACTGTGACCTTTGCCGACGTGGCCGGTTGCGATGAAGCCAAGGAAGAAGTGAAGGAGATCGTCGACTACCTGCGCGATCCTTCCCGCTACCAGAGCCTGGGCGGCCGCATCCCGCGCGGCATCCTGCTCGCCGGCTCGCCGGGTACCGGTAAGACGCTGCTGGCCAAGGCCATCGCCGGCGAAGCCAAGGTGCCGTTCTTCAGCATTTCCGGTTCCGACTTCGTCGAGATGTTCGTCGGCGTCGGCGCCTCCCGCGTGCGCGACATGTTCGAGCAGGCGAAGAAGAACGCGCCGTGCATCATCTTCATCGACGAGATCGACGCCGTCGGTCGCCAGCGTGGTGCCGGCCTCGGTGGCGGCAACGACGAACGCGAACAGACCCTCAACCAGCTGCTGGTGGAAATGGACGGTTTCGAGACCAACCAGACGGTGATCGTGATCGCCGCCACCAACCGTCCGGACGTGCTGGACCCGGCGCTGCAGCGTCCCGGCCGTTTCGACCGCCAGGTAGTGGTGCCGCTGCCGGATATCCGCGGCCGCGAGCAGATCCTCAATGTGCACATGCGCAAGGTACCGATTGCCGCCGACGTCGACGCGCAGATCATCGCGCGCGGTACGCCGGGTTTCTCCGGCGCTGACCTCGCCAACCTGGTCAACGAAGCCGCACTGTTCGCCGCGCGCCGCAACAAGCGACTGGTCGACATGCTCGACTTCGAATCCGCTAAGGACAAGATCATGATGGGCGCCGAGCGCAAGTCGATGGTGATGTCCGAGGACGAGAAAAAGAATACCGCCTACCACGAGTCCGGCCATGCGGTGGTGGCCAAGCTGCTGCCGAAGTCCGATCCGGTGCACAAGGTCACCATCATCCCGCGCGGCCGTGCGCTGGGGGTGACCATGCAGTTGCCGGAGGAAGACCGCTACGCCTACGACCGCGGTTACCTGATGGACCGCATCGCCATCCTGTTCGGCGGCCGCATCGCGGAAGAGCTGTTCATGAACCAGATGACCACCGGTGCCTCCAACGACTTCGAGCGTGCCACGCAGATGGCGCGCGACATGGTGACCCGCTACGGCATGTCCGACCGTCTCGGTCCGATGGTCTACGGCGAGAACGAGGGTGAAGTATTCCTCGGCCGCTCGGTGACCACCCACAAGAATATGTCGGAAGCCACCATGCAGCAGGTGGATCAGGAAATCCGCCGCATCATCGACGAGCAGTACGCGCTGGCGCGCCGCCTGCTGGACGAGAACCGCGACAAGGTGGAGGCGATGACCGCCGCGCTGCTGGAGTGGGAAACCATTGATGCCGAGCAGATTAACGACATCATGGCCGGCAAGACGCCGCGTCCGCCATCGCCGGGCGCCGGTTTCAACAAGCCGGACACCAAGCCGCCGGCACCACCGGCACCAGAACCATCGGTGACGGCGGCACAAGAACTGTAAGGCAGGTCAGGTAAACAACAGGGTGTCAGTTCAGGCTGACACCCTGTTTTGCATTTGGAGAAAGCTATGTCGGTTTTTGCCTGCGGCAGGTTCAGCCTGTCGCTCGAGCGCCCGCTGCTGATGGGCATTTTGAACGTGACGCCGGATTCCTTTTCCGATGGCGGCAGCTACAACCGGCTGGATGCGGCGCTGGCGCATGCCGAGCGCCTGCTGGCCGACGGTGCCGACATCCTCGACATCGGCGGTGAGTCGACACGGCCGGGCGCGCCCTACGTCAGCCCGGAAGAGGAGCTGCAGCGGGTATTGCCGGTATTGCAAAGGTTGGCCGCACTGCAGGTGCCGCTGTCGGTGGATACCCGCCGCACCTCGGTGATGCGCGCCGCGCTGCAGGCCGGTGCCGTCGACCTGGTCAACGACGTGTCGGCGCTGGAAGACGACGGTGCGCTGGCGCTGGTGGCGGCGGCCAAGGTCGGCATCTGCCTGATGCACAAGCAGGGCAACCCGGACACCATGCAGCAGCAGCCGGACTACGCCGATGTGGTGCAGGAAGTCGGCGGCTATCTCGCCCGCCGCATCGAGCTGTGTCTGGCAAATGGCATCGCCCGTGACCGGCTGCTGGCCGATCCTGGCTTCGGTTTCGGCAAGACGCTGGAGCACAATCTGCAACTGCTGCGCGCGCTGCCACAGCTGGAGACGATGGCCGGCGCGCCGCTGCTGGTCGGCATGTCGCGCAAGTCGATGCTGGGTGCCATCACTGGCGAGCAGCAGCCGGACCAGCGCCTCGGTGCCAGCGTGGCGGCGGCGCTGCTGGCGGCGCAGCGCGGTGCCAAGGTAATCCGCGTGCACGACGTGAAGGCCACGTACCAGGCGCTGCAGGTGTGGCATGCGCTGGGCTGAAACCGGCTGCGGCGGCAGTTGCCCCCGCAAGCTGGTGGCGATGTAAAATCGGCAGGATAAAAGTCTGAAGGAACAATAATGAGCCGCAAATATTTTGGTACCGATGGTGTGCGTGGCGAAGTCGGCCAGTTTCCGATTACCCCCGACTTCGTGCTGCGCCTCGGCTACGCCGCCGGCAAGGTACTGGTCGATCACGAGCGGCAGGAACACCCGACGGTGATCATCGGCAAGGACACCCGCATTTCCGGCTACATGCTGGAAGCGGCGCTGCAGGCCGGCCTCACTGCCGCCGGTGTCAACGTGCTGCTGACCGGGCCGCTGCCGACGCCGGGCATCGCCTACCTGACGCGCGCGCTGCGCTTGTCGGCCGGGGTGATGATTTCCGCGTCGCACAATCCGTATCAGGATAACGGCATCAAGTTTTTTGCCGAGGGCGGCAAGAAGCTGGACGACGCGCTGGAGCGCGAGATCGAGGCGATGCTGGATTCGCCGATGCAGACCAGCGCGTCGCGCGAGCTGGGCCGGGCACGGCGTATCAACGGTGCTGCCGATCGCTACATCGAATTCTGCAAGAGCACCTTTCCCAACGAGCGCAACCTGAAGGGCCTGAAGCTGGTCGTTGATTGCGCGCATGGCGCCACCTACCACATCGCGCCCAAGGTGTTCCACGAGCTGGGTGCCGAGGTGATCACCATCGGTGGCGAGCCGAACGGCTACAACATCAATGACGGCGTCGGTGCCACCCACACCGAGGCGATCAGCCAGGCGGTGCTGCAGCATGGCGCCGATCTCGGCATCTCGCTGGACGGCGACGGCGACCGGCTGATGATGGCCGACCAGCACGGCAAGGTCTACGACGGCGACCAGCTGATCTACGTGATTGCCAAGGCACGCGCGGCGCGCGGCCAACTAGGCGGCGGCGTGGTCGGCACGGTGATGACCAACCTGGCGATGGAGCTGGCGCTGCAGCAGCAGGGCATCGCCTTTGGCCGCGCCAAGGTCGGCGACCGCTACGTGCTGGAGCTGCTGCACGAGAACGGTTGGCAGGTCGGTGGCGAGGCGTCCGGTCACGTGCTGTGCCTGGACAAGCACACCACCGGTGACGGCATCATCTCCAGTCTGCAGGTGCTGGCGGCACTGGCCGAGTTGGACCGCGATCTGGCCACCATCTGCAGCGACTGGCAGCCGTTCCCGCAGAAGATGATCAATGTGCGTCTCAACGGCCAGGACTGGCAGGCCGCCAGTGCCGCCAAGTACGCCGAGGCGCAGCTGGCGCTGGCCGGCCGTGGCCGCGTGGTGTTGCGTCCGTCCGGTACGGAACCGGTGGTGCGCGTGATGGTCGAAGCGGATGAACTGGCGCTGGCCGAGCAGTGGGCCGGCCAAATCGCCGCGGCGATCGAAGCGGCCTGACGGCGTACCGGCATCGGCGCAAGCCACCTGAGAAGGTGGCTTTGTTTTTACACGACCATAGTCAAGCGGGGGGTAACGGGGGCTGTGCTATGATGGCAGCCGCTCTCTGAACTGCTTCGCCTGGCCTTGCCGGAAGTACTTCGACCGATCAACAGCTTGTCAGGCCGACATGGATATCCTGCAGATTCTTCTCGATTTGTTCACGGGATATGGCTACTTTGCCGTATTCATCGTGTTGCTGGTGTGTGGTTTTGGTGTGCCGATTCCGGAGGATATTACCCTGGTCGCCGGCGGCATCATTTCCGGGCTGGGCTATACCGACGTGCACGTGATGTTTGCGGTGGGCATGGCCGGTGTGCTGTTCGGCGATGGCCTGATGTTTCTCGCCGGCCGCGTCTACGGCGACCGCGTGCTGCGTTTCAAGCCGATTGCCAAGGTGATGACGCCGGAGCGTTTTGCCGCGGTGCAGGAGAAGTTTTCCCGCTACGGCAACTGGGTGCTGTTCGTCGCCCGTTTCCTGCCCGGCCTGCGTTCGCCGATCTTCCTCACCGCCGGGCTGACGCGGCGTATCCCGTACTGGCGTTTCCTGTTGATGGACGGTTTTGCCGCGCTGATCTCGGTGCCGGTGTGGGTGTATCTCGGTTATTTCGGCGCCCGCAACCACGAGTGGCTGATGCAGATGGTGCACCGTGGTCAGGCCGGCATCCTGATCGCCATCGCGCTGCTGGCGGTGGTGCTGGGCGGCTTCTACTGGCGTCACAAGCGGCGTGAGTCGAAAGCCCGGCGCAACGCCGAAGACCTGATCGCCAAATGAACAATGCCCCGCAGCGCGGGGCATTATTCATTACCGGGGGAGGCTGGATCAGCCAACCTGCAGCAGCTCGACCTCGAATACCAGCGTCGCGTGCGGCGGGATCACGCCACCGGCACCGCGGGCGCCGTAGCCCAGCTCGGCCGGGATGGTCAGCTTGCGCTTGCCGCCGACCTTCATGCCCTGTACGCCCTGATCCCAGCCCTTGATCACGTAGCCTTCGCCCAGCACGAAGCTGAACGGCTGGTAGCGATCCTTGCTGGAATCGAATTTGGTGCCATCGGTCAGCCAGCCGGTGTAGTGCACGGTCACTTCCTGAGCGGCCACGGCTTCCGCGCCGTCGCCTACCAGCAGGTCTTCGATGATCAGTTCTGCCATGAGATGTCCTTGTTTTGCTGCATTAGCGAAAGCGGCATTTTAGCAGTCCGCTACCGCGCCGTCGAAATCTTGATATTGTCTTTGCCCTTCAATTGCTTATAAAGAGAAAGCGGAGAAGTTTTCGCCTACGACTTTATCTGACATAGGGGAATGGCAATGGACATTACTCATCTACCTTCTCATGAGCATGTCGTCGTCAGGCATGTGACGCCCGATCAGCCGCTGCAATGGCTGCGCATGGGCTGGCAGGACCTGCGGCGCGCACCGGCGGATTCGCTGTTCTACGGCGCCGTGTTTGTAGTGATGGGCTTTTTGCTGAACATGTATTTCGACTTCGCACCACAACACGTGATTACCCTGGCAACGCTGTTCCTGCTGGGCGGCCCGTTCCTCGCCATCGGCCTGTACGATATCGCGCGCCAGCTGGAGGATCCGGCGGGCGGGAAGGTGATGCTGATGCACAGCATGACCGCGTGGCGCGTCAACATGCCGGGCTTTACCCTGTTTGCCGCCCTGCTGGCTGTGCTGGTGTTCGGCTGGTTCCGCATCTCGCTGCTGATGTTCGCGCTGTTCTTCCAGGGGAGCGTACCGTCGCTGGACCAGCTGGTCGTCTCCGCCTTCACCGCCGAGAACCTGCCGTTCCTGATTGCCTACTTCGGCACCGGCTTCTTCTTTGCCGTGGCGGTGTTCGCGCTCAGCGTCTGCGCCATTCCGATGATGCTGGACAAGGACGTCGATACCATCACCGCGATGGTGATGAGCGTGCAGGCGGTGTACCGCAATTTGCTGACGATGCTGGTGTGGGCGGCTATGATCGTGGTCCTGACCGCGATCGGTTTTGCTACCCAGTTCATCGGCCTGCTGCTCATCATGCCCCTGATCGGGCTGTCCAGTTGGCATGCCTATCGCGCCCTGATCAACTTCGAGCGCTAGCACCTGTCCATTCCATGACTCTTCACATCGTGTTTGTCGACCGGGACAGCTTGCCTGTCCCGGTGCCGTCTTGTGCCTTCCCGCACCGCTTCACCGCCTATCCCGCCACCAGCCGCGAGCAACTGCTGGCCCACTGTGCCGATGCCGACATCCTGATCAGCAACAAGGTCGCGTTCGACGCGGCCACGTTGGCCGCATTGCCGCGGCTGAAGCTGCTGGCGGTGGCCGCCACCGGTTACAACCACATCGACCTCGCCGCCTGCCGCGAGCGCGGCATCGCGGTGTGCAATATCCGCCACTACGGCGACGACACTGTGGCGGAGCACGCCTTCATGCTGATGATGGCGCTGATGCGCAACCTGCCGGCCTACCAGCGCGATGTCGCCGCCGGGGTGTGGCAGCAGGCGGCGCAGTTCTGCCATTTCGGCGCGCCGATCCGCGACCTGCAGGGCGCGACGCTTGGCATCGTCGGCAGCGGCGGCATCGGCCAGGCGATGGCGGCCCGCGCCCGCGCCTTCGGCATGCGCGTGCAGTTTGCCGAGCGCAAGGGCGCGGCTGTGGTGCGCGACGGCTACGTGGCGTTTGACGCGCTACTGGCCAGCTCCGACGTGATCTCGCTGCACTGCCCGCTGAACGACGACACCCGCAACCTGATCGCGCAGCCGGAGCTGATGGCGATGAAGCCGGGCGCGGTGCTGGTCAATACCGCGCGTGGCGGGCTGGTGGACGAGGAGGCGCTGGTGGCGGCGCTGAAATTCGGCCAGCTCGGTGGCGCCGGCTTCGACGTGTTGTCGGTGGAGCCGCCGCGCGACGGCAACCCGCTGCTGAAGGCGCGCCTGCCGCACCTGATCGTGACGCCGCACGTCGGCTGGGCCAGCGGCGAGGCGATGGCCAGGCTGGCGGCGCAGCTGGTCAGCAATATCGAGGCCTGGCAGCGCGGCGAAAGGCAGAACCGGCTGGACTGAAACCGTGTGCTTGTGATGGACAAAGCCTGACTATGTCAGGCTTTTTTGTTGAACTTTCCATTTTTGTACAGGACAAACATTTGACAAAATAAAGTAATTGATCGATAACGCAGTATCGATAAGGGACTGACCTCATGAAAATTGCGGTGGTGGGTGCCGGCATTGCCGGCTTGTCCTCGGCCTGGCTGCTGAGCCGGGCCGGACACCAGGTGGTGCTGTTCGAGGCCGCGGCCTACGCCGGCGGCCACAGCAATACCGTCGACGTCGAGCTGGAAGGCATCCGCGCGCCGGTGGACACCGGTTTCCTGGTGCACAACGACCGCACCTATCCCAACCTGATCCGCCTGTTTGCGCTGCTGGGGGTGCCGGTGAGGGCCAGCGAGATGACCTTTTCGGTGGTGCTGGAGCAGGAAAACGTGGAGTGGGCCGGCAGCAGCATCGCCACCCTGTTCGCGCAGAAGCGTAACCTGCTGCGGCCAACCTTCTGGCGCATGGTCGGCGACATCCTGCGCCTGCACCGGCTGGCGCCACGCTTGCAGCGGGAAAGCCGCGACAGCGGCGAGACGCTGGGGCAGATCCTCGACCGCTACCGCTTCAGCGCGGCGCTGCGCGACTGGTATCTGCTGCCGATGGGGGCGGCGATCTGGTCCAGCTCCACCCGCGACATGGCCGCTTTCCCGGCGGCCACCTTCTTCGATTTCTGCGCCAACCACGGCCTGATGCAGATACTGGACCGGCCGCAGTGGAAAACGGTGCAGGGTGGCTCACGCGAGTACGTGCGGCGCATGGTGGCCGGCATCGGCGAGGTGCGGCTGTCGTCGCCGGTGCGCAAGGTGCGCCGCGACGAGCGCGGCGTGACGCTGTGCAGCCGCCATGGCGAGGAGCACTTCGAGCAGCTGGTGCTGGCCTGCCACAGCGACCAGGCGCTGGCGCTGCTCGGCGACGCCAGCGAGGCGGAACGGGCGCTCTTGTCGCAGCTGCGTTACCAGCCCAACCGCGCGGTGCTGCACACCGACGCCTCTTTCCTGCCGGCGCGGCGCCAGGCGTGGGCGGCATGGAATTACCGCATGGGCGCGGGCGGGCCGTCGGCGCAGCCGGTGATGGTCAGCTATCTGCTCAACCAGCTGCAGGGGCTGCCCTTCCGCCGCCCGGTGATCGTGACGCTGAACCCCTACCGCGAGCCGCAGGGCAAGCTGGCGGAGTTCGACTACGCCCACCCGCTGTTCGACCGCGCCGCCATCGCCGCGCAGCAGTCGCTGGCGACGATCCAGGGCCGCCAGCGTACCTGGTTTGCCGGCGCCTGGGCCGGCTACGGCTTCCACGAGGACGGCCTCAAGGCCGGCATGGGGGTGGCGCAGGCGCTCGGCGCGACTATCCCGTGGGACATCGGCGTGCCGCTGGCTGCACACCCGCGGCAACCGCAACCGGCGGTGGTCGCGCCATGACCACGTTCAGCGTCTACCGTGGCCGCGTCTGGCACGGCCGCCGCGCGCCGACCCGCCACCAGTTCAGCTACCGCCACGCCTGGCTGGCGCTGACGCTGCTGCCGGGGCAACCGGAGCCGGCCAGCATCCGCCTGGCGCCGGGGGTGAGCTGGCAGCGCCGCCGTCACGGCCCGCGCGACGACTCGCCACTGCTGCCGTGGCTGACTGCCAAGTTGGCCGCAAGCGGGGTGCACGACATCGCGCGCATCGAGCTGCACACCCTGCCCAGCCTGTGCGGCTACGTGTTCAACCCGGTCAGCTTCTACCTGGTGTTCGATGCCGCCGCCACGCTGCGTGCGGTATGGGTCGAGGTCAGCAATACCTTCGGCCAGCATCACGACTACTGCCTGCACCACCCCGACCATCGCGCCATCGGCAGCCGCGACCTGCTGAGCACCGGCAAGGCACTGCAGGTGTCGCCGTTCTTCCAGGTGGAAGGCAGCTACCGCTTCCGCTTCCTGCGCGCGGCGGACGGCCGCTTCGCGGTGCGCATCGAGTACCGCCGCGACGACGAGCACAACGACTTCGTCGCCACTCAGCAGGGCACGCCGGTGCCGTATTCGCCGGCGCGGCTGTGGCAGCTGCTGCTGGCCACCGGCCTGCTCGCCGTGGCGGTGTGGCTGCGCATCCACTGGCAGGCGCTGCGGCTGTGGCGCAAGAAAGTCCCGTTTTTCGGTAAAGATGGCCACGCGGCCAGCTCGGTTTCTCCCGGAGAGTTGTCATGAATGCATCCTCGCGTACCCTCGCTTCCCCGTTGCCCTCGCGCGTGCCGCTGCTGGTGCGCCCGCTGCTGCAGGCACTGTCGCGCCTGCAGTACGGCGAGCTGACGCTGATCACCCCCGACGGCGACAGCTACCAGTTCCGTGGCGCTCATCCCGGCCCGCAGGCACAGCTGCAGGTCTACGACTGGCGCGCGCTGCGTCGCATCGTGCTGGCCGGCGACATTGGCCTGGCCGAGGCCTGGCGCGACGGCTGGCTGACGGCGCCGGACTGGACGTCGCTGCTGCAGCTGGCGCTGGCCAACGAGGCCGCCTTCGAGCAGGCGATCCACGGCAGCTGGCTGGGCACCGCTGGCTACTGGCTGAAGCACCTGACGCGCGCCAATACCCGCCGTGGCAGCCGCCGCAACATCCACGCCCACTACGACATCGGCAACGACTTCTACCGGCTGTGGCTGGACCCGGGCATGAGCTATTCCGCCGCCATCTTCAGCGGTGAGGCCGGGCAAACCTTGGCCGCAGCGCAGGAGGCCAAGTACGAACGCATCCTGGCGCGGCTGGGTGCGCAGCCGGGGCAGCGCATCCTGGAGATCGGCTGCGGCTGGGGTGGCTTTGCCGAGTACGCGATCCGCAGTCGCGGCGTGCACGTCACCGGCGTGACCCTGTCGCCGTCGCAGCTGGAGTGGGCGCAGCAAAGGTTGGCCGCAGCCGGACTCGCGCAGCAGGCCGATCTGCGGTTGCAGGACTACCGCGACATCGACGGCCAGTTCGACCACATCGTGTCGATCGAGATGCTGGAGGCGGTCGGCGAACGCTGGTGGCCGCGCTACTTCCGCACCCTGCACGACCGTCTCAAGCCCGGCGGCCGGGCGATGGTGCAGGTGATCACCATCGGTGACGACCATTTCGCGCGCTACCGGCGCGGCACCGACTTCATCCAGCAGTTCATCTTCCCCGGCGGCATGCTGCCGTCGCCGGCGACGCTGGACCGCGACATCGCCGGCGCCGGGCTGCAACTGGCCGAGCGCTACACCTTTGGCCGCGACTACGCCGAGACACTGCGGCGCTGGTTGCATGATTTCAACGCCGCGTTGCCGCAGGTGTATGGCCAGGGCTTCGATCAGGCCTTCGTGCGCCTGTGGCAGTTCTACCTGCACTACTGCATCGCCGGTTTCGACGCGGGACGCACCGATGTCTGCCAACTGGAAATCCGTCGCCGCTAGCGTGGCGCTGCTCATGACTCAGATGGGGAATGCCATGGCACTGCCGGCAGAACTGAACGGTTTGCAACTGCGCGGCCAGGGCACGCTGCGCTGGTTCGGCTTCAAGCTTTACGACTCGGCGCTGTACACCCCGGCGGCGCAGCCCTTCCAGTGGGCGCGGCCGTTCGCGCTGGAGATCCGCTACGCGCGCAGCATTGCCGGCGCCAAGCTGGTGGAAACCAGCCTCGAGGAAATGCTGCGCTACGGCATGCCGGAGCGTTCGCGCGCGGCGTGGGCTGAGCACATGCGGCGCGCCTTTCCCGATGTGCAGGAGGGCGACGTGCTGCTCGGCGCCATGGACGGCGCGGTGGTGCGCTTCTGGCTCAACGGCCGCCTGACCCACCGCATCGACGACCCGCTGTTCGGGCAGCTGTTCTTCCGCATCTGGCTGGATCCGGCATCGCGGGCGCCGGCGGTGCGCGAGCAGCTGCTGGGTGGCCGCGGATGAATGCGCTGAGCACGCGCCAGCTGGCACTGAGCGGCCTCGGCGGCCTGCCGCTGGCGATGGTGGCGCTGCCGCTGTACGTGCACACCCCGGCGCTGTACGCCGCCGATTTCGGCGTGGCGCTGGCCAGCCTCGGCTGGGTGCTGTTGCTGGCGCGGCTGTTCGATACCGCCATCGACCCGCTGCTCGGGCTGTGGCAGGACAGGCTGTCGCCGCCCCGGGCGCGTGCGCTGTTGCTGCTGGCCGGCGGCGGCGGGCTGGCCGGTTTCGGCTGGCTGGTGATGCCGCAGCGCGACTGGCCGTTGCTGCCGCAGCTGGCCGCCGCGCTGGGGCTGGTGTATCTGGCGCACGGCTGGCTCAGCATCGCGCTGCTGCGCTACGGCGCGGCGCTGTGGCCCAGCGTGCATGGCCGCTCGCGGGTGGCGGCGTGGCGCGAGGGCTGGGCGCTGCTCGGCGTGCTGCTGGCGGCGGCCCTGCCGGCAACGTTGGCCGCCCGCCACGGCCAGCAGTACGCGATGCAGGTGCTGGTGGCGCTGTTGCTGCTGTGCAGTGCCCTCTGCCTGTGGCTGCTGCGCCGCGCGCCGGCCGCATTGCCTCCGGCCGGTGAGCATGCGGCGCCGCACTGGCGCCAGCTGTGGCGTGACGCCGCTTTCCGCCGTGTGCTGCTGGTGCTGCTGCTCAACGCCACCGCGATGGCGATTCCGGCGACGCTGCTCAATTTCTACATCGCCGACCTGCTGCGCACGCCGGCGCTGGCCGGGCTGTTCCTGCTGCTGTACTTCCTCGCCGCGGTGCTGTCGCTGCCGCTGTGGGTGCGCCTTGCCGACCGCATCGGCCGCGTCGCCGCCTGGCGCGGCGGCATGCTGCTGGCGCTGCTGGTGTTCCTGCCGGTGCTGGGGCTGGGCGAGGGGCAGGGCGGGCTGTTCGCGCTGGTGTGTCTGCTGACGGGCGCGGCGTTGGGCGCCGACCTGGCCTTCGGCAGCGCGCTGGTGGCCGACGTGCTCGGCGAACGTGTCGCGGCGCAGGGCGGCGCCGCCTTCGGCGCGGTGTCGATGATGAACAAGCTGGCGCTGGCCTGTGCCGCCGGCCTCGCACTGCCGCTGGCGGCGCAGCTGGGCTACCAGCCCGGTGGCGACGCCTCGGCGCTGCCGTGGTTGTATGCCGGCCTGCCGGCGCTATTCAAGCTGGCGGCCTGCCTGGCCTTGCCGCCGGCAGCCACCTTCTCGGGAGCAAGAGCATGATCCGGATACTGAAAGCCGCCATGCTGGCGGCGTTGTGCGGGCTGCTGGCGGCGTGTTCCAGCGCCAGCATCGACGACTACCGTGGCACGCGGCCAAGCTTTGACCTGCAAACGTACTTCAACGGCCCGTTGACGGCACAGGGCCTGTTCCAGGACCGCAGCGGCAAGGTGCTGCGCCGCTTCAGCGTGCAGATGAACGGCAGCTGGCAGGGCGACCGCGGCGTGCTGGACGAGCACTTCATTTACGACGACGGCGAAAAGCAGCGCCGGGTGTGGACGCTGCAAAAGCTGCCCGATGGCCGCTACCGCGGCACCGCCAGCGACGTGGTGGGGCAGGCCAGCGGCCGCAGTGCAGGCTTTGCGCTGTTCTGGGACTACACGCTGCGCCTGCCGGTGGACGGCACGGTGTACGAGGTGCGTTTCGACGACTGGATGTACCAGCTGGACGAGCACACGGTGCTGAACCGCTCGGTGATGAGCAAGTGGGGCGTGCGACTGGGCGAAGTCACGCTGATGTTCCGCAAGGGGGCGCAGCCGTGAGCCTGAATCCCAAGCTGCAGGACTGGCACAACCGCCGCGTATGGCTGGTCGGCGCCGGCCACGGCATCGGCGCGGCGCTGGCGCGCGAGCTGCACCGCCTCGGCGCCTGGGTGGCGCTGTCCGGCCGCCACGAGGCGGCGCTGCGCGAGGTCGCCAGCGGCCACGAGCGGATGTGGCTGCTGCCGCTGGACGTGACCCGCCCCGAGGACTGGCAGCGCAGCCGCGACCAGTTGCTGCAGCAGTGGCAGGGCATCGACCTGGTGGTGATGCTGGCCGGCGACTACACCCCGCTGCGCGCCTGGCAGCTGACGCCGGAGCTGGCGCGGTGCATGGTCGACGTCAACCTGCTGGGGGTGATGTACGGCAGCGCGGCGCTGGTGCCGCAGCTGATGGCGCAGTCCGGCGGCGCCATCGCGCTGGTGGCCAGCGTCGCCGGCTGGGGCGGCATGCCCAACGGCCTGGTGTACGGCGCCACCAAGGCGGCGGTGAACCACTTCGCGCAGACGTTGTACCTCGACCTGCACCGTCACGGTATCGGCGTGCACGTGATCAATCCCGGCTTTGTCGCCACCCGCCTCACCGCGCAGAACGAGTTTGCGATGCCGGCCCTGCTGACGCCGGAGCAGGCGGCGCAGCTGATCGTGCGCGGCTTTGCCCGCGGCGAGTTCGACATCCACTTCCCGAAGCGCTTCTCGTGGCCGCTGAAGTTGGCCGCACTGTTGCCCTACCGCCTGTATTTCTGGCTCGCCCACAAGGTCACCGGACTATGAATCCCCATCTTGCCCGCCATCTGGACTGGTTTGCCTCTCTGTCGCCGCTGACGCTGGAAGACATCGACGCCGTCTACTCCGAGTCCGCCACCTTCCGCGATCCGTTCCAGGCGCTGCACGGCCGCGCCGCGATCAAGGCGCTGTACGCGCGCATGTTCCAGCGGCTGCAGGCGCCGCGCTTCGTGATCGGCACGGTGGTGGCGCAGGGCGACCAGGCCTTCGTCAGCTGGGATTTCAGCTTCGTGTTGCGGGGGCGGGCGCAGCAGCTCCACGGCGGCACGCTGCTGACCCTCGCCGCCGACGGCCGCATCGCCGCGCACCGCGACTACTGGGATGCGGCGGAAGGGGTGTACGAAAAACTGCCGCTCATCGGTGCCTTGCTGCGTGTGATCAAACGGCGCATGGCATAATGCGGGCCTTGTCGATGTCTTGTCGGGACGCCAGCTTGTACAAATGATGAACGAAGACTCTGCCATGAGCGATGGCGGCCTGCCCATCGCCGCCGTCGAACGCGAAACCGGCATCCCCAAGGACCTGTTGCGGATGTGGGAGCGCCGCTACGGCTTTCCGTTGCCGGCGCGCGATGCCGCCGGCGACCGCCTGTACAGCGCGGCGCAGGTCGGCAAGCTGAAACAGGTGCGGCGGCTGATGGATCTCGGCTTTCGCCCCGGCAAGCTGGTCGGGCAGAGCATGGCGCAGCTGGAGGCGTTGGCGCTGGCGCACACCCCGGCGCGGGTGGTGCCGGATGTCTGTGCCGGCCTGATCGACGCGCTGAGCGGCCACGACGCGCTGGCGGTGCGCGAGCTGCTGCGCCACCGCCTGTTCGAGCTCGGCCTGCGCCACTTCATCTGCGATTTTCTGGCGGCGGCCAATCAGCTGGTCGGCGAGGCGTGGATGCGCGGCGAGCTGCGCGTGCACGAGGAACACCTGTACTCGGAAGAGGTCAAGCGCGTGCTGCGCGAGACCTTGGCCGGCATCCCCGCCGGCCTGCAGTCGCCGCGGGTGATGCTGACCACCTGCCCCGGTGAGCTGCACCTGATTGGCCTGCTGATGGTGGAAGCGCTGCTGCGTCTGGCCGGCTGCGACGCCATCGCCTTCGGCGCGCAGATGCCGCTGTCCGACATCGCAAGTGCGGCGCACAAGCACCGCGTCGACGTGGTGGTGCTGTCCTTTTCCGCCTCCTACGAGGCCAGTCCGCAGGCGGATGCCGCGCTGCTGGACACGCTGCTGCCGGCCGGCGTCGAGCTGTGGCTCGGCGGTGCCGGCTGCCGCGGCCTGAGGCGGCTGCCAGCGCGTGCCACTCTGCTGACGCTGGACCAGCTCGACGCCAGCGTCAGCCGCTGGCGTGAACGGCAGTTGCCCGCAATTGCCGTTTGAAAAAGGCGGCGACCTTGGCCATAACAAAGAGGCCATCACGGCATGTTGCCGGATGGCCTTGGGGTGGTGGCAGCGCGCTCTCGCGCTGACGGCACGGTGTCAGTCGTCCATGTCTTTCAGGTTCAGGCGCGGGGTGTCCTCCGGATCCTGCCCCAGCTTGCCGCGGATACAGGACAGGTACACGTTGACATCCGGCCCGCCGCCGTAACGCTGCGCCTGCCAGATCATCTCGCCGAGGCAGTCCAGCACCTCGTGCTGCGCGTCGTGTTCTCTGCCGGTCTGCTGCAACAGCTGCTGGTACAGCGCGCGGATGCCGGGCGGCTGATCGATCGACAGCTGCTCTTCCAGCGCCAGGTGCATGCCCATGTGCAGGAAGGGATTGGTTTCGCCCTGTTCCGGCATCCATTCGCGCTCGGCGTACTGTTGCGGGCGGTTGAGCAGATCGTGGTATTCCGGATGCAGCATGATCACGCTGAACAGCAGCTTCTCCAGATCGGTCAGCGGCTGACCGGCCTGTTGCTTCTGCCAGGTATCGAAAAAGAAACGGCGGGCATCCTGTCGGCTGGGTGCGAACATCATGGTTGACTGATTTACTCGGAAAAGCAGCATTATACGGATGGAGACCCACCATGACCACGATTGCGGACTTTGCGGCCAACCTTGGCGATGGCCTGTTGCAACCCCTGGCGCAGTACCGCGGCCAGGTGCTGCTGATCGTCAACACCGCCAGCGAATGCGGATACACCCGGCAGTATGCCGGCCTGCAGGAGCTGCACAGTACCTATCAGGGACAGGGCTTCAGCGTGCTGGGCTTTCCCTGCAACCAGTTCGGCGGCCAGGAGCCGGGCGACGCCCGTGCGATCCGTGATTTCTGCGTCAGCCGCTTCGGCGTCAGCTTCCCGCTGTTCGAGAAGGGCGACGTTAACGGCGGCAACGCCAGCCCGCTGTGGCACTGGCTGACCGGCGCTGACGGCAAGCACCCGCATCCGGTGAAGTGGAACTTCACCAAGTTCCTGATCGACCGCAAGGGGCGGCTGGTGAAGCGCTACGAGCCGGCGGCGGAGCCGCACGACATCGCCGGCGATATCGAGGCGCTGCTGCAGGCCGCGAGCTGAGCCGCGGCGCCACAAAACACTGCGGCCAACCTTGAGCGCAAGGTTGGCCGCAGTGTCATGCCGGCAAGGTGCTTACTTGCGGGTAAAGATGATGTCCCACACGCCGTGGCCGAGGCGGATGCCGCGTGCCTCGAACTTGGTCAACGGGCGGTAGTCCGGACGTGGCGCGTAGCCGTCGGCGCTGTTGGCCAGATCGGCATTGGCGCTGAACACTTCCATGATCTGGATGGCGTAGTCTTCCCAGTCGGTGGCGGCGTGCAGGTAGCCGCCCGGCTTCAGCTTGCGTACCAGTTTCTCCACCAGCGGTGCCTGGATCAGGCGGCGCTTGTTGTGGCGCTTCTTGTGCCACGGGTCGGGGAAGAAAATGTGCACGCCGTCCAGCGAGCCATCCGGCAGCATGTTGTCCAGCACTTCCACCGCGTCGTGGCGGATCAGGCGCAGGTTGGACAGCTGCTGCTCGTCGATCAGCTTGAACAGGTTGCCGACGCCCGGCGAGTGCACCTCGATGCCGAGGTAGTCCTTGTCCGGATTGCCGGCGGCGATTTCAGCGGTGGCGCCGCCCATGCCGAAGCCGATTTCCAGGATTTTCGGTGCCACGCGGCCGAAGGCCTGCTGCAGGTCGAGCGGCGCCGCCTGATACTCGATGCCCCATTTCGGCATGCCTTCGTCGATGGCGCGCTGTTGCGCAGGAGACAGGTGGCCCTGACGCAACACGAAGCTGCGAATGGCGCGGTTGAAGGCCGGATTTTCCATGGTCGTCACTCAAAAACTGCAAAAAGATCGCGATGTTACCGAATCTTGGCCGCCAGTGGTAGGGCTGCGCCACCGGCCCGGCATGCGGCGCGGCAGCGTCCGGCCTTGCCCCGTGCGGGCCGCCGCCGACGGCTGCTTGGCGCAGATCAATTCCGCCACCGATTCACCTTGGCAAAGCGGCAGCATGTGCCATGCTGTGTGAGGGGAAAGCGGACGTAGTAATGGACACGGGAGGTGTCTCATGAAAGATGAACTGCACGACTTTGTAAAACTGCTGGAAGAGTACCGTGCCGAAGGGCAGGAACTGGGTACGCTGCTGCGCGTGGAGCCGGTGCGCCACCTGTCGCTGCCCTTGTGCCACGAGACCTGCGCCGAGCTGCGTGCCATGGCCGAGGTGTTCCAGTGCGACGAGGCACTGCTGGCCAGTGCCATCCTGCGCGGTGCGCTGCGCCATATGCAGCTGCACCTCAACGACGATCTTGACGCGCTGGCCGCGCTGGCCCGCGACCGGCTGTGCAGCCCGTGCGAGGACGCCAGCGAAGCGATCTGACGCGGCAGCAGTCAATAACGGAATCCCCCGCAGCGGCGCGCGCCACTGCGGGCTTTTTTATGGTGGCGGCCAGGGTTGGCCGCAAGACGGTGCTACAGCTGGCGCAGCAGCGCGTCCACCGTCGGATAGCGCAGGCAGCCGGGCAGCTCGCGCAGCAGCCGCGCGTTGCAGAGGCGCCGCGATTCGGCCATGAATGACCACAGCCCCGGTGACACCTGCTGCTGCACCACCGCCCGTGGCAGGCGCGGTGCGCGCGGGTAGCCCAGCGTGTCGGCCAGCTTGTCGTACCACTCGCCGACCGGCAGCGGCTGGCTGTCGCAGGCGTTGTAGACGCGGATGCCGCCGCGCGGCTGCTGCAGCGCGGCGACACACAGCCGCGCCAAGTCGTCGGCGTGGATGTGGTTGCTGACACTGTCCTCGGCGGCATCAATCAGCGGCGTGCCGTTGAGCAGGCGGGTGAGCGGCAGCCGCTCGGCGGCGTAGATGCCCGGTGCGCGCAGGATGGTCAGCGCGCTGCCGTGGGCGATGGCAAAGCTGCGTAGCGCGCGCTCGGCATCGACGCGGCGGCGTGCGCGCGGCGACGTTGGCCGCAGCGGCGCGCTCTCGTTCAGCCACTTGCCATCGGCATTGCCGTACACGCCGCTGGTGCTGATATAGACCAGCTGCTGTGGTAAACTCGGCGTTTTTGCCAGTCGCGACAACACCTTGCGCATTCTGGGGTCGATGCTGCCGCTGTCAGGCGGCGGCGCGGTGTACAGCACCGCGTCGGCGACACCGGCGAGGCGTTCGAGACTGCGCGCATCATCCAGATCGCCCGGCACTGGCTGGGCTCCCAGCTGTCGCCATTGCGCGGCGGTTTCCGGGCGGCGCGTCAGCGCCAGTATCCGCCAGTGCGGCAGCAGCAGGGGCAGGGCACGCCGGGCGATGTCGCCGGTGCCGATGATCAACAGGGTTCGCATGACGGCCATTTTAGCGAAGTTTAAGGGAACAAGATGACGTGTCAGGTAAAGGTGCTTCCGAGCGGCCATTCTTTTGCGGTTGAAACGCATGAAACCATTCTTGAGGCAGCTTTGCGCCAGAACGTCGGCCTGCCTTACGGCTGCCGTGACGGTGCCTGCGGCACCTGCAAGGGCAAGGTTGTCGCCGGCGAGGTAGAACACGGTGGCGCGCAGGAGAAGGCGCTGTCCGCCGCCGACCGCGCGCAGGGCATGGCGCTGTTCTGCTGTGCCAAACCGCAGGGCGACATTACCATCGAAGTGCGCGAGCTGGCCGGCATCGGCGACATCCAGATCAAGACCCTGCCGTGCCGCGTGGAGTCGATCGAGAAGATCCACGACGTGGCGGTGCTGAAGCTGAAGCTGCCGGTCTCCGAGCGCCTGCAGTTCATGGCCGGCCAGTACATCGACATTCTGATGAAGGACGGCAAGAAGCGCAGCTTCTCCATCGCCAACGCGCCGCACGACGACGCCTTCATCGAGCTGCACATCCGCAACCAGCCGGGCGGCACCTTCTCCGAGTACGTGTTCCACAGCATGAAGGAAAAGGAAATCATGCGCTTCAAGGGGCCACTGGGTTCCTTCTTCCTGCGCGAGGATTCCGACAAGCCGATCATCATGGTGGCCAGCGGTACCGGCTTTGCGCCGATCAAGGGCATCATCGAGCACGCGATCCACCACGGCATCACCCGCCCGATCGTGTTCTACTGGGGCGCGCGCACACCGCACGACCTGTACATGGCGGAGAAGGCCGGCCGGTGGCAGGCGCAAAACGCCAACATCACCTTCATTCCGGTGGTGTCGGACGCGCTGCCGGAGCACAACTGGCTTGGCCGCAGCGGTTTCGTGCACCAGGCGGTGCTGGATGACTTCGACGACCTGTCCGGCTACCAGGTGTACGCCTGCGGCGCGCCGATCATGGTCGAGGCCGCGCACAAGTCCTTCATCGGCGAGCGCAAGCTGCCGGAGGACGAGTTCTTCTCCGACGCCTTCTTCCTGTCCAAGGACATGAGCGGCGGCAAGCCGTAAGCCGGCCACTGGTCATGACAAAGCCGCCTGCTCAGGCGGCTTTTTTGCGTGCGGACGGCGGGCTCAGGGCGCCGGTCGCAGCAGCTGCTCGAAGATGCCTTGCGTCAGCTGCTGCTGGCTGAGACCCAGCTCCAGCAGCCGTGCCAGCGTCAGCGCGTAGTGGCTGTGCAGTAGCGGCGGCCGCGCGAACTCCTGTAGCAGCGCGCCCAGCTCCGGCTGGCTGTCGTCGTGCTGCGCGCGGCGGTACTGCTGCGCCAGCGCCAGCAGCTGCTGTCCCAGCTGCAGCTGGCTGGCAAAGAATGCCGCCCAGTCCGGCTGGGTCTGGCCGTGCTGCATCGCCTCGCGCAGCAGTGGGCCGTTGATGTAGAGGAAGGCGTCAAACACGCGCTGGCAGAAGCGGCCGGCGCCGCGCGGGCCGCACCACAGCCAGGCACCGGCGGCCGGGGCGAGGGCGTCCAGCAGCGGCCGCGCCTGCTCGCGCAAGGCCGGGGTGCAGCCGACGAACAGCATGAAACCGTACTGCCGCGCCGCCGGGTGCGGGGTGACCGCCAGTTCGACGTCGATGTCCGCGCTGTCGCTGCCGCCCAGGCGCAGGCCCTGCCAGCATAGCGTCGTGCCGTGGCGGCTGGCCGCCGGCTGCAGGCCGCAGTCGGCCAGTCGCTGCTGCAACGCGTCGAGGGTGGTGGCGGGAGAGGCGGGCAGGTCCATCCGGTGTTTACAGTAGTTGCCAGTCGAAGTCGCGCAAACGCTGCAGGAACCAGGCCATCGCCTGCCCTGGTTCCTTGGTTTGCCATGCGTAATATAGTGGCACGGGATCGCGCGCGTCTTCCACTGCCTTGAGCAGCAAACGGCCGTCGGCCAGCGGTTTTTGCACATGCTGCAGTGGCAAAAAACCAATACCGAGGCCGGCACACTGCATGTTGATCTTGTCGTCGAGGCTGGACACCGTCAGTCGTGCCTGGCCTTCCTGGATCGAGGCGCTGCGCGGCGTCAGCGTGCGCGAGCTGTCGGCCAGCACGATGATGCGGTGCTTGCGCAGCTCGTGCGCCGGGATCGGTTCCGCCGCCTGTGCCAGCGGGTGTGACGGCGCGACGCAAAAGCCGAAGGCGGCGCGGCCCATCTCGCGGCAGTACAGGTTGCCCTGCACCGGCATGTCCGGCGCCCCGATGGTGAGGTCGGCGCGGCCGTCGATCAGCGCATCCCACATGCCGCCAAAGTTCTCGCGCGTCAGGCGCAGTTCGGTCTGCGCGCCCAGTTCGTTGAATTCGCGCACCAGCTGGATCACGCGCACGAACGGCAGCAGCTCGGAGATGGCGATGCGCAGCTCGCCCTCCCAGCCGGTGGCGTGGGTCTTCACCCGCTGCTCCAGCATCGCCGCCGAATCCAGCAGCGTACGCCCTTCCTGCAGCAGCAGCTGCCCGGCCGAGGTCAGCTTGGCCTTGTGGCCGCTGCGGTCGAACAGCATCACGCCCAGATCCTGTTCCAGCTTCTGCACGCTGTAGGTGATGGCGGACGGCACACGGAACAGTGCTTCGGCGGCGGCGGCAAAACTGCCGCGGCGGTCGATGGCGTCCAGTACCAGCAGGGCGTCGAGTGAGAGTCGGGTCATGGTGGGGCAGCCTGAAAGCAGGATAAAAAAAGCCGGTGGCGCGTGCCACCGGCTGTGTCGGCCATCACGGGATCAACCCTGTTTGGCGCGCTCGATACCTTCTTCCAGTTCGCGGGTGGCATCTTCCAGTGTACCCCAACCCTGGATTTTGACCCATTTGCCTTTTTCCAGGTCCTTGTAGTGCTCGAAGAAGTGCACCATCTGGTCGCGCAGCAGCTGTGGCAGGTCTTCCAGCTTCTGGATGTCCTTGTACATCGGGCACAGTTTCTCTACCGGCACCGCGATCAGCTTGGCGTCGATGCCGCCGTCGTCTTCCATCTTGATCAAGCCCAGCATGCGCACGCGGATCAGCACGCCCGGCGGCAGCGGGAACGGGGTTACCACCAGCACGTCGACCGGGTCGCCGTCACCGGCGATGGTCTGCGGCACGAAGCCGTAGTTGGCCGGGTAGAACATCGAGGTGCCCATGAAACGGTCCACGCACAGCGCGCCGCTTTCCTTGTCGAATTCGTACTTGATCGGGGCGCTGTTGGCGGTGATCTCGATGACGACGTTAACGTCGTTCGGCATGTTCTTGCCCGGGCTGATGAGGTCGATATTCATGCGTGAAGGTCCTTTTCCGGTTGAGTCGTCAGGAATAAACCCGGTGATTATACCAGCAGCCCAGCCGAGGTATAATCGCGTCTATTGATGAAGGCCATAACCGCACATGATGCTAGATAACCTGATTTCCGAATTCGACCGCGGCCTGCGCACCCTGTTTGCCCCGGCCAGCAGCGCGCGCCCGCACCCCGACCGCGATGTCGCCGAGGCGGAGCTGTCCGCCGCGGACAAACGCCACGCGCTGGGGCTGATGCGCGTCAACCACTGTGGCGAAGTGTGCGCGCAGGCGCTGTACCAGGGCCAGGCGCTGACCGCGCGCGATCCGGCGGCGCGCGAGGCGCTGCGCCATGCCGCGTTCGAGGAGGTGGAGCATCTGGCGTGGACCGAGCGCCGCATCCGCGAGCTGGGCGGCCGTCCCAGCCTGTTCAACCCGCTGTGGTACACCGGCTCGCTGGCGATCGGCGTCACCGCTGGCCTGCTCGGTGACAAGTGGAACCTCGGCTTTCTGCAGGAAACCGAGCACCAGGTCGGCGCCCATCTCAACAGCCATCTCAGCGAGCTGCCGGCGCAGGACGACAAGAGCCGCGCCATTGTCAGCCAGATGCGCGACGACGAGCTGAAACACGCCGACATGGCGCAGCAGCTGGGCGCGGCCAAGCTGCCGCTGCCGGTGAAGGGCATGATGAAGCTGTCCGCCAAGCTGATGACGGTGAGCAGTTACCGGCTGTGAACGCCGGCGCATGAAAAAAGCCGCCCGAGGGCGGCTTTTTTGTTTGCGGCCAACCTTGCGCAAGGTTGGCCGCAAGGGCGGCGTCAGCGTCAGAAGAACAGCACGGTGAGCAGCAGGAAGGTCGGGATCAGGAAGGCACAGGCCCAGCCGATGTAGCCGAAGAAGCTCGGCATCACCACGCCGCGCTCTTCCGCAATCGCCTTCACCATGAAGTTGGGGGCGTTGCCGATATAGCTGTTGGCGCCCATGAACACCGCGCCCATCGAGATCGCCAGCAGGGTGTTGGCGCCGGCGCCCATCAGCTGCTGCGCGTCGCCGCCGGCCAGGTTGAAGAACACCAGATAGGTCGGCGCATTGTCGAGGAAGCTGGACAGCGCACCGGTGAGCCAGAAGTAGGCGACATTGACCGGGGTGCCGTCGGGAGCGGTCACCATGCGTACCAGGCCGGCGAAGGCGCCGTCCGGGCCGGCCTTCAGCATCGCCAGCACCGGGATCATGCTGATGAAGATGCCGGCGAACAGCTTGGCCACTTCCAGCATCGGCGCCCAGTTGAAGGCGTTGGCCTCGCGGCAGTGGCGCGGCGTCAGTCGCAGCGACAGCCCCGCCATCGCCAGCAGCAGCAGGTCGCGCACCACGTTCTGCAACTCGATGTCGAGGCCGTACACCTGCCACACCACGCCCGGCTGCCACACGCCGGACAGCAGCACCGCCACCACCACGCCGCCTAGCAGCAGGAAGTTGAGCTTGCCCTCGATGCGCAGCGGGCTGTCCGGGGTCGGGTCGCGCGCCAGCGTCTGCGCGCTTTCCTTGCGGTAGAAGTAGCTGTCCAGCACGAAGAACACCAGCAGCAGGATCAGGCTGGCGCTGAACATCGGCGCCAGCATGTGCTCGATGGTCCAGCCGAAGCCGACGCCCTTGAGGAAGCCGAGGAACAGCGGCGGATCGCCCAGCGGCGTCAGCGAGCCGCCGATATTGGCGACCAGGAAGATGAAGAACACGAACACGTGGGTCTTGTAGCGGCGGTTGTCGTTGGCGCGCAACAGCGGGCGGATCAGCAGCATCGAGGCGCCGGTGGTGCCGGTGAAGCTGGCCAGCACGGTGCCGGTGGCCAGCACGCCGCTATTGAGCAGCGGCGAGCCGTGCAGGTTGCCGTTGATGTAGATGCCGCCGGCGACGGTGAACAGCGCCACCAGCAGGATGATGAACGGCACGTACTCCAGCACCATGGTGTGCAGGATATCGTGGCTGACGCCGGCCAGGCCATGGTTGGCCGCAAACGGCAGCACGAAGGCCAGCGCCCAGCCGGCGGCGATCTTGCCGAAATGGTGGTGCCAGACGGCGGGGGCCAGCAGCGGCATCAGGGCAATGCTTAACAGCAGGCCGGCAAAGGGCACGGCCCACAGCATGGACAGTTCTGCGCCATTGACGCTGGCGTGAGCCAGCGACGGCAGCAGCGTCAGCGCCAGGGACAGCGCAGGACGTGGCAAGCGGGGTAGGGACATGTTCAACTCTGGGTTGGGCAGGGGCGCTGCGCTTCCGGTGATCGCGCGCACCCTTGATTGTTATGGCTCGTGTCGAGGCGACCGGAAAACGGCAATTGTAACCGCCGCATCCGTCGCCGCGCCATCGGGAACTGCCCGGCTCCCGGAGCGTGCAAAACAAAACGACCAGCCGCAGGGCTGGTCGTTGTGGGCTGGCGCAGCAGCAGGATTAACCGAACAGCTTGCTGACGTCCTTGGCCTCCCAGTGCGGGAAGTGCTTGCGCACCAGCGCGTTGAACTCGATCTCGAACGCGCGCAGGCGGGCGAGGTCGCTCTGGTCCTGGCTGGCGCTGTCCACCGCTACCGCGCTGCGGATCATGCCGGCACCAGCGGTGCCGTTGGACAGGCGGTCGATGACGATGAAGCTGCCGGTGGCGCGGCAGTCTTTATAGGTATCGAATACCACCGGGGCGGTGAACACGATGCGCACCAGCGCGATCTCGTTCAGCTGCAGCTTTTCCGCTTCGAAGGCGTCCAGCGTGTTGACGTCCACGCGGTGCACGATGCGCTCGACGCGGCCGGTGACGTTCTTGCCGGCCAGCTTGAAGCCGTAGTCCTTGCCCACCACCAGCGGGTTTTCGTCCATCCACACCAGGTGGGCCTCGATCGCCTGGCTGACCGTCGGTGCCGTCTCGTCGGCGCGCACGATCATGTCGCCGCGCGAGATGTCGATCTCGTCGGCCAGCGTCAGGGTAATGGCCTGGCCGCTGCGTGCCACGTCGAGGTTGCCCTCGTACACTACCACGTGTTCCACCGTGCTCTGTTTGCCGGACGGTAGCGCGACGATGCGGTCGCCGGGGCGGATCTCGCCGCTGGCCACGGTGCCGCAGAAACCGCGGAAGTCCAGATTCGGGCGGTTGACGTACTGTACCGGCAGGCGGAAGGCGTTCTGCGCCACGTCGTGGTCGATCTCGACGCTGTCGAGGATGCCCATCAGCGTCTGGCCGTCGTACCACGGCGTGCGCTCGCTGGCCGTGACCACGTTGTCGCCGCGCAGCGCCGAGATCGGCACGAAGCGGATGTCGGCGATGTCGAGGTTGGCCGCAAAGGCGAGGTATTCGTCGCGGATGCGCTTGAACACCGCCTCGTCGAAGTCGAGCAGGTCCATCTTGTTGATGGCCACCACCACGTGCTTGATGCCCAACAGGCTGACGATGTAGCTGTGACGGCGGGTCTGGGTCTGCACGCCGTAGCGGGCGTCGATCAGGATCACCGCCAGGTTGCAGGTCGAGGCGCCGGTGGCCATGTTGCGGGTGTACTGCTCGTGGCCGGGGCAGTCGGCGATGATGAACTTGCGGCGGTCGGTGCTGAAGTAGCGGTAGGCGACATCGATGGTGATGCCCTGCTCGCGCTCGGCCTGCAGGCCGTCGACCAGCAGCGCGAGGTCGATCTCTTCGTCAGTGGTGTTGTACTTTTTCGAGTCACGCTGGATCGCCGCCAGCTGGTCTTCGAAGATCAGCTTGGAGTCGTGCAGCAGGCGGCCGATCAGCGTCGATTTGCCGTCGTCGACGTTGCCGCAGGTGATGAAGCGCAGCAGGTCCTTGTTTTCGTGTTGCTTCAGGTACGCCAGGATGTCGCTGGCGATCAGGTCGGATTGGTGTGCCATGAGCGTCGTGCCTTGCATCAGCAAGGTTGGCCGCATGCGGCCAACCTTTGAACATTCGGTAGGGGAAAGAAAAGGCGTTACGGCTTAGAAATAGCCTTCCATCTTCTTCTTCTCCATCGAGCCGGAGGAGTCGTGATCGATCACACGCCCCTGGCGTTCGGAGGTCTTGGTCAGCAGCATTTCCTGGATCACTTCCGCCAGCGTGGTGGCTTCCGACTCCACCGCCCCGGTCAGCGGATAACAGCCCAGGGTGCGGAAGCGGACCTTCTTGGTCTCGATCTTCGCCTTTTCCTCGTCGCTGAGGTACTGCAGGATGCGTTCGTCGTCGATCATGATCAGCGTGCCGTCACGCTCGATCACCTTGCGCTCGGCGGCAAAGTACAGCGGCACGATCTCGATGTTCTCGAGGAAGATGTACTGCCAGATGTCCAGCTCGGTCCAGTTCGACAGCGGGAACACGCGGATCGACTCGCCCTTGTTGATCTTGGCGTTGTAGATGTTCCACAGCTCCGGGCGCTGGCTTTTCGGGTCCCAGCGGTGGTTCTTGTCGCGGAAGGAGTACACCCGCTCCTTGGCGCGCGATTTTTCCTCGTCGCGGCGGGCGCCACCGAAGGCGGCGTCGAACTTGTACTTGTTCAGCGCCTGTTTCAGGCCTTCGGTCTTCATCACGTCGGTGTGCTTGGCACTGCCGGCGGTGAACGGGTTGATGCCGGCGTCGACGCCTTCCTGGTTGACGTGGACGATCAGGTCCCAGCCGTATTCCTTCGCTTGCTTGTCGCGCAGCGCGATCATGTCCTGGAATTTCCAGGTGGTATCCACGTGCATCAGCGGGAAGGGCGGGCGGCCGGGGGCAAAGGCCTTTTGTGCCAAATGCAGCATCACCGCCGAATCCTTGCCGATGGAGTACAGCATCACCGGGTTATCAAACTCGGCGGCGACTTCACGGATGATGTGGATGGACTCGGCTTCAAGTTGCTTGAGGTGAGTCAGCCTCTCCTGACTGATATTCATCTTTGCGCTCAATTCTCTGGCTGTTGGCATCGTCGGCAGCATCTCTGCCGTGCCGGGGATTCCGACAGTTGAACTGTACCGGAGCGCGGACGCGGCCAGAAAGACTGATTTTATATATCAATATGCGATAGCGAGAGCAAAAACAATGGCAAGGCGGGAATATCGATGCGGAAACAAAAACACCACCCTAAGGTGGTGTTTTGCTTGATGCTGGCGTCCCCACGGGGAATCGAACCCCGGCCGCCGCCGTGAAAGGGCAGTGTTCTAACCGCTAAACTATAGGGACTGAATTGTGTGGTGCACCCGGAGCGATTCGAACGCCCGACCCTTTGGTTCGTAGCCAAATACTCTATCCAACTGAGCTACGGGTGCAACTTGGCGTCCCCACGGGGAATCGAACCCCGGCCGCCGCCGTGAAAGGGCAGTGTTCTAACCGCTAAACTATAGGGACGCTGTGGTGGTGCACCCGGAGCGATTCGAACGCCCGACCCTTTGGTTCGTAGCCAAATACTCTATCCAACTGAGCTACGGGTGCACTGTTCTCGTTTGCTGTTGCTTGCGAGAGACGCGAACTATACGGATGCCGCCGCCGCCTGTCAAGCCGCTGGCGGCAATTTCTTTTGCCGGCCGTGCCTTGCGCGGCGGCAATGTGTCATTGCCGTGCGGTACGGGTGTTGTCCGGTGCCACGGCGGCCGGGTCGTTGCTGCGCCACGGGTTGATGTCCAGCCCGCCGCGGCGAGTGTAGCGTGCGTACACCGTCAGCCGGCTCGGCGCGCAGGTGCGCAACACGTCGACGAAGATGCGCTCCACGCACTGTTCGTGGAACTCGTTGTGCTGGCGGAAGCCGATCAGGTAGCGCAGCAGCGTCTCGCGGTCGATCTGCGGGCCAGTGTAGCTGATCTGCACGCTGCCCCAGTCCGGCTGGCCGGTGACCAGGCAGTTGGATTTCAGCAGCTGCGAAGTGAGCGTTTCGCTGACCACGTTGGCCGCATCCGCCTTGAGCGCCTCCGGGCACGGCGCGTAGTTGTCCACTTCAATGTCCAGCTCGTCGATGCTCTCGCCGGCCAGCTCCACGATCCGTTCGTGGTCGAAGTCGGCGGGGGAGAGCAGGCTGACCTGCACCTTGCCGCCGGCGGCGTTGGACAGGTCCAGCTCCAGCTGCGCGGCCACCTGCTGCCAGCTGGCGATGCGGGTCTGGTTGTAGCTGTTGAGGTACAACTTGAACGACTTGGATTCGATCAGCCGCGGGCTGTCGGCCGGGATGCGGAAGGTGGCGATCGCCACCTGCGGCTTGCCGCGGACGTTCAGCCACGACACTTCGTAGCCGGTCCACAGGTCGACGCCGGCAAACGGCAGCGCGCCTTCGGCAACGCCGATCTCGTCGCGCTTTTGCTGGCGCGCGATCGGGAACAGCAGGCTGGCGTCGTACTGGTCCTGGTAGTCGACCTTCTTGCCCAGTGGCGAGAATTCGGGGGTGTAGCTCGGGTTCATCATGGTCTTCCTCGGCTTGCGGCCAACCTTGGGGCGGCAAGGGATTGATGTTTATATAGTCGCGAGCCGTCAGCTTTCGCGGCGCATGAACTGGCGCGGGCGCATGCCCAGCGCCAGCAGGGTGGCGAAGTAGGCGACGGCACCGGCGATGACCAGCAGCAGCAGCCACGCCGCGCGTTGCCAAGCGTGGCCGTGCCAGTCGATCGGCAGGACCTGCTGCAGCGCCAGCAGCGTTGCGGCCATCATCAGTACCGCCAGCAGCAGCTTGCCGAGGAAGCCGCCCCAGCCGCTTTGCGGCCGGTAGATGCCGTGCCGTTTCAGCTGGTGATAAAGCAGCGCGGCGTTGAGGCAGGCACCGAGGCCGATCGACAGCGCGAGGCCGGCGTGGCGGAACGGGCCGATGAAGGCCAGGTTCATCAGCTGGGTGGCGGTCAGCGTCACCAGCGCGATCTTGACCGGGGTCTTGATGTTCTGCCGCGCGTAGAAGCCGGGCGCCAGCACCTTGACCAGGATCAGCCCCAGCAGGCCGATGGCGTAGGCGATCAGCGCCTGCTGCGTCATCAGCGCATCATGGGCGTTGAACTTGCCGTACATGAACAGGGTGGCGATCAGCGGCTGCGACAACAGGGCGAGGCCGACGGTGGACGGAATTGCCAGCAGCAGCGACAGGCGGATGCCCCAGTCCAGCAGGCGGCTGAATTCCTCGCCGCTGTCGCGCGCCGCATGCTTGGACAGCGACGGCAGCAGGATGGTGCCCAGCGCCACGCCGAGGATGCCGGTCGGGAACTCCATCAGCCGGTCGGCGTAGTACATCCACGACACGCTGCCCGACACCAGGAAGGAGGCAAAGATGGTGTTGATCACCAGCGAGATCTGCGCGATCGACACGCCGAAGATCGCCGGCCCCATCTGCCGCACCACGCGCCACACCGCGGCGTCCTTCAGGTCCAGGCGCGGCCACGGCAGCATGTCCAGCTTTTTCAGGTGCGGCAGCTGGTACAGCAGTTGCGCGATGCCGCCGATGAATACCGCCCACGCCAGCACCAGCACCGGCGGGTCGAAGTAGGGCGTCAGCAGCAGCGAGCACAGGATGAAGGACACGTTCAGCAGCGTCGGCGTGAATGCCGGCACCGAGAAGCGGTTCCAGGTATTCAGCACGCTGCTGGCCAGCGACGACAGCGAGATGAACAGGATATAAGGAAAGGTGATGCGCAGCAGGTCGCTGGTCAGCGCCATCTTGTCCGGATCATGGGCAAAGCCGGGCGCCGATATCCAGATGATGGCGGGGGCGGCCAGCATGCCCAGCGCGGTGACGACCAGCAACACCAGGCTCAGGGTGCCGCTGATGTGCGACAGGAAGCGGCGGGTGGCGTCCTCGCCCTGCTGTTCCTTGTATTCCGCCAGCACCGGCACGAAGGCCTGCGAGAAGGCACCCTCGGCAAAAATGCGGCGCAGCAGATTGGGCAGCTTGAAGGCGACAAAGAAGGCGTCGGTGGCCATGCCTGCGCCGAAAACACGCGCGATGATGGCATCGCGCACGAAGCCGAGCACACGCGAAACCAGGGTCATGCTGCTGACTTTTGCCAGTGCTTTGAGTAAATTCATGCTTTACCGAACGGGTTGATAACGCTTTTATCGAGGGTCGTAGTTTACGCGGGAGGTATTGTTGTTGCAAAACGTGATCTTAGGCCTTAAAATCTGCCGTTTCAGATTCAGCTCATCAGGAGAATTCCATGGCTAATAGCGCACAAGCTCGCAAGCGTGCACGCCAGGCCCTTAAGCAGCGCGCGCACAACGCAAGCCTGCGTACGGCCTTCCGTACCGCCGTTAAGAAAGTGATCAAAGCAATCGAAGCCGGCGACAAGGCAGTAGCAAACACTGTGTTCCTCGCTTCCGTTAAAGTGATTGATCGTCTAGCTGACAAAGGCGTGTACCACAAGAACAAGGCTGCTCGCCATAAGAGCCGTCTGTCTGCTCACATCAAGGCCATGGCTGCCTGATCCGAGTTTGACGCAAGAATACGCAAAGGCTCCGCAAACGCGGAGCCTTTTGTGTTTTTGCGTGGTCTACCGTGCTTTGTTCCTGAATTGCGGGTGAGTCGATGAAGTTGTTGCCGCCAGTCCTGTTGCTGCTAGCCAGTCAAGTCCATGCCGATGAGGCGCTGTCACCGTTCAAGCACTGCCGCGGCATCCTGGTGGATGCCGAGCGCCTGGCCTGCTTCGACGCACTGCTGCCGCCGGCACCGTTGCTGCTGCCATCGGAGCTGTCGGTCGCGCCGGCACCAACGGCAGAGGCGACAACGTTGGCCGCAAACGAGTTGCCGCAACTGGCCGCCGCGCCGGTGGCGGACGATGCCGCCACGCCGCCGCTCGCGCCGCGCTTCTCCGCCTCGGGGCTGGCCCGGCAGTGGGATCTGGACGAGGACAACAAGCTGGGCACCTTCGTGCTGCGCGCGCACCAGCCGACCTACATCCTGCCGCTGTGGCAGCTGTTCTCGCCCAATTCGCAGCCGTCGTCGCCGACGCAGGAGCCGGTGCGCCTGTTCGGCACCAAGCTCAGCAATGTCGAAACCAAGTACCAGCTGTCGTTCAAGAGCAAGCTGTGGCAGAACGTGCTCGGCACGCCGGCCGACCTGTGGTTTGGCTACACCCAGCAGTCGCACTGGCAGATGTACAACAAGGGGCAGTCGTCACCGTTCCGCGAGACCGACTACGAGCCGGAAGTGATGCTGACCACGCCGCTGCCTGCGCACTGGACGTGGCAGGGCTGGCGCTTGCGCATGGCCGGTGTCGGCGTGGTGCACCAGTCCAACGGTCAGACCGATCCGCTGTCGCGCAGCTGGAACCGGGTCTATGTCATGGCCGGCGCGGAAAAGGGCAACCTCAGCCTGACCGGGCGCTGGTGGTACCGGCTGCCGGAGTCCGACACCACGGACGACAATCCCGACATCACCAAATACATGGGACGCGGCGACGTGCAGGCGGTATACCGCTGGAACGATCACACCCTCGGCGGCCGCGTGCGCTACAACCCGCTGCACGGCAAGGGCGCGCTGCAGCTGGACTGGACCTTCCCGGTGGCGGGGCGGCTGCGCGGTTATGTGCAGGGCTTTTCCGGTTACGGTGAAAGCCTGCTCGACTACAACCACCATTCGCGTGGGCTCGGTATCGGCCTGATGCTGACCGACTGGCTGGCCAACTGAGGCCACAGGCAAGAAAAAGCGGCGGGCGGCGGAGTGATCCGCCGCCCGCCGCTTTTATCTTGGTGCCGGATTACAGCTGTACGTCGCCGCTGAGCAGCGCGGCGGCCTCGCGCGCCATTTCGCCTTCCTCGTCGGTGGCGATGACATAGGCGTGGCGCGTGCTGTGCGGGGTGGTGATGCGTTGCGAGCGGGCAAGGTTGGCCGCAAGGTCGACCTCGAAGCCGAGCCAGGACAGCTGCTTCAGGATGCGGGCGCGGATCTCCGGCGAGCGCTCGCCGATGCCGGCGGTGAACACCACCGCGTCCAGTCCCTTCATCGCGGTGGCCAGCGACGCCACTTCGCGCGCGGCACGGTAGCAGAACAGCTCGATGGCCTCCTTCGCCGCCGGCTCCTTGCTGGCCAGCAGCTCGCGCATGTCGGCAGACAGACCGGACACGCCGAGCAGGCCGCTGTGCTTGTACAGCTCCTGCCGCACCTGTGCGATGTCCATGCCTTCGTGTTCTAGCCAGTACAGCACCACTTCCGGATCGAGGTTGCCGGGACGGGTGCCCATCATCAGGCCGTCGGCCGCGGAAAAGCCCATGCTGGAGGCGATGCTGCGGCCGTCGTGGATGGCGCAGGCGCTGGCGCCGCTGCCGAGATGGCAGACCACCACGCGCTGGCTGGCCAGCGCCATGTCGCCCAGCCGTCGCGCGATGGAAGCGTAGGACAGACCGTGGAAGCCGTAGCGGCGGATGCCCTGCTCATGCCAGTGGCGGGCGATGCCGAAGCGGGTGGCGACCTCGGGTTGGCCGCAATGGAAGGCGGTGTCGAAGCAGGCGATCTGGGTCAGCCTGCTGTCCAGCCGCGCAAAGGCACTCATCACGCCAAGGCTGGCCGGCTGGTGCAGCGGTGCCAGCGGGATCAGCTCCGCCAGGTGGTCGACCACTTCCGGGGTCAGCACCACCGGGCTGGTGTAGCGGTCACCGCCATGCACCACACGGTGCGCTACCGCCACCGCTTCCAGCCCCCTGTCGGCGAGGACGTTGAGCACCGCCGCCACCGCTTCGTCGCGGCCGCTGCCGGCCAGGGTCACCCGCGTCTGGCGACCGCCGTAGTCCAGCTCCAGGCTGGCGCCGGCGGCACCGAAACGGTCGACGAGGCCGCGTGCCAGCAGTTGCACGCCATCCGGCTGGTAGGCACGGAATTTCAGCGTGGCGGAACCGGCATTGATGGCGATGAGAGCCTTGCCCATTACTTATCCTTTTTTGTAGGCGGCAAAGACGTTGGCCACCGCCGCCGAGGCCAGCCGTCCGGCCGCATCATCGGCACGGCTGGTCAGCACGATCGGCACCCGGGCGCCCATCACGATGCCGGCACTGGCGGCGGCTGCCAGATAGGTCAGCTGCTTGGCCAGCATATTGCCTGATTCCAGGTCCGGCACCAACAGGATGTCCGGCTCGCCGGCCACCGACGACTCGATGCCCTTGGTGTCGGCCGCCGCGTGCGAGATGGCGTTGTCGAAGGCCAGCGGGCCGTCGAGCAGCGCGCCGCGGATCTGGCCGCGATCGGCCATCTTGCACAGTGCCGCCGCGTCCAGCGTGGCGCGCATTGCCGGATTGATGGTTTCCACCGCCGCCAGGATCGCCACCTTCGGCTGCGCCACGCCGAGGGCGTGGGTCAGGTCGATGGCGTTCTGGCAGATGTCGCGCTTGGTCATCAGGTCCGGCTCGATGTTGATGGCGGCGTCAGTGATGAACAGGTAGCGCGGGTAGCTTTCCACCTTCATCACGAACACGTGGCTGATGCGGCGGTCGGTACGGATGCCCTTGTTGCGGTCCAGCACCGCGCTCATGAACTCGTCGGTGTGCAGGCTGCCCTTCATCAGGCTGTCGGCACGGCCGTCACGCACCAGCGCCACCGCGCGCTCGGCGGCGGCGTGGCTGTGCTCGGCGTCGATCACCTCGAAGCGGGCGAGGTCGATGTCCATGCCGGCGGCCAGCTTGGCCAGCTTGGCGCGCGGGGCGATCAGAATCGGAGTGGCGATGCCGTGGTCGGCGGCCTCGACCGCACCCAGCAGCGCTTCCGGGCTGCAGGGGTGGGCCACCGCCATCGGCTGCGGGCCGTTGGCGGTGGCCTGGCTGATGATGTCGCTAAAGGCGTGTGCGTCGCGGATCATGATGTCGGTCCTCAGGCCATGATGTTGAAGCCACCATCGACATAGGTGACCTCGCCGGTCAGTGCGCGGGCGGCGTCGGAGGCGAGGAAGGCGCAGGTGTTGCCGACGTCCTCGATGTCCACCAGCCGGTTTTGCGGTGCGCGGGCGATGGCGTCGTCGATCAGCTGGTCGAAGTGGGCGATGCCGCTGGCGGCGCGGGTCTTCAGCGGTCCCGGCGAGATGGTGTGCACACGGATGCCTTTCGGGCCCAGCTCGTGCGCCATGTAGCGGGTGGTGCTTTCCAGTGCCGCCTTCACCGGCCCCATGATGTTGTAGTTCTCGACCACCTTGTCGGCGCCGTGATAGCTCATGGTGATCAGCGCGCCGCCGTTCTTCATCAGCGGCTCGGCCAGGCGCGCCATCTCGATGAAGGAGTAGCACGATACGCGCATCGCCTGCAGGAAACCGTCGCGCGAGCAGTCGGTGACACGGCCGTGCAGGTCGTCCATCGGGCAGAAGGCGATGGAGTGCACCACGAAGTCGATCTGGCCCCAGGTTTCGCCGATCGCGGCGAATACCTGTTCCAGCTGGCCGTCAGCCTGTACGTCCAGCGGCAGGATCAGCGGTGCGGCCAAGCCTTCAGCCAGCGGACGCACGAATTTTTCCGCCTTCTCGTTGAGGTAGGTGATGGCGACTTCGGCGCCCTGTTCCCGCATGATCTTGGCGCAACCGTAGGCAATGCTGTGTTCGTTGGCGATACCGACAATCAGGCCGCGTTTGCCGGCGAGGGGCAGGTGGGATGGGCTCATTGATCAACTCCTGTAGGTAAGTATGGATGACGCTGCCGGCACAGCATCGCGCAGGCGTGTTGCAATGCAGTGAAGCGAGCGTTTTCTATTGTTCTATCAGTCGGATATAATCATCCGTTTACTTGGCGAGCTACTTGATCGCCAACGGTTGTGACCCCATTATCATGCAGGGTTTAATTGCAGCAAGCTTTGATGCACTGCAATATCTGATCGCATTATGTCATCGTCTTTGTTTGTGGAGTGCTAAAACATGCCGATTTACGAATACCGTTGTGATGCCTGTGGCGTGCAGAACGAACATCTGCAGAAGATGAGCGATGCGGCGCTGACCGATTGCCCGTCCTGCGGCAGCCAGAGTTACAGCAAGGTACTGACTGCGGCCGGCTTCCAGCTCAAGGGCAGCGGCTGGTACGTTACCGATTTCAAGAACAGTGGCAGCGGTCCGGCTCGCGGTAGCGGCGGTTGCGGAAGTGGCGGATGTGCCTGAGATACCGATGAAACATATCAAAATGACGTTGCGCGGCTACCTGATCGCCGGTTTGCTGATCTGGCTGCCGATTGCCATCACGCTGTGGGTGCTGAACCTGATCATCGGCACCCTGGACCAGACCGTGAACGTGCTGCCGCAGGGCTGGCGCCCGGAAAGCCTGTTCGGCTTCGACATCCCCGGCCTCGGCGTGGTGCTGGCGTTCGCGGTGCTGCTGGGCACCGGCTTCATGGCGGCCAACGTGCTCGGCCAGCGCCTGCTCGACCTGTGGGAGCTGGTGCTGACGCGCACGCCGGTGGTGAAAACCATCTACAACAGCGTGAAGCAGGTCAGCGACACCCTGCTGTCCGACTCCGGCCAGGCCTTCCGCAAGGCGCTGCTGGTGCGCTTCCCGCACCAGAACACGTGGACCATCGCCTTCCAGACCGGCGCCCCTTCCGGCGAGGTGAAGCAGCAGCTGGGCGAGGATGACTTCATCAGCGTCTACGTGCCGACCACGCCGAACCCGACCTCCGGCTACTTCATCATCGTGCCGAAGCAGGACACGCGCGAACTGGACATGTCGGTGGACGCGGCACTGAAATACGTCATTTCCATGGGCGTTGTCGCGCCCAGTGCCCCCGATAGTGAAAAACGCAAGTAAAATGCGTTATTGAATGAACTCCGCAGAGGCCGGTCGTCCCGCCTCTGCCTTTGTTTTTATTAAAAGAATCTTCGAATTTAAGGCTAAAAGGCTTCTGCATGAGAACCGACTACTGCGGCTTGATTGATAAAAAATTCCTCGGCCAGACCGTTACGGTCAAGGGCTGGGCTCATCGTCGTCGTGACCACGGCGGCGTGATCTTCATCGACCTGCGCGACCGTGAAGGCCTGGTGCAGGTGGTGATCGATCCGGACACCCCGGACGCATTCCAGACCGCCGACAGCACCCGTAACGAATTCGTGCTGGCCATTACCGGCATCGTGCGCGAGCGTCCGGCCGGCACCGCCAACAGCAAGATGATCTCCGGCGAGATCGAAATCCTGGCGAAAAACATCGAGATACTGAACAGCGCGGCGACCCCGCCGTTCCAGATCGACGACGAAAACCTGTCCGAGAACGTGCGCCTGACCAACCGTGTCATCGACCTGCGCCGTCCGGCGATGCAGAAGAACCTGCGCCTGCGTTACCGCGTGGCGATGGGTGTGCGTAACCACCTGGACAAACAGGGCTTCATCGACATCGAAACGCCGATGCTGACCCGTTCCACCCCGGAAGGCGCCCGCGACTACCTGGTGCCGTCGCGCGTGCATCCGGGCGAATTCTTCGCGCTGCCGCAATCGCCACAGCTGTTCAAGCAGCTGCTGATGGTGGCCGGCTTCGACCGTTACTACCAGATCACCAAGTGCTTCCGTGACGAAGACCTGCGTGCCGACCGCCAGCCGGAATTCACCCAGATCGATATCGAGACCTCGTTCCTGAACGAGGACGAGATCATGGACATCACCGAAACCATGACGCAGGAGATCTTCCGCGACGTGATGGGCGTGGAGCTGGGCAAGTTCCCGCGCATGGCCTACAACGACGCGATGTTCTACTACGGTTCCGACAAGCCGGACATGCGCGTGAGCCTGAAATTCACCGAACTGACCGATCTGATGAAGACCGAAGAGTTCAAGGTGTTCCGTGGTGCCGCCGACATGGCCAATGGCCGCGTGGTCGCCCTGCGTGTGCCGGGTGGTGCCGCACTGTCGCGCAAGGACATCGACGACTACACCCAGTTCGTCGGCATCTACGGCGCCAAGGGTCTGGCCTACATCAAGGTCAACGACAAGAGCAAGATCACCAACGACGAAAGCAGCGGCCTGCAGTCGCCTATCGTCAAGTTCCTGTCGGTTAACGCGCTGAACGAAATCATGGCGCGTACCGGTGCCGACAACGGCGACATCATCTTCTTCGGCGCCGACAAGGCCAAGGTGGTGAACGAGGCGATCGGCGCGCTGCGCATCAAGATCGGCCACGAGCGTGGCGAAGCCGGCGGCTATTTCGTCAAGGAGTGGCGTCCGCTGTGGGTGGTGGACTTCCCGATGTTCGAGCACGACGAAGAAGCCGATCGCTGGACCGCCTGCCACCATCCGTTCACCAGCCCGAAACCGGGCCACGAAGACCTGATGGACACCGATCCGGGTGCCTGCATCGCGCGTGCCTACGACATGGTGTTGAACGGCTGGGAAATCGGCGGCGGTTCGGTGCGTATCCACCGTGCCGACGTGCAGGAGAAGGTGTTCGGCGCGCTGAAGATCAGCCCGGAAGAACAGCAGAACAAGTTCGGTTTCCTGCTCGACAACCTGAAGTTCGGCGCGCCGCCACACGGTGGCCTGGCCTTCGGTCTGGACCGTCTGGTGACGCTGATGTGCGGCGCCGAGTCGATCCGCGACGTGATCGCGTTCCCGAAAACGCAGCGTGCGCAGTGTCTGCTGACCAGCGCCCCGAACGCGGTGGACGAGAAGCAGCTGAAGGAACTGAACTTGCGCCTGCGCCAGAAGGCCGAGCCGGCCGCCTAAGGTTGGCCGCAAGGCAGCAACAGCAAACGGGAGCCGCGGCTCCCGTTTTTTCATGCGCAGCGCGGGTGCTTACGCCTGTACCGGGGGCTGCACGCCAGCGGCGGCCTCCTGGTCGGCGGGCGGTACCGGTTGATGCCGGCAGCCGATCACCACCAGCGAGGCGTCGTCCAGGTGCGGCTGCTGCTGCAGGTGCTGCTGCAACGCCGCGGCGATCCGCGTCGCGGTGTCGTGCCCCTGTGCCGCGCGTGCTGCCTGCAGCACGCCGTCCTCGCCAAACTGCTGCTGCGCCGCGTTGCGTGCCTCGGTGACGCCGTCGGAGCAGACGATGATCTCGCCGTCATGCAGCCAGTGGTATTGCTCTTGTTGCTGCTCGAACGCCTCCGGCGGCAGCGTGCCCAGCGGCGGGTGGGCGGAGCGGAAGGTCTTCTCCAGTTCGCCATGCCGGTTGAGGAAGCTGCAGCAGGGAATGCCGCCGTTCCATACCGTGATGCGCCGGCTGCGGTAATCGACGGCGAGCAGTGCGGCGGCGACGAAGTGGCCGGTGGGCAGGGTCTGGTACAGCTTGCGGTTGATCGACTCGGCGATCTGGCCGATACCGAAGCCGCGCCGGGTCATGGCGTGAAAGGTGTCGATCGCCGGCAGGCAGCAGATGGCCGCCACCAGCCCGTGGCCGGTGCTGTCGGCCAGCATCACGTGGTCGGTGCCGGACGGCGAGCGCGCGATGCAGATCACGTCGCCGCTGAGGTGTACCGCCGACTTCAGCCAGCTCTGGATATTGTGCTGCTGCGCATTGGCGGCGGTGTTGAAGCGCTCCAGCACGTGCTGCGCCAGGCCGTGTTCCTGCTGGGTGGTGGCGTAGTACTGCTCCAGCAGGCGGTTGCTGTCGCTAAGGCGCGCCTGCATGTCGATGACGCGCAGCAGGCTGCTGATCTTGGCCGACAGCAGCGGCAGGTTGACCGGCTTGGTCAGGTAGTCGTCGCCGCCGGCCTCCAGCCCGTGCAGGTAGTCGGCGTCTTCGTTCATCGCCGACAGAAACACGATCGGGATCCAGTGCCCGGCCAGCTGCTGGCGAATGTGGCGGGTGGCGCTGAAGCCGTCCATCACCGGCATCAGGATGTCCATCAGGATCATGTCCGGCATGCTGGCGGCACAGTACTCCACCGCCTCCAGCCCGTTGCTGGCGGTAACCGGCAGGTGTCCCAGCTCGCGGATGAAGCGTGCCAGCATGGTGCGATGCAGGCTGACGTCGTCTACCGCCAGTATGGTCAGCTGTTTGCTCATGGTCATCCCGCGCTGGGTGGTTGAAAGGGGCAGGGCGCCAGCGGCCGCTCCTGTCGTATTTTAATCCAGATTGCGGCCAACGTTATCTGCTTTGCATGGCCGGTCGACACATGGCGGGCGACGGCGCAGTGTGCGAGTACACTGGCGGCCTGGTGATTGCCCGCCTTAATGGTGGCAATTTGGATATTCAATTGGCAGCTGGCGCCGCCACTGATTTATAAACGTGCCAGTTTGCGGATCACCGTTCGCAGGATTCACACATAACCGAACTCCAAGGAGAATCACATGGCCGTACTTGTAGGCAAACAGGCACCGTTCTTTGCAGGCGAAAAAACCTTCTCCGCCGTACTGGGCGATGGTCAGATTGTTGACAACTATTCCTTCCGCCAGGCGACTGAAGGCAAATACGCCGTGGTGTTCTTCTACCCGCTGGACTTCACCTTCGTGTGCCCGTCCGAGCTGATCGCGTTTGACCACCGTCTGGCCGAGTTCAAGGCCCGCAACGTGGAAGTGATCGGCGTGTCCATCGACAGCCAGTTCTCGCACGCCGCATGGCGCAACACCCCGGTGGAAAAAGGCGGTATCGGCCCGGTTGGCTACACCTTGGTCGCCGACATCCAGCACGAGCTGTGCCAGGCGTTCGACGTGGAAGCCGACGGCGGCGTGGCTTTCCGTGGTTCCTTCCTGATCGACAAGTCCGGCGTGGTACAGCACCAGGTGGTCAACAACCTGCCGCTGGGCCGCGACGTGGACGAGATGCTGCGCATGGTCGACGCGCTGCAGTTCACCGAAGAACACGGTGAAGTGTGCCCGGCCGGCTGGAACAAGGGCAAGAAGGGCATGAAGCCGTCCGCCGAAGGCGTGGCTTCCTACCTGGCGGAAAACGCCGCCGCGCTGTAATCAGCGCCGGCCCGTGCCAACCCTGAGGTTGGCCGCAGTCACCACCCTGCATCCGCGATGCAGGGTTTTTTTATGGCGCCGGCGCCAGCATCTGGCGCAGCGCGCCAGCCTGTAACAGCACGGTCAGCAGCGCCACCCCGGCGCACAGCCACCACAGCAGCGCGCCGCCGAACTGGCCGTAGGCCCAGGTGCCGATCGCCGGCGCGTACAGGGTGCGGCCACTCCACGCCGCGGCGTAGACGCCGAGGTAACGGCCGCGCTGGCGCCCTTCCGAGCGCTGCATCACGATCACCGACCAGGTCGGCGACAGCAGCAGCTCGCCGACGGTCAGCACCAGCATCGCCAGCAGCGCCCAGCCGGCGGCGATGCCGGCATTGAGCACCAGGAAGCTCATGCCGATGCACAGCACGCCGAGGTGCGAACAGCGCTGCAGCCCCCAGCGTCCGACACGGTGGGCAATGCTGACCTGCAGCGCCACCACCATCAGCCCGTTGAGGGTGAACAGATAGCCGATCCACTCCGGCCCCAGCCGGTAGTGTTCGCGCAGGAACATGCCCAGCGTGCCGTACATCTGGTCGAATACCGCCAGGATCAGCAGCTGCCCGGCGATGAAGCGCAAAAAGGCGTGGTCCTGCCACGGCGAGCCGTCCTGCTCCACCAGCTTGGCCGCAGGCGCTTGCGTCCGGCTCGGCGGCGGCTGGCGGCGATAGGCGCTCACCAGCCACAGGCAGGCCAGCAGGCTGGCGCAACCCTGAGCCACAAACACCCACTGGTAGCCGTACACCGCCAGCAGGCCGCCGGTGATGCCGGCCAGCGAGGTGCCGAGGTTGAACGCCACCCGGTACAGCCCCTGCGCGGTGGCGCGCTGCGACGGCGCGCATGGCTCCAGCACCAGCCGCATATTGCCGGGGCGGAAGCCGCCGTCGGCGATGCCGGTCAGCAGCAGCAACGGCACGAAGCCCCACACCGGCAGCGGCAGCGCCAGTGACATGGTCAGCAGCCCGCTGGCCAGCAGCAGCGCCGCGCACAGCTTGCGGGTGTCGAGGCGGTCGCTGAGGGCGCCGCCGCCATAGGCACCCAGCACGCAGCCTAGACCGTAGCAGCCCATCAGCAGGCCGATGCTGCCGTAGGGCAGCCGGTAGCGCTCCAGAAAATAGAGCGGCAGGAACAGCTTGGCGATGCCACCCATGGTGTTGATCATGGTGGCGATGATCTGGATGTAGACGCCGGCGGGCAGGCCGCGGAACGGGGAAAGCAGTTTACGCCCGAGGGTAAGGGCGATTGCGGCCAACATGACGGTTTCCTTGTGGGAGAGGTGGGCCGGCGTGAAAGCCGGGCGGGCAATGGCGCCCACTGCAGCGTAACTGCATTGTCATGAAAATGGCAAATGTTGGCCGCAAACGTTGCGTTCTTGGCAGGAAATAGCCTGGAAATGGCGCTGCAGGGTCGCGGTGCGGGTTTGTGTTTCTTACTGACGGTGCTGAAGCTGGGGATGGTGGTCTGAAGTCATGATTTGCAGGTCAATGTGGCGTGACTCGTGCGAGGTCGCCTGCCAGTGCATGCCCTTGTGGGGCTGACGGCTCTGTCTTCCTGATGTGGTCTTGGGGAGGAGCAATGCCGGCTCAGGGTAGCAGGGCATATCGCTGTCGAAGTTGTTCCATGGCACGGACGGGGCCCTCGACGGTCAGTCCGAGATAGGTTTCTGTTTCAATGGTGAGGTAGCCATCGGGGCCGGCGAGTTTCCAGTGGCAGATCTCTTGGGAGCCCCCCAGCCCCTGCCAAGTATCTATCTGCTCATAGTTTAGCGACCGCAGTGCCTCACCCAGGCGGGAAAGGGCTTTGTCGTCATATTCTTCGCCGATTGCCCAGCAAATGGTCTGCATGGTTTGCCCTCCTGATTATTTTTTGGGTAAAAAAGGTAGCAGCGCTGGTAGCACGTTGCGCACCATGCGCGGCTGCGCCTCGGCGACCGGATGGATGCCGTCGCCCTGGAACAGCGCTAGATCCTGCTCGAAACCGGCCACCAGCAGCGGCACCAGCGTTACTTTGTGCTGGCGTGCCACTTTGTCATACACCTGCCGGAACTTGGCGCCGTAATCGGGGCCATAATTGGGGGGCAGCGCCATGCCGACCAGCAGCACCCGCGCCCCGGCGCGCTGGGCCAGGCGGACCATGGCGGACAGGTTGTCCTGCATCGCCGGCAGCGGCAGGCCGCGCAGGCCATCGTTGCCGCCCAGCTCCAGAATCAGTACCTCCGGGCGCTGTTGCCGCAGCACCGCCGGCAGCCGGGCGAGGCCGCCGGCGGTGGTTTCGCCGGACAGGCTGCTGTTGATGACCTGGTGCGTGCTGCCCAGTTGTTGTTGCAGCAGCCTGACCCAGCCTTGCTCCGGGCGCAGGCCATAGGCGGCGGACAGGCTGTCGCCGAACACCACGATACGCGCGGCGTGCGCCATGTGCGGCGCCAGCAGCAAGACACCCAGCAGAAAGCAGCGATAAAGCATGAATCCATCTCCAGAAAATAACGTGATCCTGCGCGCCGAAGCGCTGGCGCGCCAGGTCGACTATCACGGCCAGACGCTGACCATCTTGCACCAAGCCAGCTTCAGTGTCGCCGCCGGCGAGAGCGTCGCCATCGTCGGCGCCTCCGGCAGCGGCAAATCCACGCTGCTTGCCATTCTGGCAGGGCTGGACCCGGCAAGTTCCGGCGAGGTGTGGCTGGACGGCCAGGCGCTGTCGGCGCTGGACGAGGATCAGCGCGCGCTGCTGCGCCGCGACAAGGTCGGCTTCGTGTTCCAGAACTTCCAGCTGATGCCGCAATTCACCGCGCTGGAAAACGTGATGCTGCCGCTGGAGCTGGCCGGGCGCGGCGATGCCCGCGCCGCCGCCAGCGCCATGCTGCAGCGCGTCGGCCTCGGCCACCGTCTCGATCACTACCCGCGCCACCTGTCCGGCGGCGAACAGCAGCGGGTGGCGCTGGCGCGCGCCTTCGTGGTGCGGCCAACCTTGCTGTTTGCCGACGAGCCGACCGGCAACCTCGATCCGGCCACCGGGCGGCAGGTGATCGAGCTGCTGTTCCAGCTCAACGCCGAGGCCGGTACCGCGCTGGTGCTGGTCACCCATGACACCGCGCTGGCATCGCGCTGTGCCGCGGTCTACCGCCTCAACGACGGCCGCCTGCAGCGGGAGGCGACATGAGCCGGCTGTCGCTGCAGATGGGCTGGCGCCTGTTGCGGCGCGAGCTGCGCGCCGGCGAGCTGACGGTGCTGCTGCTGGCGCTGCTGGTGGCGGTGACGGCGATGAGCAGTGTCGCCTTCTTTTCCGACCGCATCGAGCAGGCGCTGACGCGGCAGGCCAGCCAGCTGCTGGCCGCCGATCTGGTGTCCAACGGCAACCGGCCGCCGCCGGACGCGTGGCGGCAGCAGGCGGCGCAGCGTGGCCTGCAGCAGGCGGAGGCGGCCACCTTCCCGTCGATGGTGTTCGCCCGCGAGCAGGCGGTGCTGGCGACGCTGAAGGCGGTCACCGCCGGCTACCCGCTGCGCGGCGAGGTGCAGCTGCGCACGCCGCAGGGGCTGAAAGAGGGCCGGCTGGCGCCGGCGCCGGGCGAGCTGTGGGCCGATACCCGGCTGCTGCAGAAGCTGGGCCTGCGCCTGGGCGACAGCGTGCGCCTCGGCAACGTCAGTTTGCGCCTGAGCGCGGAAGTGCTGCGCGAGCCGGACGGCGCGATGGACCTGTACAACTTCATTCCGCGGGCGCTGTTCAACCACGCCGATCTGGCCGCCACCGGGCTGGTCCAGGACGGCAGCCGCGTGCGCTACCGGCTGATGGTGGCCGGCGATGCCGCCAGCGTGGCCGGCTACCGGCAGTGGCTGGCGCCGCAGCTGGACCGCCGCACGCGGCTGGAGGATGTCGAGGAGGCGCGGCCGGAGGTGAAATCGGCGCTGGAACGGGCACGGCGCTTTCTCGGCCTGACCGCGCTGCTGTCGGTGCTGCTGTCGGCGGCGGCGGTGGCGCTGGCGGTGCGCCGCTATCTGGCGCGGCACTGGCAGAGCGTGGCGGTGATGCGCGCGCTGGGGCAGACCGGTGGCGAGGTGGCGCTGGTGTGGGGCAGCCTGTTCCTGTGGCTGTCACTGGTGGCCGGCGTGCTCGGCACCGTCGCCGGCTATGGCGTGCAGGCCGGCTTGCTGCTGCTGGCGCAGCAGTGGCTGGGCGCGGGGCTGCCGGCGCCGGCACTCACCGCCTGGCTGAGCGGGCCGCTGTCGGCGCTGATCCTGCTGGCCGGTTTTGCGCTGCCGCCGCTGTTGGCGCTGCGCCGCATTCCGGCGGTGGCGGTGTTGCGTGCCGACATGCCGACCTCCAGCCGTTCGCTGCTGGCGCCGCTGCTGGCCATTGTCGCACTGCTCGGGCTGGCGGCGTGGCAGGTCGGCGACAGCACGCTGGCGCTGTGGTTGCTGGGCGGGCTGGCCGGCTTCCTGCTGGCGGTCGGCCTGCTAGCCTGGGGCGTGGTGCGCCTGCTGCGCCGCGTGCCGCTGTCCGGTGCCGTCGGCTGGCGCCACGGTGCGGCCAACCTTGCGCGGCGGCCGTGGCTGGCGGTGATCCAGATCGCGGCGCTGTCGGTGAGCCTGATGGCGCTGCTGACGCTGACCGTGGTGCGCGACGACCTGATCGGCGCCTGGCAGAAGTCGCTGCCAGCCGATGCGCCGGACTCGTTCCTGATCAATCTGCAGGCACCGCAGCAGGCGACGCTGAACACGCTGTTCGCCAGGGTTGGCCGCAGCGCGCCGCAGGCGGCGCCGATGACGCGGGCGCGACTGCTGGCGATCAACGAGCGTGCGGTGAAGGGTAGCGACTATGAGGACGAACGCGCGCAGCGGCTGGCCGAGCGCGAGTTCAACCTGTCGTGGCGCGCCGCGCCGCCGCCGGGCAACGGCTTCAGCGCCGGGCAGTGGTGGCCGGCGGACAGCACGCAGCCGGCGTTCTCGGTGGAGCAGGGGCTGGCCGAAACGCTGGGCATTCGCATGGGCGACGTGCTGGTGTTCGACATCGCCGGCACCCGCTGGCAGGCGCCGGTGACCAGCCTGCGCAAGGTGGCGTGGGACAGCTTCCAGCCCAATTTCTTCGTCATCGCGCCGGCCGGCTGGATGGGCGGCGAGAGCGCCAGCTACATCACCAGCTACCGCGCGCCGGACAAGGACTTCAACAACCGGCTGGTGGCGGCGCTGCCCAATGTCACCGTGATCGACATCAGCGTCATCGTGCGCGAGGTGAAGGCGGTGATCGAGCGGCTGGCGCTGGCGGTGGAAACCATGTTCAGCCTGGCGCTGGCCGCCGGGGTGCTGGTGCTGTGGGCGGCGCTGGCCGCCACCCGCGACGAGCGGCAGTTCGATGTCGCGCTGCTGCGCGCGCTGGGTGCCTCGCGACAGCAGGTGCGCGCGGTGATCCTGGCCGAACTGGCGTGGCTGGGCGGCCTGACCGGGCTCTTGGCCGGCATCGGCGCGATGGCGATCGGTAGCCTGGTGGCGGTGCAGCTGTTCAACCTGCCGCTGGCGCCGAACCTGTGGCTGCCGCTGCTGGGCGCGCTGTGCGGCGGCGCGGTGGTCGGCCTTGCCGGCTGGCCGCTGCTGCGTAAAATCACGCGCACCCCGCCCACCGACATACTGCGCAACAGCTGAGCAGGAGCGAAAAAATGGATGCAATGGTATTGGCGGCTATCGCCAAGTGGCCGAACGTGCCGGCGGTGTTCGGCTGGCTGCGGCTGGATGCGCGCGGCCAGTGGTGGCTGCGCGAGGAGCGGCTGAACCAGGCCGCGATCGTGGATTTCTTCCGCCGCAACTACGCGCGCGACGGCGACGGCCGCTACTACGTGCAGAACGGCCCGCAAAAGGTCTACGTCGCGCTCGATGCCGCGCCCTATGTGGTGCGGCGCGGTGAGGCCGGCTGGCACTGGCTGCCGGATATCGACCCCGGCACGCCGCGGCTGGCGCTGCTGGACGAGGGCGGGCGGCTGTTTGTCGAGGCCGGCGGCGAGCTGGCGGTGGTGGACGACCGCGAGCTGCTGGCGCTGAGCGAGGTGATGCTGCGCAGCGCCGATGGCCAGCTGCCGACGGCGGCCGACTGGACGGCGTGGCAGCAGGGCACGCTGGCGCTGCAGTTGTGCCTGGCCGAGGGCAGCCTGCCGCTGCGGCCGCTGGCCGCCGCCGACGTATCGCAGCGCTACGGTGTGGTGCTGTCGCCGCAGGCTTGAACGGCGCGCCGCTTTGGCGCGGAAGGCGGCCGGCGTGCGTGGTATCATCGCGCGTTCGGCGCCAGCGTCCCTTTTTTCCCGGCGCCAGCGCGCCTTTTTACCCGGCGCCAGCGCCTCTTTTTACCTAAGTTGATGAAGTCCGTATGCACCGATTGATAGGCCGTATCCTTGCCGCGTTCGCGCTGCTGTTTGCCCTGTGGCTGGCCTGGGTGGTTGCCGTCCCGGTGACCCCGCCCGGCTCGCCCTACACCGTCAGCGTCGCCCCCAACCGCACCATGGGCCAGCTGGCGCGCACGCTGGAAGAGGATGGCGCCATCCGCAACCGCTGGGTGATGGTGGCGATCTCGCGCATGATGGGCAGCGACCGCAAGCTCAAGGCCGGGCTGTACCAGTTCTCCGGTGCCACCGCGCTGTGGCAGTACCTGTCGCGCTTCAACGACGGCCACCCGGACCAGGCCAGCGTCACCATCATCGAGGGCTGGACCTTCCGCCAGTTCCGCGCGGCACTGCGTGACGAGGAAGACCTGCGCCAGGACAGCGCTACCTGGAGCGAGCAGCGGCTGCTGGCCGAGCTGGGCATGACCGAGGGCAGTGTCGAAGGCCTGTTCTTCCCCAGTACCTACTACTACCTGCCGGGCAGCAGCGACGTGGAGCTGCTGCGCCGAGCCAACCAGACGCTGATGCAGCAGCTGCAGACGGTGTGGGAGTCGCGCGCCGCCGACCTGCCGTACCAGACCCCGTACCAGCTGCTGATCATGGCCAGCCTGATCGAGAAGGAAACCGCGCGCGAGGAAGACCGCAGCATGGTGGCCAGCGTGTTCGTCAACCGCCTGCGTATCGGCATGCGGCTACAGACCGATCCGGCGGTGATCTACGGCATGGGCGAGCGCTATCGCGGCCGCATCGGCAAGGACGCGCTGCGCCGCGACACGCCGTACAACACCTATACCCGCGCCGGGCTGACGCCGACGCCGATTGCGCTGGTCAGCCGCGCGGCACTGGACGCCGCCGCGCACCCGGCACCCAGCCGCGCGCTGTACTTCGTGTCGCGCGGTGACGGCACCACCCAATTCTCCGAAACACTGGACGAGCACAACGAAGCCGTCCGCCAATACATCCTGAAGAAAGGTTGATGATGTCCAGAGCGCGCTTCATTACGCTGGAGGGACTCGACGGTGCCGGCAAGACCACGCATTTGACCTTCATCCGCAACTGGCTGGCTGCGGCCAACGTTGACACCGTGTTCACCCGCGAGCCGGGCGGCACGCCGCTGGGCGAGAAGCTGCGCGAGCTGCTGCTCGACGTTGACACCGAGGCCACGCTGGATACCGAGACGTTGCTGATGTTCGCCAGTCGCCAGGAGCTGCTGTCGTCGGTGATCCGCCCGGCGCTGGCCATGGGACGCTGGGTAGTCAGTGACCGCTTTACCGATGCCACCTTCGCCTACCAGGGTGGTGGCCGCGGCGTGCCGGCCAAGCGCATCGCGCAGCTGGAAGAGTGGGTGCAGCAGGGCCTGCAGCCGGACCTGACCATTCTGCTCGACGTGCCGTTGCAGGTATCGCAGCAGCGCCTGAGCCAGACGCGGCTGCCGGACCGTTTCGAGCGCGAGCGCGAGGACTTCCACCAGCGCGTGCGCGACAGCTACCTTGCCCGCGCCGCCGCCTATCCGCAGCGTTTCTTCGTGGTCGACGCCACCGGTGACATCGCCGACATCCAGCAGCAGCTGGCCGGCCGTCTCTCCATGCTGAAAGCACAAGCCTGATGCGTTACCCGTGGCAAGCCGGCGACTGGCAAAGGTTGGCCGCCAACTTCGAGCGCCTGCCCAACGCCTGGCTGCTCAGCGGCCCGGCCGGCATCGGCAAGCGCGAGTTCGCACAGGAAGTGGCGCGCTCGCTGCTGTGCGAGGCGCCGCAGGCCGACCATCACGCCTGCGGTCAGTGCCAGGCCTGCCACTGGTTTGCCGCCGGCAACCATCCCGACCTGCGCGTGCTGACGCCGCACGGCGACGACGAGGAGGCGGAAGAGGGTAAGGAAGCCAAGGCGCCGAAACGCAAGCTGCCGGTGATCAAGATCGACGGCGTGCGCAACGTGATCGAATTCGCCCACCTCAGCGCCCACCGCGGCGGACGGCGGGTGGTGATCGTGGAACCGGCGGAAGCACTGAACCCGGCCGCCGCCAACGCGCTGCTGAAAGTGCTGGAAGAACCGCCGGCCGAGGTGGTGTTCCTGCTGGTGTCCGATGCGCCGCAGCGGCTGCTGCCGACCATCAAGAGCCGCTGCCGCCAGTTCCCGCTCAGCCTGCCGTCGGCGGCACAGGCACTGGCGTGGGTGAACGAGCAGGGCGTCGAGGACGCCGAGGCCGAGCTGGCGTTTCACGGCGGCATGCCGCTGTTCGAGCACGACGCGGCGGAGGCGGCGCTGCGCAAGCAGTTCGTGTCCGGGCTGACCGAGTGCAGCATGGGCAGCGTGCTGAGCCTCGCCGATGCCGTCGACAAGCAGAAAGTGGCGCTGGAGCTGCCGCTGCGCTGGCTGGGCAAATGGCTGCACGACCTGGCCGCCTTGCGGCTGGGCGGCGCGGTGCGCTACTTCCCGGCGCAGCAGGCGGCGATGCAGCGCCTGCTGCCACGGCTGAATATCCATGCTTTAATGGATTGCCAGCGCGAACTGACCGCGCTGGCGCCGTACGGCCAGCACACCCTGGTGACAAGGCTACAACTGGAAGCCCTGTTGATGAACTACCTGAAAGCCTTTGCCGGCAAGCCCACCTGACACAGGACCAGCATGGATAACGCAGTCGAGATCAAGCCCGATGCCAGCCGCCCCGGCGTGCTGTCGCTGTCGATCAAGGAACGTAGCGCGCTGTACGCGGCCTATATGCCTTTCCTGCGCAACGGCGGCATCTTCGTACCGACCAACCGCGACTACAACCTCGGCGACGAGGTGTTCCTGCTGCTGACGCTGCTGGACGACACCCAGAAGCTGGCGATCCCCGGCAAGGTGGCGTGGCTCACCCCCGCCGGCGCCAACAACAACCGCAACCAGGGCATCGGCATCGAATTCGCCGCCGACGAAACCTGCAAGCAGGCGCGGCTGAAGATCGAGAGCCTGCTCGGCGGCGCGCTGAACTCGACGCGGCCGACGCATACCATGTGATTTTTTCTTACGATTTATGCTTTTGGTTTAAGTTGTTTTGTTTTTCTCCTTTTTGAAATAATATTCATTTTGGTTTTTTTCTGTGGCAAGACAATGGCAACAGAAAAACAGGCTGAATATTGATCATGCGGGATGAACCGGTACACAAGGCCGGAAAGGGGAAAAAATGAAACGCTTCATTAGCGCGCTGGCGCTGTTGGCATTGATGGGGAGCGCGCAGGCAACGGAAGTCCGTGTCGACTTCGGTTTTTTTGACTCGGCCAAGGAGCAAGGGAATAAGTTCGTGCAAGCTCTGCCGAAAGGTACCGAGCTGAGCCGGTTGACACTGGGCAGCAAGCCGCTTGAGCTGGGCAGTTCCTGGCAGGTGCTGCATAGTGGTTATTATCTGGATACGGTCGACGAAGTCGGCTCGCCGATTTCCGGGCGGGGCGTGGCAACCGGTTATCTTTATCTCGGCAAATTCAATGCCGAGCGACTGAATGAATTCATGCGGCTTGATATCAGCCTTTACAGCCGTGTCCGCACCGAGTATCTGACCAATATTCTCCCTGTGTGCCAGAAAAGCGAAGACTATGTCTATCAGGATATTCTCGAAGCCAGAAATCAGCGCATGTCTTGCCTCGCGGTACGGGTAGCAAGCCCGGCACTGGAGTCTAAGCGTTCCGATATTTACAGCGCCGTCGAAAATGCCTATGGCGATATGCTGTTCCAGGCGGATAGCCAAGGCAGCACAAAACTGTACATTACCGAACTGTACGAAACGAAGAGCAGTAACCAGTTCCGCTTGTATCGGGTCATGCCGGCGGAAGGCAGGGCGTTGCCGCAACTGAGCGATGAGCTGGTCAGGATGCGTAGCAATCTCCAGAGCACCTTTTTCTGAGCGGCAGTAATGGAAAGCTGCTCGCTGTGAGCAGGCAAGTTCACAAGCAGTAGGCAATCTTCTACAATTTCTGCTGTCAATTTGTTGCGGCCAACGTTGGCCGCAATTTTTTTGGAAGCCCATCATGCTGGTCGATTCGCACTGCCATATCAATTTCCCCGACCTTGCCGCGCGCATGCCGGAAGTATTGGCCAATATGGCCGGCAACGGTGTCGGCCACGCGTTGGTGATCGGTGTCAGCCGCCCGAAATATCCGGAGGTGCTGGCACTGGCCGAGGCGCACGCCAACCTGTTCGCCACCGTCGGCATCCACCCGGACGACCCGGAGGCGGAGGAGTTCAGCGAGGACGAGCTGGTGGCGCACGCGGCGCACCCGAAGGTGGTCGGCATCGGCGAAACCGGCCTCGACTATCACTGGTGTCAGGGCGATCTGGCGTGGCAGCACGAGCGCTTCGGGGTGCACATCCGCGCCGCGCGTCGCACCGGCCTGCCGCTGGTGATCCACACCCGCTCCTCCGCCGCCGATACCGTGCGCATGATGCGCGAGCACGGTGCAGATCAGGCCGGCGGCGTGATGCACTGCTTCACCGAAGACTGGGACACCGCCCGTGCCGCGCTGGATCTGGGCTTCTATATCTCGCTGTCTGGCATCGTCACCTTCAAGAACGCGGCGGTGGTGAAGGAGGTGGCGCAGAAGGTGCCGCTGGAGCGCTTGCTGGTGGAAACCGACTCGCCGTACCTAGCGCCGGTGCCGTTCCGCGGCAAGACCAACGAGCCGGCCTTCGTCAAGCACGTGGCAGAGCATATCGCCGAGCTGCGCGGCCTGTCGTTCGAGGCGGTGGCGGAGGCCACCACCGACAATTTCTTCCGCCTGTTTGCCAAGGCGCAGCGCGTCGCGGGGCAGGGTTGAGACCATGGTGACGAGCAAGCTGCAGTGGACAGTACTCGGTTGCGGCTCCAGCAGCGGCACGCCGGCCATCGGTTGCGGCTGCCCTACCTGCAGCTCGACGGATACGCGCAACCGGCGCACCCGTTGCTCCGCCTATGTGCGCATCGGCGACGCCGGCGTGCTGATCGACACCGGCCCCGACCTGCGCCAGCAGGCGCTGCGCGAGGGCATCAGCCGCGTCGATGCCGTGCTCTACACCCATCCGCACGCCGATCACCTCAACGGCATCGACGACCTGCGCGCCTTTTGCTACGTGAAAAAGGGGCCGATCACGCTGTACGGCAATGCCTTCACGCTGGACAACATCCGCCGCCGCTTCGATTACGCGCTGGCGCCGCCGTCGCCGGTGTGGGACAAGCCGGTGCTGCACACCGAGCTGGTGACGGCGCCGTTGACCATCAACGGCGTGACGGTGACGCCGATCCCGCTGCAGCACGGCGGCTGGCCGTGCCTGGGCTGGCGCATCGGCGATGTGGCGTGGCTGACCGACCTGTCCGACATTCCCGACTCCAGCCTGCCGCTGCTGCAGGGGCTGGACACGTTATTCCTCGACTGTCTGCGACCGGAGCCGTACCCTTCGCACCTGCATCTGGCGGCGTCGCTGGACTGGGCACAAAGGTTGGCCGCAAGGCAGACCTTCCTGATCCACATGACGCACCAGCTGGAATACCAGGCCCTGTCGGCGCAGTGTCCGCCGGGGGTGGCGGTGGCGTACGATGGCCTGCAACTGACTTTTTAAGAGCTGACAAACAATGAGCATGCTGATTCTGGGGCTGGTCGCGCTGATCGGTCTGGTATTTTCCGTCGCCGTGGTGGTGTTCTATCTCGGCTGCCTGGGCGCGACGATGGCGGCCTTCAACCACGGCCGCATCGTGTGGGGCTCGCTGACCTTCTTCCTGCCGCCGCTGTCCTTTCTGTTCGCGCTGCGGCACCGTGCCGAGGCGGACTGGTCGTTCGGCTTCATCTGGAAGGGCGGGCTGGTGGTGCTGCTGATCGTCGGCGGCGTCTGGCTCGGCATGCAGCTGCTGCCGGAGCACGCGGCGCAGGGCGCCAGCGCGATGGGCAAGCTGCTGCCGCTACCGGCCGGCCCGGTCGCGCAGTAAGCAGGGCACGGCGCACTGCTGCGCCGTGTACCGGCAATCCCAATCATTGGCCGCACCGCCTGCCCGAAGGCGTGCGGCCAATCTTATTTCAGGCGGCTTGCCAGCCAGCTTCAGCCGCCCGACGTTGGTCGCAACACCTGTTGCGCGGCGGCAATCAGCACCTCGCTGAGTCTGGCCAGCCTCGGCGACTGTACCTGCCAGTGGTGCCAGTACAGCGCCACGTCCACCGGCTTGTCCGGCTGCAGCGGCAACAGGGTGTGCGCCTGGCCGCTGGCGGCCAGCTGCACGTCGGGTAGCATGCCCCAGCCCAGTCCCAGGCACACCGCCTGCAGGTAGGGGTCGGACGCGGGCAGGAAGTGACAGGGGTAGCTGTCGTCCGGCAGGCCGAAGTGCTGCAGCAGCCAGTCGGCCTGCAGCCTGTCCTTGCGGTTGTAGATCATCACCGGGGCGCGGCGCAGTGCGTCACGGCTGACGCCGCCGGCAAACCAGCGCGCGTGGTAGTCGGCACTGGCCAGCGCCTGGTAGCGCATCACGCCCAAGGGGCTGGCGCTGCAGCCGCGCATTGCCTGCGGCTCGGTGGACACGCAGCCCAGCGCCATGCCGGCCTGCAGCAGGGTGTAGGTGTGGTCCTGGTCGTCCACGATCGCGTCCAGCAGCACGCGTTCGCGGATCAGGAAGGGGGTGAGCGCCGGCAGGAACCAGCTGGCGATGCTGTCGGCGTTGATTGCCAGCGACACGCTGAGCATCGCGCTGTCGTCGCCGGCAAAGGTGGCGGCGAGATCGGCCTCCAGCAGCGCGGCACGCTGCAGGTGCTGGCGCAGCAGCTGCCCTTCGCGCGTGGCGCGGCAGGGGCGGCTGCGCACCAGCAGCGGTTTGCCGAGCACCTCTTCCAGCGCGCGGATGCGCTGCGAGATGGCGGACGGGGTCAGGTGCAGGTCCTGCGCGGCCTGCTCGAAGCTGCCGCTGTCCAGCGCGGCCAGAAAGGCCTCGCTGTGCCTGGGGTCGAGTTTCATGGTGAGACAATGTAAGTGAAACGAAATTAATGATAGCCAAGATAATTTAATCTTGCTGTTGTTGTGTGGCGGTCGCGGCGATACTGCGGCCAACCTTACCTCGTGGAGCACACCATGCTGACAGCAAGCTATTTCAAGGGCCTGGGTCTGGGCGCCAGCCTGATCATGGCCATCGGTTCACAGAACGCCCACGTGCTGAAGATGGGCCTGTTGCGCCAGCACGTCGGGGTGACGGTGCTGGTGTGCATGCTGTGCGACGCGGTGCTGATCGCCGCCGGCGTGGCCGGCATGGGCAGCCTGATCCAGCGCAGCCCGCTGCTGCTGGAGGTGGCGCGCTGGGGCGGTGCGGCCTTCTTGTTCTGGTACGGGCTGCGCGCGTGGCGGGCGGTGCTGGCCGACGAGAGCCTGCAGATCGCGGCCGGTGCCACGGCCATGCCGCTGAAAGCTGCGCTGCTGACGGTGCTGGCGCTGACCCTGCTGAACCCGCACGTATACCTGGATACCGTGGTGCTGCTGGGCAGTATCGGCGGCCAGGAGGCGGGCGCCGGCCGCCTGTGGTTTGCGCTGGGCGCGTGTACCGCGTCGATGCTGTGGTTTGCGGCGCTGGGCTACGGCGCGCGGCTGCTGGCGCCGCTGTTTGCGCGGCCGCTGTCGTGGCGGGTGCTGGACGGCGTGGTGGGCACGGTGATGTGGACGCTGGCCGGCGCGCTGGCCCTGTCCTGAGCGGCGCGGGCGGCATGAAAAAAGCGACACCCGTCCGGTGTCGCCTTTTTTTGTCTGGTGCGATGGGCCGCCATCGCACCGTGGAAAAGCCGGAGCCGTCGTCGTTCATGCGTGCGCCTCCCGTTCGCCGACCAGGCGCAGCCGCTCGGCGCGCTCGCTGTCGATGAAGTGGCCGATCATGGTGCGGTAGATCTTGGCGGTGAGCGCGGCGTCGGCGCCCAGCTCACCGGCGAGACGGGTGACGCGACGCATCACCTGGTCGACGCGCTTGCCGTCTTCCACTTCGGCGTCGCTGTGCTTGAAGGCGGCGGCCTGATGTACGTACAGCCCACGTTCGGCAATCAGGCTGACGATGGCGCGGTCCAGGGCATCGATCTGCGAGCGGACTTCGTCCAGGTTACGACACTGGTAAACCCATTCCATGGTGTGACTCCCGATGTCAGTGCGGCCAACGTTGCGGGTTGGCCCCAAGGTAAGCGATCTCAGTAGTAGTTCAGCCCCATCGCGGCCTTCACTTCCGCCAGCGTCTGCGCCGCCACCGTGCGTGCCTTGTAGGTGCCTTCCTTCAGCAGCGCCATCACCTGTGCCGGGTCCTGCGCGTAGTGTTCGCGGCGGGCGCGGATCGGTGCCAGCAGCGCCTGCAGCCGTTCCTCCAGCTGCTTCTTGATCACGCTGTCGCCGAGGCCTCCGCACTGGTAGCGCGCCTTGAGATCGGCCACCAGTGCGCTGTCCGGTTCGAAGGCGTCCAGATAGGCGAACACCACATTGCCCTCGACCTGGCCCGGGTCATCGACGCGCAGATGATTGGCGTCGGTGTACATCATCTTCACCGCGTGGCTGATCTCGTCCGGGCTGGCCGACAGCGGCAGCGCATTGCCCAGCGATTTCGACATCTTGGCCTTGCCGTCGATGCCGGGCAGGCGCGCGCCGGCGGTCGGCACCACCGCGCGCGCCTCGACCAGCACCTCGCGGCCAACGCTGCTATTGAAGCGGCGGGCAATCTCGTTGGTCTGCTCGATCATCGGGATCTGGTCGGCGCCGACCGGCACGATGGTGGCCTTGAACGCGGTGATGTCGGCGGCCTGGGCGGCCGGGTAGGTGAGGAAACCGGCCGGGATGTCGCGCTCGTAGCCGCGCAGCTTGATCTCGTCCTTGATGGTCGGGTTGCGTTCCAGCCGCGACACGGTGACCAGGTTGAGGTAGTAGGACGCCAGTTCCATCAGCTCCGGCACCAGGCTCTGGATGAAGATGGTGCTCTTGGCCGGGGCGATGCCGACGGCGAGGTAGTCCAGCGCCACCTGCAACACGTTGTCGCGCACCTTCAGGTAGTTGCCCATGTTGTCGGTCAGCGCTTGCGCGTCGGCCAGCAGCAGGAATTGCTGGCAGCGCTCCTGCAGGATGACGCGGTTGCGCAGCGAGCCGACGTAGTGGCCGAGGTGCAGCGGGCCGGTGGTGCGGTCACCGGTGAGGATGATGTCGTTACTGGATACGGTGCTGAGGATGTCCATGCTGATCTCCGTTATTTCGCGGAAGACCGACTTGGCGCAGGGGAGAGTAGTGCTACAAAAAACCCGGGCGCCTTGTCGGCTGCTCCCGGGTTTGCTTTACGTACGCAACCACGGTGCCGCCGTCAGAGGCGCCACCAGGTAAAAAAGAAAGCTGCGGTTGCGGGTTTGGTAGTCATGTTTTTCATCAAATCACGGCATTGCCGCAGGCGTCAAGCCGTTTTTAGAAGCGGCGGTTGAGGTGCGCCTTGTGCATGATGGTGGAGGCGATTTCCTCGATCGACTTGTGCGTAGTGCTGATGAACGGCACCGAGTGATGGCGGAACATCGACTCGGCCTCGTTCACCTCGCGGCGGCAGTTGTCCATGCTGGCGTAGCGCGAATCGGGGCGGCGCTCGGAGCGGATGTAGTGCAGTCGCGCCGGATCGATGGTCAGGCCGAACATCTTGCTGCGGTACGGCAGCAGCATTTTCGGCAGCGTCGGACTATCGAGGTCTTCCGGGGTCAGCGGATAGTTGGCCGCCTTGATGCCGTACTGCAGCGCCAGGTACAGGCAGGTCGGTGTCTTGCCGGAACGCGACACGCCGATCAGGATCACGTCGGCCTCGGCCAGATCCTTCAGCTTCACGCCGTCGTCATGGTTGAGCGAGAAGTTCACCGCCTCGATGCGGTGATCGTATTCCGCTTCGTTGCTCATGCCATGCGCCTTGCCCAGCTGTAGTGTCGCTTTTTCACCCAGCTCCCGTTCCAGCTCGCCGATGAAGGTTTCGAAAAAATCGATCACCAGCGCGTGGCTGATCTGCAGTGCGGCGCGGACATCGGCCTTGATGATGCTGGTGAAGACCAGCGGCTTGAGGTGGTCGGTGGCGCCGACTTCGTCAATCTGGCGTGTCAGCTCCTGCGCTTTCTCCACGGTATCGATAAACGGCACCGTTTCACGCTTGAACTCTTGGGCATCAAATTGCGTCAGCAGGGTGTTTCCGAGTGATTCGGCGGTGATCCCGGTACGGTCGGAAACAAAAAAAACGGAACGGCGATGCGGCATGGTGATTTCCTGCAAATGTCCAGTGGCGGTCTACAGCGGCAAGTCTGCGGGCAGGCGGCGGCGGATGCAAGCCGCAAGCGCGGCGGTTGCCGGCAGAGTGCTGTAGTTTGCCGACTACAGCGGTAGTCGGCAAAACTGCGACATTGTGGTGCAGGGTGGAACACCAGAAAGCGGCGTTGTGCCTTGAGTAAGGGCAAACCCCGTGTTGTGCAGTGCAGAAGTAGCTACGCAAACAGCGACTTGTTCGGCTAGAATGCGCTATCCCTATCGTCCAATCCACATACAGGAAGTGAAGTGATGGCAGAGAACTACGTCATCTGGTTCGAGAAGCTGCGCATGACAGACGTTGAAGAAGTAGGCGGCAAGAATGCCTCTCTCGGCGAAATGATCAGTCAGCTGGCAAACTCCGGCGTGCGAGTACCGGGAGGCTTTGCAACCACTGCAGACGCCTATCGTGACTTTTTGCAGCACAATGGCCTCGCCGACCGAATCAACCAAGCCCTTGGCAAACTCGATATCGATGATGTCACCGAACTGGCCCGCGTCGGCAAGGAAATTCGGCAATGGATTATCGACACCCCATTCCCGGCCAAGCTTGATGAAGACATCAAGACTGCCTGGGACAAAATGGTCGCCGATGCCGGTGGTGCCGATATTTCCGTCGCAGTCCGTTCCTCTGCCACCGCAGAAGACCTCCCCGATGCCTCGTTCGCAGGCCAGCAAGAAACCTTCCTGAACATTCGTGGCCTTGACAACGTCAAGGACGCCATGAAGCACGTTTTCGCTTCCCTCTATAACGACCGCGCCATCTCCTATCGCGTACACAAAGGCTTTGCCCACGATGTGGTGGCACTGTCGGCTGGTGTGCAGCGCATGGTGCGTTCCGATAGCGGCGCTGCCGGCGTGATGTTCACCATCGATACCGAATCCGGTTTCGAAGACGTGGTCTTCATCACTTCTTCCTACGGTTTGGGCGAGACAGTGGTACAAGGCGCGGTGAACCCGGATGAGTTCTATGTCCACAAGCCAACCCTGCGTGCCGGTCGTCCGGCCGTGCTGCGCAAGAACATGGGCTCCAAGCTGATCAAGATGGAGTTCACTGACGCGTCGCAAGCCGGCCGCTCGGTGAAAACCGTCGACGTGGCACCGGAACTGCAAAAACAGTTCTCGATCTCCGACGCGGAAGTGGAAGAACTGGCCCACTACGCGCTGATCATCGAAAAACACTACGGCCGCCCGATGGATATCGAGTGGGGTCGTGACGGTACCGACGGCAAGCTGTACATCTTGCAAGCGCGTCCGGAAACCGTGAAGTCGCAGGAAGACCGCAAGGACACCCTGCGCCGCTATCGCCTGAAGAACAAGTCCACCGTGCTGGCTGAAGGCCGCGCCATTGGCCAGAAGATCGGCCAGGGCACCGTGCGCATGATCAAGGACGCGTCCGAAATGGATCAGGTCAAGGCTGGCGACGTGCTGGTTACCGACATGACCGACCCGGACTGGGAACCGGTGATGAAGCGTGCCGCCGCCATCGTGACCAACCGTGGTGGCCGTACCTGCCACGCCGCGATCATCGCGCGTGAACTGGGTATTCCTGCCGTAGTCGGCTGTGGCGACGCGACCGACCTACTGCGCGACGGCATGCAGGTGACCGTGTCCTGCGCCGAGGGCGACACCGGCAACATCTACGACGGCCTGCTGGACGTGGAAATCATCGAGCTGGAGCTCGACAAGATGCCGAAGTCCCCGGTCAAGATCATGATGAACGTCGGCAACCCGGAACTGGCCTTCGACTTCGCGCAGCTGCCGAACGAAGGTGTGGGTCTGGCGCGCATGGAGTTCGTGATCAACCGCCAGATCGGTATCCATCCGAAAGCGCTGCTGGAGTTTGATACTCTGCCGGCCGACCTGAAGGCAACCATTACCGATCGCATCGCCGGTTACGCCAGCCCGGTTGACTTCTACGTCGACAAGATTGCCGAAGGCGTGTCAACGTTGGCCGCAGCGTTCTATCCGAAAAAGGTCATCGTGCGCATGTCCGACTTCAAGTCGAACGAGTACGCCAACCTGATCGGTGGCCAGCTGTACGAGCCGCACGAAGAAAACCCAATGCTGGGCTTCCGTGGTGCTGCGCGTTACGTGGCCGACAGCTTCCGTGACTGCTTCGAGCTGGAATGCCGCGCCATCAAGAAAGTGCGCGACGTGATGGGCCTCACCAACGTGGAAGTCATGATCCCGTTCGTGCGTACCCTGGCCGAAGCCGAGAAAGTGATCGAGATCCTGGCCGCCAACGGCCTGAAGCGCGGCGAAAATGGCCTGCGCCTGATCATGATGTGCGAACTGCCGACCAACGCGGTACTGGCCGAGAAGTTCCTGCAGTTCTTTGACGGCTTCTCCATCGGCTCCAACGACATGACCCAGCTCACCCTGGGCGTGGATCGCGACTCCGGTGGCCCGATCGCCACCACCTTCGACGAGCGCAACGAAGCGGTGAAAGCCATGCTGCACATGGCGATCCAGGCTTGCCGCAAGCTCGACAAGTATGTCGGTATCTGCGGTCAGGGCCCGTCCGATCACCCGGACTTTGCCAAGTGGCTGGTGGAAGAGGGCATCGAGACTATCTCGCTGAACCCGGACACCGTGGTGGAAACCTGGCTGTACCTGGCCAAGGAACTCAACACCTGAGCCTGACTGCCTGATCCTGTCAACGCCCGACTGGCGCGTGCATCGAATGTACGCGCCGCCCAGTCGGGCGTTTTTCTTTGTCAATTCATGTAGTTCGCAGGTAACACCCCCGATGGCAGAAGGGCGATGGTAAACTTTGCCCATTGCCGTTTTTCACCTACCTTGCGATACGAGGACAACGATGAGCCGTATCTCCCTTTCCCGCTTCCTGATTGAAGAACAGCGCCAGCACGGTGCACTGCCGCCGGACCTGCGTCTGCTGATTGAAACCGTGGCGCGTGCCTGCAAGGCCATTGCCCACTCCGTCAACAAGGGCGCGCTGGCTGGTGTGCTCGGCGAAGCCGGTACCGGCAACGTGCAGGGCGAAGCCCAGAAGAAACTGGACGTGATCGCCAACGACATCCTGCTGGAAGCCAACGAATGGGGCGGCAACCTCGGCGCCATGGCCTCCGAAGAGATGGAGCTGCCGCACTCGATCCCGGATCACATGCCGCGTGGTCGCTACCTGCTGCTGTTTGATCCGCTGGATGGTTCTTCCAATATCGACGTCAACATCTCGGTCGGTACCATCTTCTCGGTGCTGGAAGCGCCGGAAGGCAACGAGCAGCCAACCGAACAGGACTTCCTGCAGCCGGGTAGCCGCCAGGTTGCTGCGGGTTATGCGCTGTACGGTCCACAGAACATGCTGGTGCTGACTTTCGGCCAGGGTGTGTACGGCTTCACGCTGGACCGTGAGCTGGGTTCGTGGGTGCTGACCAACTCGCGCATGCAGGTGCCGGAAACGACCAAGGAATTCTCCATCAACATGTCCAACCAACGGCACTGGGAAGCACCGGTGCAACGCTATATCGGCGAGTTGCTGGCTGGTCAGGAAGGCCCGCTGGGCAAGGACTACAATATGCGCTGGGTAGCCTCCATGGTGGCCGAGGTGCATCGCATCCTGGTGCGTGGTGGTGTGTTCATGTATCCGAAGGATGCGCGCGACCCGGGCAAGCCGGGCAAGCTGCGGCTGATGTATGAAGGCAACCCGATGGCCCTCATCATCGAACAGGCCGGTGGTGTCGCGACCAACGGCTACCAGCGCATTCTCGATATCCAGCCCAACGGTCTGCACGAGCGAGTTGCGGTATTCCTCGGCTCCAAGGAAGAAGTGGAACGCGTCACCGCTTATCACGCGTAATTCACACGCTAGATTCAGCTACCAAAGGTTGGCCGCAGTGCTTGCGGCCAACCTTTTTCATTTTTCTTGACGGTGGGGTGCTTGTGAAATCAAGGAGTTGCCGCTTTGGTGCTGGAAAGTGCGCTTTGGGGTGTTGACGCGGGTGGCGGGCTTCGCTATAGTTCGCCTCCTCAGCTGACGCCGCAAACGAAACGCGGTTCAGCACTGCTCTTTAACAGAACGAATAACCGATAGGTGTAAGTGTCTGGCCAAGCCAAATACTTGCAC